>NZ_JHQR01000433.1 GCF_014843825.1 Mesorhizobium silamurunense
TCGCCGGCGGCGAGCCGGCCAATTTCTTGGACATCGGCGGCGGCGCCTCGCCCGAGCGGGTGGCGAAATCCTTCCGCGCCGTGCTCGGCGACAGACAAGTCGAGACCATCCTGGTCAACATCTTCGCCGGCATCAACCGCTGCGACTGGGTCGCCGAAGGCGTCATCAAGGCGATCCGCGAGGTCGGCGTCGACGTGCCGCTGGTGG
>NZ_JHQR01000434.1 GCF_014843825.1 Mesorhizobium silamurunense
ACGATGGCGCCGCGGCTTCTGCGAAGATGAGGCATGGCGCGGTGGATCAGCAGGAAAGGAGCATCAAGGTTGAGCGCCATTGTGCGTCGCCACTCATCCAGTCCCGTCTCATCTACCTTCGCTTCAACCATGCGCCCGGCGTTGTTGACGAGGATATCGAGCCGGCCGGCCTGTCGGACCACATCGTCAATGATCACGGCTGGAATGTCGGGG
>NZ_JHQR01000432.1 GCF_014843825.1 Mesorhizobium silamurunense
CCACCCCCAAGGTCGATGCTGTCCGTGGGATTTAAGTTCGGTGCGGTCGCATTCACCGTGCTGTTCGTCGGGTCGCTGGAATCAAAGGTCAGCGTATCAGCGCCGGCCGTCAGTTGCAGGGGCGCCATATAGGTTCCGCTTCCGTCGATAATCGTCTCGACGGAAGTGTCCAAAAAGATCGCCGCCCTCTGATCGGCGGAGAGCGTCAAGCCG
>NZ_JHQR01000435.1 GCF_014843825.1 Mesorhizobium silamurunense
CTGCAGCGCAGCGAGCTGGCCGTTCCGGGCTCCAGCCCGGAGATGATCGACAAGGCGGCCAACAGCGCCGCCGACTTCGTCTTCCTCGACATCGAGGACGCGGTGGCGCCGCCCGACAAGGAGCGCGCCCGCAAGAACATCATCCAGGCGCTCAACGACATCGACTGGCGCGCCAAGGGCAAGACCGTCTCGGTGCGCATCAACGGCCTCGACACG
>NZ_JHQR01000437.1 GCF_014843825.1 Mesorhizobium silamurunense
CGGCCTGCGGCTGCCCGCCGATGCCCCCTTCCGCCTGTTCGCGCTCGGCCGCAGCGTCGGCTGGACGGCGCATGCCGTCGAGCAGTTGACGAGCAACAGGCCGATCAGGCCGCGCGCCCGCTATGACGGGCCGGCCGGAATGGGATGATGGCTTCTAAGATTAGCCGGAACGCGTCCGAACCGTCTTCCTAGCTAGGGTCAGGACCCATTAATTTGT
>NZ_JHQR01000438.1 GCF_014843825.1 Mesorhizobium silamurunense
CCCTTCACGTCCACGGTGATCTTCTTCGAGAGATCCCCCAGGGCGACTGCCGTCGTCACCTCGGCGATGTTGCGGACCTGCCCGGTCAGGTTTTCCGCCATGGAGTTAACGTTGTCGGTCAGATCCTTCCATGTGCCGCCGACGCCTTCGACACGGGCCTGGCCACCAAGTTTGCCTTCCGTGCCGACCTCGCGTGCGACGCGCGTCACTTCCGAGGCGAA
>NZ_JHQR01000439.1 GCF_014843825.1 Mesorhizobium silamurunense
GCCCAAAATTCGACGATGTACACTTTGCCAGGCTGGAAGTTTGCGAGGGGCTCGCCACGCAGCCAGTCCTCGACTTTAATCGAAGGAGCCGGGGACTCCATCTGCAATACCATGTTGCTCTCCAAAGCTATTGCCAAAGGTTGCGCGACCTTATGCGCGAGCTTGTTTTCCCCCTAAGAGAGGGGCACACGGGTTCAAGGAAAGGAGAACATCGCTCGTCTCGCGCG
>NZ_JHQR01000436.1 GCF_014843825.1 Mesorhizobium silamurunense
ACGGCATAAAGTTAATATAGAGTTGGTTTCATCATCCTGATAATTATCTATTAATTCCTCTGACGAATCCATAATGGCTCTTCTCACATCGGAAAATGGAATATCAGGTAGTAATTCCTCTAAGTCATAATTTCCGTATATTCTTTTATTTTTTCGTTTTGCTTGGTAAAGCATTATGGTTAAATCTGAGTTTAATTCCTTCTGAGGAATGTATCCTTGTTCATAAAGCTCTTGCAACCATTC
>NZ_JHQR01000440.1 GCF_014843825.1 Mesorhizobium silamurunense
CTTCGCCCTCCTCAACCGTTGCCCTCACCAGAGCGCGGAACTGTCGATGGGCTTTATCTCAGGTATTGCAACGGCAGATGAGCCCGGACATGTCAAGTGCTCGCGTCGGGGGGAGTTCATTCGCTGCCCTTGGCACGGCTGGGAATTTGATATTCGCACTGGACAGTCATGGTGTGATCCCGGGCGAATATCCGTGAGACAATACCCGGTGACGATAACTCCGGGAACCGAATTGGCCGAGGG
>NZ_JHQR01000441.1 GCF_014843825.1 Mesorhizobium silamurunense
AGCCCAACCAGCACTGGTTTCTCGCCTCGGAAATCGTCGATGGCGATCTTGCCCTCGCGGGTAATCGCGTCGAGCACGACATTGGGCGCCGTTTCGCCAAGTTGCAGCGGGCCTATGTTGAGACGTTCTGACATGCTGGGCCCTCCTCGCGGGTCAATCCACAACGGATGTGCGGGCGGATGGCTTGAGCCCATGTGCGGCACATACGTCCTTGGGCATGCTGAAATGGCGGTCGGCCTTAGGAC
>NZ_JHQR01000442.1 GCF_014843825.1 Mesorhizobium silamurunense
GGCGAGCGTAATGCGGACCGAACTTGATGCCCCACCGGCGGATTGTCTCATACGAAACCACGGTCCCGCGCTCCAGCAGCATTTCCTCGACCAGACGCAGGCTCAAGGGGAACCTGTAGTAGAGCCAGACTGCATGGGCGATGATCTGCGGCGGGAAACGATGGCGCTTGTAGCTGACGGTTGCGGTGTTCATGCCATCGGTCTATGCCGCAAATCCCTGAACGCGAGTTAAGTTGATAACGCCCGAT
>NZ_JHQR01000443.1 GCF_014843825.1 Mesorhizobium silamurunense
GGCGCTGTAAAGTTATCAGCGGATTGATGCAGCGATAGCTGGCCGGGACGGCTGTCACGCTGCGGCGAGACACGCGATTTTGTTCCAGATTTGCATGGCGGCGTTACGCAGGTCTCGATGTTGAGCTGATGACAGCGTATTGCGGGGAAAGTGGAACAGGTTGGCAATCGGATCATGGATGGAAACGAACCGCTGAAGCTGGCGTGCCGACTTGAAGCGTTTCATGGTCCTTTCGCGTCGTCGGGTCGGCTGG
>NZ_JHQR01000444.1 GCF_014843825.1 Mesorhizobium silamurunense
TAGTCACGGTGAACGATCAGCGCGGGATAATCGGCAAACCCCGGAATGATCGTAATATCGGGTTTTGGCAGCTTGAGTTTAATCGTGTGGTCGTCAACTTTTGAAATGGCGCCTTCTACTGCCTTGCCCGTCTTTTCATCCACGAGCGTGGCCATGCGCGCAGCCATTGAGTTCCCAGGCACGTCCCTTTCACACCAGCGCAGCAGGTTGAACATCACGTCATCGGCAGTGAAGTCGTCCCCGTTGTTCCACTTGAC
>NZ_JHQR01000455.1 GCF_014843825.1 Mesorhizobium silamurunense
GTCTATCAGTGCCGCTTCCCGGTGAGCGAAGACCCGTCAGTACCCGGCGGTTACCGTTTTTGTGCTGGGCCAACTTCGCCGGATCGCGTCTACTGCGATCACCACCACAACATTGTGACCGCCGTGGACCCTCGTCGGGCCCGTTTGGGTCTCCATTTCCCTCAACGACGCGCCGCTTAGGTTACGTTTTGGTGGGATGAGCCGTCCGCGCCCTGGCGGCGGGCGTTGCTCCGTCGTCTATCATGTCGGCCCACAAA
>NZ_JHQR01000445.1 GCF_014843825.1 Mesorhizobium silamurunense
AATGGGCAGCGGCTCTTCTCGGAGACCGTTAGGATCGGCTCCGTCATTTGAAGAGGAGACCGACCATGGAATATTTTGCAGGCTTGGACATCTCGATGGAAGAGACGCATGTGTGCGTTCTCGACCGTGAGGGAGCAGTCGTCCACGAAGCGAAGACGATGTCGACGGCCGAGGCGATCGTTGCATCGCTGGCGAAGGCACCGACTTGCCAGCGGGTTGTGTTCGAGACCGGCCGCATGGCGCCGATGCTCTATCACGGCTT
>NZ_JHQR01000446.1 GCF_014843825.1 Mesorhizobium silamurunense
TCGAGCGCAGCTTTGGCGTGACGGGCATCGATGCAGATTGCCGGCAATCCCTTGGCGCGTAGCGCATGATAGAACCATACGGAGAGAGGCCCCGTCTCGAACACCACTCGCTTTACAGCTGGCGCCCGCTTGCGGACAAGCTCGGCAATGATGGTCGGATCAGATGCGCACTTCCCGCGCCAGATCCGTTCGCCTTCACGGCGGATCGAAACTGCCGTCTCTTTCATCGACACATCGAGACCGATATATTCTTCCATGGCTGT
>NZ_JHQR01000448.1 GCF_014843825.1 Mesorhizobium silamurunense
GGTGACCGGCTGGACACCATCCTGGTGCCGAAGGTCGGCGTGCCGGCCGACCTCTATATGGTCGAGGCCATGGTCAACCAGATCGAGATGGCCAAGGGTTTCAAGACCCGCGTCGGCCTCGAAGCGCTGATCGAGACCGCGCTCGGCATGGCCAATGTCGAGGCGATCGCCGCCACACCCGGCCGGCTGGAGGCGATGCATTTCGGCGTCGCCGACTATGCCGCGAGCAACAAGGCGCGCACCGTCAACATCGGCGGCCTCAA
>NZ_JHQR01000447.1 GCF_014843825.1 Mesorhizobium silamurunense
CGTAACCGCCCGGTTGTTACCGCGGAGATTTCGCTTTGATGCGAGCGATGAGTTCTTGGCCATCGACGAAGGCTTCGAGGAAGTCATTCCATTCGTCAGCGGTGCGGCGCGCATGGGCAAGCATTTGCTCCAGCTCTTCCATTCCGTCGCGGGTAAGCGAAGTTATTGCCTCGTCCTGTCCGGTGTAGACGCTGATGATGCTGCCATAGCTCAGGTTGTCATCGTTGCTGACGATCGCCTGCAGGAGTTCGGCATCTTCATCGAG
>NZ_JHQR01000460.1 GCF_014843825.1 Mesorhizobium silamurunense
GGCACGCGGCCTATTGTGCCTCCAAGGCAGGGCTGCACGGCCTAACGCGTGCCGTGGCTGTCGATGGCGGGCCAGACGGGGTGCGTTGCAACGGCGTGGCTCCTGGCTGGATCGATACGGATCTCAACGTCAATTTCGTCGCCGCTTTGCCCGAGCAGGCGCGGGGGCGGCTGGGTGCCATTCATCCGCTGGGTCGAACCGGCCGTGTTGAGGAAGTCGCGGCTATGGTCGCATGGATTGCTTCCGAGGAGGCTGCATTCGTCACCGGCCAGA
>NZ_JHQR01000449.1 GCF_014843825.1 Mesorhizobium silamurunense
CCGGTGTCCGGGACTTACTGAAACACGCACCGTCATTCGCAAACTGCTCGGCGCAAAATTCGATTCGCACCCCTGCCATCTGGCATCGGAATTCGTAGGAAGCGCTTTCATCAACGTTCTGGAATCGCCCCCAGCGGCTCACATCGTAAACGACAACCGTTTCGAAATCGGCGTGCCCGCTCTCAACATCAGCCAGCAGCTGCTGCAGACCGGGCCGCCCATCAAGGTTGAGCCCGCTTCTGCCGGCGTCCTCATATGAGGCGAGTTGTGTCAACGGT
>NZ_JHQR01000451.1 GCF_014843825.1 Mesorhizobium silamurunense
AAGCCGCACAAGAAGTTCGTGGCCGAAGCCTACATCCTGACCAAGGACGAGGGCGGCCGCCACACGCCGTTCTTCACCAACTACCGTCCGCAGTTCTACTTCCGCACGACCGACGTGACCGGCATCGTGACGCTGCCGGCCGGCACCGAGATGGTGATGCCTGGCGACAACATCACCGTCGACGTCGAGCTGATCGTGCCGATCGCCATGGAAGAGAAGCTGCGCTTCGCCATCCGTGAAGGCGGCCGCACCGTCGGTGCCGGCATCGTCGTCACCATCAA
>NZ_JHQR01000450.1 GCF_014843825.1 Mesorhizobium silamurunense
CAGGTCGACGCCTACATCCCGACGCCGGTTCGTCCGCTGGACAAGCCGTTCCTGATGCCGATCGAGGACGTGTTCTCGATCTCGGGCCGCGGCACGGTCGTGACCGGCCGCGTCGAGCGCGGCGTGGTCAAGGTCGGCGAGGAGCTCGAGATCGTCGGCATCCGTCCGACCGCCAAGACGACCTGCACGGGCGTCGAGATGTTCCGCAAGCTGCTCGACCAGGGCCAGGCCGGCGACAACATCGGCGCGCTCTTGCGCGGCATCGACCGCGAGGGCGTGGAGCGCGGCCAGGTTCTGGCCAAGCCGGGTTCGGT
>NZ_JHQR01000452.1 GCF_014843825.1 Mesorhizobium silamurunense
TCCTTGGCTGTGGCGGATGCTTCGCCGCAGGCTTCGGAGGCGCCGCCGTCACCACCGCCGGCACGAACATGGATTCCGATATCGCTGCCTTCCCCATCGGCCGGCGAGCAGCCCGACGCCAGGTGAACAATTGCTGCGGGGAAAGTCCATACCGGCGTGCCACAGCACAAACCGTCTCGCCCGCATCGTAGCTCTCCGCCACTATCCGGGCCTTCTCCTCCCGCGGCCACTCACGTCGCCGACCCGAACCAGTGAAGATCTCCAGCCGACGGACCGGCTCCTCGTCCCTGGACTTAAGCGTAAACTCTGAAATCGTCATATGT
>NZ_JHQR01000453.1 GCF_014843825.1 Mesorhizobium silamurunense
CCTGCCTGAGCGCGGGGATGATCGCTGGCGGCGCCGCTTCCTTTTACACGATTCCCATTGCGGCCATCGCGTATACGCTACCGATCTTCGTCGGCTCGGCGGTCGCGATTGCGTGGGTGGAAGACGCTGTCAATCTGCCCGTCGCAATCCTGATAGTCAGCTACGCCATCACACTGTTTCGCGCGGTGCTTGCCCACGCGTTCGAATTTACCCGACGCTTCATTCTGCAAGCGGAAAGCGAAAATGCCATTCGCAGGGATGTTTTGACGAGACTGCCAAACCGGTTCAGCTTCAACGAGCGGCTGGAGAACGCGTTGGTGGACGCAAAGCAGTTTG
>NZ_JHQR01000470.1 GCF_014843825.1 Mesorhizobium silamurunense
CCCTCGATCAGCAGACGGCACTGGAGCAAGCCGCACGAAAGCGCATCAAGGATTCCCATGCCCTCGACGGCGACACCGGTCGCTTGGCCCACTTCTATCGCGGATGGGCCAGTTCCTACGATCTGGATGTCGGCCGCGACGGGTACTGCGGGCCGATGATCGTGGCGGAACTGGCGGGTGCCATGCAGACGGCCTATTTGGCCAGGCAGCGAACTGCCATCGCAATCCTGGACGCTGGCTGCGGAACAGGCCTCGTCGGCGTGGAACTGGAACGCCTCGGTTTCCGGTTGATCGACGGGATCGACCTCTCCGAGGAGATGGCCGAACAGGCCCGGCAA
>NZ_JHQR01000454.1 GCF_014843825.1 Mesorhizobium silamurunense
GCGCCACAACCGCCCGCGCGGCACCGCGCCTTTTCAGGATCTTCAGTACATCATCCTTGCTGAGTTTCTGGCCACCGAACTCCAGCTTCGCCAGCGTCTCGGCGTTGTCCCCCAGGGCCCGCACGGCCCGGGAGGCACCTTCATTGCCCAGGATCTTGACGAGATCGTCCTTGCTGAACCTCTGGCCGCCGAACTCCAGCTGCGCCAGCGCCTCCGCGTTCTTGACCAGGACCTTCACCACCTGGGCGGCACCCTTGTTGTGCAGGATCTTGATGATATCGTCCTTACTGAGCTTCTGGTCGCCGAACTCCAACTTCGCCAGCGCCTCTGCGTTCTTGACCA
>NZ_JHQR01000456.1 GCF_014843825.1 Mesorhizobium silamurunense
CGCGCGCCCGCCGCATCCTCGAGGTGCTGAAGGAAGCGGAGGCGCTCGGCAAGGGTGCGGCCGCCCTCGACGGCAAGATGATCGACGCGGCGTCGGAGCGCATGGCGCGCAACGTGCTGGTGGTCAGCGAGGCGATCGAGCGCGCCGGCCAGGCGCATAGCGCGGCGCAGTAAGAATTACCGGGAGGACAAGATGGACATTCACGAATACCAGGCCAAGGAACTGCTCGCCCGCCACGGCGTGCATGTGCCGCGCGGCGGCCTTGCCTACAGCCCCGAACAGGCGACCTACCGTGCCAGAGAGATCGGCGGCGCGAAATGGGTGCTGAAGGCGCAGGTTCATTCCGGCGCCCGCGGCAAGGCCGGCGGCATAAA
>NZ_JHQR01000457.1 GCF_014843825.1 Mesorhizobium silamurunense
CCCTCAACAACACCACCGGCACGGTCGGCCAGGAGAACGTCTCCTACAGCTGGGATGCCGGCACCAACACGCTGACGGCCACCACCACCAGCGGAGACCGCATCGGCACCGCTCTGTTCACCGTCCATGTGACGGATCCGGCGACCGGCGCCTACACGGTGACGCTGCTCGACAACGTGCTGCAGGCGCAAGGTCCGAACGACGAGAACAACGCGACGGTCAATCTCGGCTATGTGATCACCGATGCGGACGGTTCGACGGCACCGGGCACGCTGACCATCACCTTCAATGATGATGCGCCGACCGCTTCGGTCGGCACGGTCGCGGACGCGGCCATCACGCTGATGACGCAGGACGCCCAGACGATCGGGCCG
>NZ_JHQR01000458.1 GCF_014843825.1 Mesorhizobium silamurunense
GCCGACTACCAGGCGACCTTCACCGAGAACGGTTCTGCGGTTGCCATCGCTGATACGGACGTGAGCATCACCGACGCCGACAATACCAATGTCACCTCGGCGACGATCACGCTGACCAATGCACAGGCCAGCGATCTCCTGGCCGTCAACGGCGGGCTGCCGGCCGGCATCACGGCGTCCAGCTACAACTCCGGGACCGGCGTGTTGACTCTCTCTGGATCGGCGACCCTCGCCGCCTACCAGACGGCGCTGCACCAGATCGTGTTCAGCAACTCGAGCGACAGTCCGAACACGACAGACCGCAGCATAACGGTCGTGGTGAACGACGGTTCGGCCAATAGCAACACGGCGACCTCGACCATCCACGTCACCGCGGTCAACGA
>NZ_JHQR01000459.1 GCF_014843825.1 Mesorhizobium silamurunense
GGCGACGGCGCAGGCGCCAACGGCTTCTCGTTCGCCGCCCTAAACGGCACCAGCGGCACGGTCGGCACCGAGACGGTGGCCTACAGCTGGGATGCTGGCACCAACACGCTGACGGCGACCGGCCCGCGCGGCACTCTGTTCACCGTCCATGTGACGGACCCGGCAACCGGCGCCTACACGGTGACGCTGGTCGACAACGTGCTGCATGCGGGCGGCCCCAACGACGAGAACGCGGTCGATCCGACAACCAGCCTGACCTACACCATAACCGATGCCGACAACTCGTCCACGACCGGCACGCTGACCATCACCTTCGACGACGACGCGCCGACGGCTTCGACCGAGGCCCCGCAGAACGTCGCCGAAGGCGGCACGATCACCGGCACGCTGGACTTCGTCGC
>NZ_JHQR01000462.1 GCF_014843825.1 Mesorhizobium silamurunense
CCCGCCGTGTCGTCTGGCGCCGCGTCATGGACATGAACGACCGGGCGCTGCGCGAGATCATCTCCTCGCTCGGCGGCGTCGCCAACGGTTTTCCGCGCGAAGCCGGCTTCGACATCACCGTCGCCTCGGAAGTGATGGCGATCCTGTGCCTCGCCACCGACCTCAAGGACCTCGAGAAGCGCCTGGGCGACATCATCGTCGCCTATCGTCGCGACAAGTCGCCGGTCTATGCCCGCGACCTCAAGGCCGACGGCGCCATGGCTGTGCTCTTGAAGGACGCCATGCAGCCCAACCTGGTGCAGACGCTGGAGAACAACCCGGCCTTCGTGCATGGCGGCCCGTTCGCCAACATCGCGCATGGCTGCAACTCGGTCGTCGCCACCACGACGGCGCTGAAGCTTGCCGACTACGTCGT
>NZ_JHQR01000461.1 GCF_014843825.1 Mesorhizobium silamurunense
AGCGCGAGCGACCGTCGCGAATTGAAGGTCACCTGGGCTTGTCGACTTTTCCACAGCGCGGCACCGAGCGGGTCGAGATCATGCCTGGGCTGCGGATCATCGGCTACCGGCGCGCCGTCAGCATTGCCCTTGCGGTCGAGGACGAACAGGTTTCGATCCTGAGCATCTTTTACGCCGGTCGGAACATCACGGCGGAATTGCTGGAAGGCCGGCTCTGAAACGCTGCTCGGTTTGGCGCGGCTGTCGATAGTCCCAAGCAGGGGCAGGCGATTTTCAAGCCGATGGCACGCGCTGCCACCGAGGAGTGTCGAGCCTCGGTAGGCGTGATCGGCAGCGGAACACCACAGCCAAGCCAACTCACGAATTTCAGCCCCGTGGATATCTGCACGAGAAATCGAAAAAACATCGCAGATCGCGGTTGACAGTTTGGATTGGTGGCGACTATATACGCCCCACCAACGAGGGCG
>NZ_JHQR01000466.1 GCF_014843825.1 Mesorhizobium silamurunense
AGAAAGCCACTCGCATGAAGCTTCGCCAGCACTGCCGCGTCGATCTTGTCGGTCTTGACCTTGGCCCAGGCGATGGCCCGGACCAGGATCGGATTGGCTATGACCACCCGGCCCACAAAAGGCGACAATAATCGCACGATCGCACTTGTATTGCCTGTTGCCTCGATGACGATCTCGTCATCCGGCTTGAGCTTTATGGCGAACTGCAACAGGCGGCTGCGTTCAAGATCGATCCTCCCCGCATCCCGGATTTTGCCTTTCTCCAAGATCGCCATTTGGGCGAATGATCGGTGGACATCAAGGGCGATGGTTCTCATTCCCGGCTCCTTTCCAGGTTCAGCAACCTTGGGAGCCGGCGGGCTACACGACAACTACGGATCCGCGCTCGCAGCGCAACCGGGCAAGTCGAAGGGGGCGGCCAGATAACAACTCGAACTCTCAGTTCATCAGATACTTCGGCCTGCCCGCCATGCGTGCTCCCGACACCCCAATCCCGGTAGGTGGACGGTAGTCGATCCATCCGTGCAAGAAAATACGGATT
>NZ_JHQR01000467.1 GCF_014843825.1 Mesorhizobium silamurunense
ACCGCAAGCCGGTTGGGGCGCATGGCGACCGCCGACCTAGCGGTCTGTACGCAGGACTGCACCGTCTGATGCGGCAGACCGAAGATGAGGTCGAAATTGATGCGGCCTACCCCATGCCGGCGCAGCTCTTCGACGGCAGTCGCCGTTTGCGCCTCACTCTGGACCCGGTTGATCGCCTTTTGAACAATGGGATCGAAGCTCTGCACGCCGAGGCTCGCGCGGTTTATGTCGGCTGCTCCTAAGGCTTCGGCCATCTCGGCCGTGAACGTGCGTGGATCGATCTCCACGGCAACAGTAGCCGTTTTCCTGAACGCGAAGCGGCGGCGCAGGAACTCCATCAGTGCGAGGAACTCAGCTGGCCCGATTAGGGTCGGCGTTCCGCCTCCGAAATGCACGTCGCTCACGGGCAGTGCCCGCGGCGTTTGCTCCGAGACCAAACGGATCTCGTCACGCAGCATCGCCAGATAATTGAGAATCGGCGCATCCCGGCGGGTGATGGTGGTAGGGAAGCCGCAATACCGGCACATCGACCGGCAGAACGGAACGTGGAGA
>NZ_JHQR01000463.1 GCF_014843825.1 Mesorhizobium silamurunense
ACAGCGGGATCGCGGCCGTTCGCGCCGAAGCGATCGAGCGGCGCGGCGGCGCGTGCTGCGATGGAAAAGTCCGGACGCATCGCGACGGCGCGCGACCCGGAGGTGCCGACGTCGATGCCTATGGCAAGCGGCGCCATGCGCCTAGCCCGCGGCGTTGAGTTTCTGGCGATACTGCTCGGCATCCCAGTTGATCAGTTCGTCGTTTTCGGCGGCGGTCAGATAATTCAGGCGTGCCGTGATGTCGATCCGGGCAGTCACATCGGCAAGGCAGCGCTGCATGGCGTCCGCGCCGGTGCTGGCATCGCCGCGCATCAGCACGCCGACGCCGGGAAAGAGGATCGCGGCCGGCTTGACGCCCAGCCGCGCGATGACGTCGGCGACATGTTCGCCGGGCCTTGCCACCACGGAGCTCCGGCCGAGAAAGATGACATGGTCCGGATAGAGGCTGCCGGCTTCGGCCATGCGGCGGCTGTCCGCGTCGAGCGCCGCCGCATGCGCCTCGACATCCGCCGGCAATCTGTAGCCGCTGCTGTCGCCGGCAAGCGCCGTCAGCGCCGCGG
>NZ_JHQR01000464.1 GCF_014843825.1 Mesorhizobium silamurunense
CGCAGCATCGATAGCGTCGGCCGCCCGCTCATCGCGCGCCGGCCTCCGCGCTGGCGGCCTCATTGGTCTCCTTGCCCGGCTGCGCCTGACGCTTCGGCCGCCTGGCAAGCACCAGAAGCACGAACTTCGCCGCGCCAGCGAGGTTCATCAGCACGATCGGCCAGTGCGACAGCCTGAGCTCATGGTCGAAGCGCGGGCCTCCGGCGAGCTCGCGCATGGCCGACCGCGCCGCCCAGTAGAAATGGCGAAGCAGGAAGGGCGCGCGTCGGATGTGCTTCAGGCAGAGCGCGCCGTTGCCGAAATGATAGTCGCGGTGCAGCCGGTCGATCGCCTTGCGGTCGCGCCGGCCATGATGGTGGAAGATCGTCATGTCGGGCACGTATTCGACCGCCATGCCGGCAAGCATCGCCCGCACCAGATAGTCCGTGTCCTCGGCCGAGCGCAGCGCCCCGCCGGCGCCGAAGCGCTCGTCGAAGGGGCCGATGCGGGCGGCGACGTCGCGATGCATGGTCATGTTGCAGCCGAGCACGAAGCCGCCCGGATGGACGGCGCGCGTCAGCCGC
>NZ_JHQR01000465.1 GCF_014843825.1 Mesorhizobium silamurunense
GGCCAGCCGCGCCAGCACATGGGAGCCAAGGAAGCCGCTGGCGCCGGTGACGAGCACGGCCATCCGTCAAGCCTCCAGCGCCATGCCGCCGAAGGACACGCCGGCCGACGTGCCGAGGAAGAGCAGCTTCATGCCCGGCGCCACGCGCCCCTCGCGGCGCGCGACATCGAGCGCGAAGGGAATGGAAGCCGCGATCTGATTGCCGAAACGGGCCGCGATGTCGACCAGCTTTTCCGGCGCGAAGCCGGTCTGGCGCGCCATATGCGCCAGCGCGATCGGGCTTGCCTGATGCGGTACGACGAGGTCGACATCCTCCTGCCGCCAACCGGCGCGCTCCAGCAAGTCTCCGACAAAGCCGCTGAAATGGCGCGAAGTCAGGCGGAACAGTTCCTTGCCGTCCATGTGGAAGAGGCTGTTGTCGGCGAACTCTTCCGGCTGACGATGGAAATCGAAGCGCGTGCCGCCGGCGCCGATGCCGCAGGCCCCCCAGCCGGATGGATAAGTGCGCATCAGGCTCGCCGCCACCTTGCCCTCGGCAGGCCCCGCCCTGCGCAGCACGGCCGCC
>NZ_JHQR01000476.1 GCF_014843825.1 Mesorhizobium silamurunense
CCGGCGCCGGCCAGCGCCTCGCGGATGGCGCCGACGATCAGCCCGCGCACCAAGCCCGGATCGCGGAAGCGCACATCGGCCTTGGCTGGGTGGACATTGACGTCGACGGTCGCCGGATCGAGCGAAAGGAAAAGCACCGTGACCGCATGCCGGTCGCGCGGCAGCACGTCGGCGAAGGCGCCACGGATCGCGCCGGCGATCAGCTTGTCGCGCACCGGCCGGCCGTTGACATAGGCATATTGCTGCAGCGCATTGGCCCGCGTGTAGGACGGGATCGAGACGTGGCCGGCAAGATGCACGCCGTCGCGCACGGCATCGATGGGAATCGCATTGTCGGGAAAATCCTTGCCCATCACTTGCGCGACGCGGGCGAGGCGGCCTTCCGGCGTGTCGCCGGTCGCCGGCAATTCGAGCGTCGAGCGGTCGGAGCCGGCGAGCGTGAAGCGCACGGCCGGGAAGGCGATGGCGATGCGCTTCACCACGTCGCTGGTCGCCGAGCTCTCGGCGCGCTCGCCCTTCATGAATTTGAGCCGCGCCGGCGTGGCAAAGAAGAGGTCGCGCACCTCGACCGTCGTGCCA
>NZ_JHQR01000469.1 GCF_014843825.1 Mesorhizobium silamurunense
CCGGCGGCGAGCCGCGAGACGGTCGCCGGCCCGCTCGCCGGCTCGATCGGCCGCCCCGCCTTCACCGTCGATATCGGCAAGAGCCGCACGGCACTGCCCGGACAATTCACACTGGAGTGGAACCCCGATGAGCACGCTTTTGCCGAAAGAACAGAGAATTCTGTCGCTGTGGTTCCCGTACCTTTGCGCGGAACGGATCCTGCGCCAGCGTCTGGGACGGTCCTGGCGTTCCCGGCCCTCGCATCACCTGCCTCTGGTGATCAGCCATCGCGACAGCAACGCCCAGCGCATCGCAGCCCTCGACGAGCGGGCTGAGGCGCTCAAATTGAAGCGCGGCATGGGCATTGCCGATGCGCGCGCCATGCATCCTTCGATCGATGTGGTGGAGGCCGACACGGAGGCCGACCGCCGCCTGCTCGAAGGCCTTGCCGACTGGTGCGACCGTTACACGCCGCTGGTGGCGATCGACGGCGAGGACGGGCTGTTCCTCGACGTCACCGGCTGCACGCATCTGTTCGGCGGCGAGCGCGCCATGCAGGACGAGATCCTCACCCGTTTCTTCGAGCAGGGCTTCGATGTCCGCGCCGGCCTCGCCTCGACGCCCGGAGCCGCCTGGGCGGCGGCGCGCTTCCACGGCGACCGCA
>NZ_JHQR01000468.1 GCF_014843825.1 Mesorhizobium silamurunense
CGCGACGCTCAGCTTGCCGGGACGATCGTCATAACGCAGCGAAGCGGCGGCCAGGCCGATCGCAGCTGCCTGGCGCGCCTCGCCGCGGGCCTCGCCCATGTCCATGTTGAGCTGGCTGAGCTTGGAGTCCGTATAGGCGTTTGCCTGCTGGAGCGTCGTTGCCGCCACCTGATTGGTGTAGGTCTTGGAGTTGTCGAACGTTGTCGCCAGCCCGTTGTTGAGCTGCAGCACGTTGACCGCATCGGTGTCGGCGGTGCCGGCGCCGACATTGTGGATGATCACCGGCGCGCTCGGGTCGCCGCCGGTCAGGGTCAGCGAGTTGGACTTGGTGCCGTCCGGGTTCTTGTCGTACTGGACCGCGAACTCATTCAAATCGCCGACACTCCCCTGCACGGCTTCGACCGCCTGGTTGGTCGCGTAAAGCTGGCTGCCGTTGATGGCGTCCGTCGAAGTGTCGCTGATCCTGCCCGCCGCGACATTGGTGACGGTGCGCTCGTTGCCAACGGTGCCCACGCTGACGGTGCTGGTCGGAGCTGTTCCGGCAAACGTGTAGTTGACGCCGTTGATCGTGGTCCCGGTGGTGGCAACCGCCGCCGCCGTGGTCGAGCCCGCGCCGAGAGCGACGCTGCCCGGCTCGTTGGCCGTGGCGCC
>NZ_JHQR01000482.1 GCF_014843825.1 Mesorhizobium silamurunense
AGATGTTCTCCAGTCCTTCCTCGGCGATCAGGTCGAGCGAGGCGCGCAGGCCGCGCAGCAGCTGCGTGGCCGGCGTGTAGGGGAAGTAGCCGGCGTCGTTGGCGCGGATCATGTCCTCGAAGGAGAAATAGCAGTGCCGGTGGGTGGCGACCCGCGCCGCGGCAAGCGCCTTCTTGCTGACCGACAGGAAGCCGAGGCCGGCCGGCAGCATGAAGCCTTTCTGCGAGCCGCTGACGGCGCAGTCGACGCCCCACTCCTCCTGGCGGAAATCGATCGAGCCGATCGACGACACGCCGTCGACGAACAGCAGCGCAGGGTGGTTCGCGGCGTCAAGCGCGGCGCGGCAGCCGGCGACGTCGCTGATGACGCCGGTCGCGGTTTCGTTCTGGGTGCAGAAGACCGCCTTGATGCGGTGCGCCTTGTCGGCCCGCAGCCTTTCCGCATAGAGGTCGAGCGGGACGCCCGTTCCCCATTCGCAATCGATGACGTCGACGTCGAAACCGAGGCGCTCGGCCATGTCGACCCACAGATGCGAGAACTGGCCGAAGCGCGACATCAGCACCCGGTCGCCGGGGCTGAGCACGTTGGTCATGGCCGCTTCCCAGGCGCCGGTGCCCGACGATGGATAGATGAAGACGCGGCCGGTTTCGTTCTTGAACACTCGTTTGATGTCCTCGAACAGCGGCAGCGTCAGCTTGGGGAAGGAGGCGGCGCGCATATCCTCCATCGGCAGG
>NZ_JHQR01000478.1 GCF_014843825.1 Mesorhizobium silamurunense
GTGATCGCCGCCTTCCAGACCGCGGCGGGCAAGATGGGCTCGGGCGCCGGCGGCACCCGCAACATTTCCGGCACGTCCAATCCGCTGGTCGAGCTCGAGCATGAGCTGGCCGACCTGCACGACAAGGAGGCAGCCCTGGTCTTCACCTCCGGCTTCGTCTCCAACGAGGCCTCTATCTCGACGATTGCCAGGCTTTTGCCCAACTGCCTGGTGCTCTCCGACGAGTTGAACCACGCCTCGATGATCGAAGGCGTGCGGCGCTCGGGCGCCGAGAAGAAGATCTTCCGCCACAACGACGTCGCGCATCTGGAAAGCTTGCTTCAGGCGGCGGGCCGCGAGCGCGCCAAGCTGATCGTGTTCGAAAGCGTCTATTCGATGGATGGCGACATCGCGCCGATCAGGCAGATCGTCGAGCTCGCCGAGCGCTACAACGCCATGACCTATATCGACGAGGTGCATGCGGTCGGCATGTACGGTGCGCGCGGCGGCGGCATCACCGAGCGCGAAGGCCTGGCCGACCGCATCGACATCATCGAGGGCACTTTAGCCAAGGCGTTCGGCACGCTGGGCGGCTACATCACCGGCACAAGCGCCGTGATCGACGCGGTGCGCTCCTATGCGCCGGGCTTCATCTTCACCACCGCGCTGCCGCCGGCGATCGCTGCCGCCGCCACCACCTCGATCAGGCATCTCAAGCGCTCGCAGGCCGAGCGCGACGCGCAGCAGCGCCAGGC
>NZ_JHQR01000472.1 GCF_014843825.1 Mesorhizobium silamurunense
GCAAGCGCCAGCAGGATGAGCGCACGCCAAAGCGCCAGCGTGGCGAGGATGAGGCGCAGATTGTGGCCTGCGGCCACGAGCAGCGCATTGATGGCGTCGCCAACATGGCCGAGAAGGAAGTTCCGGTCCAGCCGCCCATCGGTTTTCATATGACCGATGGTGGCCTCGATGGCCAACCGTCGCTTCAGTTCCCGCTTCATGGTGGCCGTCAGGCCGCGCCGATGGCCGGCGATCATCACCGAGCCCGAGCTTTTGTAGTCATGGCCGCGAAAGCCCTTGTCGACATAGATGCGGTCCGGGTCGACGCCGCCAATCTCCACCGCCTGATCGACGGTCGCGGCGAGCGTATGACCGTCATACGGATTACCCTCGAAGGATTTGGCGGCCAGCACGAGGCCTTCACGGTTGGTTGTTGCGATCCCGACCTTGCAGCCAAACTCGTAGGGCGTACGGGCTTGCCTTTCGAGATGCAGACCACCTCGGGTGCATGCAGTGAATAGAGCTTGTCCTTGTCTTTCGGCTTCTGGACCAGCAGCCGCTCGACCAGCCCGAGCAATCGAGCAAACCTGACCCCGAGTTCACCATTGCCGGCGATCTTGCGGCTGATGTCGCGGAACACACGTCCGAGATAGGTGCGCAGGCGCTTCAGTTCGCGTCGCATCCGGTGGAATTGCCGGGCGTGGGCATAGCGGTCGGCGCGAACCGCCGCGGCCTTGGCCAGTCGAGCGTGGCTCTGCCTGAG
>NZ_JHQR01000471.1 GCF_014843825.1 Mesorhizobium silamurunense
AGCGCGCACGCTGGCGATCGCCGCCGAACTCGGGCGCGAGGTCGGCGAGGCGAGCGCGCTGATCGGGCTCGCCGCGCACATGCAGGGGCAATGGCAGGAGCTTTTCCAGTCCGAGTTCGTCGACTGGGTTCGCGGCGCGCCGAGCGTTGCCTCCAACGTCTTCGATGGGCATCTGTGCCTGGCGGAATTCTGCCTCTACCGGGCCGGCGGCCATGAACACATGGCGAAGGCGGCGCGCGAGCTTCTCGGCATCGCCGAGGCCGCCGGATCGGTTCCCGGCCGCGTGCTCGCCTCACTGATCCTCGGCGAGGCGGAATTGTTTTCCGGACGGCTCACGGCGGCGGAAGAGCTGTTGACCAGTGCCGCGCAACTCAGCGCCGAAGCGGGAGCCCCCTTCGGCGAAGCGCTGGCGCTGCATCGGCTTGGCGAGATCGCGCTGGCGCGCGGCCAGAAATGGCGCGCCGGCCGGCTCTTGCAGAAGGGATTGCGCCTTGCCGAATCGACGTGGCTCTCCCCGCATCTGCTGATCCGTTTCCAGGCGCTGGCGGTCGAGGCGGCGGCGACGCAGTCGCAGGCGATGGAGGCGATCCGGCAAGGCGATCGCAGGCTCGCCGAAAAGTGCACCTGCCAGCCCTGCTCGATGGGATTTCGCGTCGCGTCCTCGATCGCGCTGGCCGAGGCCGGCGAGCTCGAACAGGCGAGCCGGCGGATCGACGAGGCCGAGCGGCTGGCCGGCATGTGGCAAGGC
>NZ_JHQR01000473.1 GCF_014843825.1 Mesorhizobium silamurunense
GCCGCTGCGAAGGCGCCGAGCGGCACGCCGACGCCCATGCCGATGCCGACCGCGACCAGCGCCACGGCGATCGAGTTGCGCGCGCCGACCATGATCATCGACAGGATGTCGCGGCCGAAATGGTCGGTGCCGAACCAATGAGCCCACGACGGCGCCTGCGTCTTGTCGGCGATCACCAGTTTGGTGACGTCATAGGGCGTCCAGACAAAGGAGAGCAGCGCAATCGCGGCCACCAGCAGCGTGATGGCGAAGCCGACCAGGAACGAGCGGTTGCGGAAGGCCTTGGCCAGAACCCCGGCAAGCGTTTCCTCGGGCAGGTCGACGCGCATCGTCATTGCCGGCCCCTGAGCCGCGGATCAACGACCGCATAGGAGAAGTCGACAAGTAAGTTGACGGCGATCACGGCGGCGACCAAGAGCATCACCACGCTTTCGACGACGATCAGGTCGCGCTGGGTGATGGCCTGGAACACCAGCCGGCCGAGCCCCGGCAGGTAGAAGACATTCTCGATGATGATAGTGCCGGCAAGCAGGAAGGCGAATTGCAGGCCGAGGATGGTCAGCACCGGGATCATGGCGTTGCGCAATGCATGACGCCAGAGCACCGCGCGGTAGGGCAGGCCCTTGGCGCGGGCGGTGCGGATATAGTCCTCGTTGAGCACCTCGATCAGCGCCGAGCGGGCGACGCGCGCCAGGATCGCCGCTTGCGGCAGGGCCAGCGCGACGGCCGGCAGCAGCAGCGACTTCACC
>NZ_JHQR01000474.1 GCF_014843825.1 Mesorhizobium silamurunense
CGGCGGGAAGGCCCGCCGACGGCTTGCCGCCGGACCAGATGAGCGTGCGATGCGCGATGCCGTGCTCGGCGCAGAGCCGGGCCACCGCTTGCGCTTCGGCTGCCGAACCTGGTCTCAGGTCATGATCGATCGTCACCGCAAGCAGCCTTGCCGCGGGCAGGGTTCGGTCGAGGTGGTGCTTGAGGAGAAGGAGAAGGGCGGTCGAGTCGCTGCCGCCGGACACGGCTGCAACGGCGCCGGTGGAAAAGTCGAAGTCTGAAAAAAGGTCGTCCGAAAGGTCAGGCCCGGTGCCGAGCATCAGTGCATGTCGCCCAAAAGTGATCCCGGTTTCGGGACAGCGACATGCAAGCTAGCACGACGCCAGCGCCTTTTCCTGCTTGATGCGCTCCTTGAGCGTGCCGGAAACATCCGGATAGCGCTTGCCGATCTCGCTGAAGGTGGCGCAGGCCACGTCGTTCTGCTTGAGGCCGACCAGCGACACGCCGAGCTTCAACAACATGTCGGGCGCCTTCTTGGCCTTCGGATAATCCTTGCTGGCGGCAAGGAAAACCTCCGCCGCGTCGCGGTATTTCTGCTGGCCAAGCAGGGATTCGCCCAGCCAGTAATGCGCGTCCGCCGCCTTGGCGTCCTTGGGGAAGCGGGAAATATGATCGCGGAACCCCTGCTCGGCGGTGGGATAGTCGCCAGACAGGATGAACTGGTAGGAGTTGCGGTAGAGCTCGTCCGGATCGTTGGTGGAAGGCAGTGCCGCAACCACCGTGCCACCCGACTTGTTCTTGCCGCTCTTGGCCGGACTCTCGGCGGTCGGCGCGCTCGCCGTGGCCGCCGGAGCCTCGGCCGGGGCGCTCGCCT
>NZ_JHQR01000475.1 GCF_014843825.1 Mesorhizobium silamurunense
GCCTTGCGGCGCCGATCGTGTCTGTCGCGCGCGACAGCGCCAGCTGGTCGTAGTAGTCCGGCGGCATGATCGAGCGCGCGGCCTCCTCGACGCGCGGGATGCGGAAGGCGTCGCTGACGGCGAAGAAGGCCTTGGCCGCGCTGACGATGTCGGCATTGGCCGTGCGCGCGGTGAGCGCGATGTCCGGGATCAGTTCACCGACCTCGGCGAGCGCGAGCTTCTCGGCCAGCTTCTCGGGCGCGCCGCCCTTGAACAGGCCATGCCGCCGATCCTCGATCCGCTCGCGCGAGAAGGCCGGCAGCAACGAGGCGAGCTTCGGATCCAAAGCCTTGCGCGCCTCTTGCAGCTCGGCGATGCGCTGGCCGAGCGGTGCCGAGCTGAGGTCGTTCTTCATGTACCAGCCGCTGGTCATGAAGATAAGCCGGCTGACCGCCTGGTAGAGATCGAGCTGGATCTGGCCGTCGACATGGTTGTCGAGCGCGTCGATCTCCCTGTAGAGCGAAGGCAGCGCGAAACCGTCGCGCACCAAGGCAAAGGTGCGCACGACAGCGGCCGCGGTGCGTCCCGTCGCTTCCTGCAGCCGGTTGACGAAGGAGGGCCCGCCGCGGTTGACGAGGTCGTTGGCGACGACGCGCGCGATGATCTCGCGCCGGAGCCGGTGGTCGCGGATTTCGCCGGCGAATTTCTTCGCCATGCGCTCCGGGAAATAGCCCATCAGGTCGCGGTCGAAATGCGGATCGTCCGGCACGTCGCTGGCGACGATGTCGGAGAACAGCACGATCTTGGCATAGGCGAGCAGCACGCCGAGCTCGGCCCTGGTCAGCGGCTCGCCGCGCGCCTCGCGCTCGGCAAGGGCGGCCGGCGA
>NZ_JHQR01000477.1 GCF_014843825.1 Mesorhizobium silamurunense
TGACCGGCCGCGTGCGCGGCATTGCCAATGGCGAGATAGCCTTCGCCGGCGACCTCGCGGCGAGCATGGCGGCGGCGGAAGCCAAGCAGGCCCGCCTACTTGACCGGATCGACCGTTTCGCCGGTGCCGGGCCGCGGCCCGCACGACCCGAGCCGGTCAAGGTGCCTTCAGCCTCTCCGTCGCAGCTTTCGCTGACGGACGGATCGATCCGCAGAATCATCTGGGCGACGGGCTATGCCCGATCCTTCGACTGGCTGGAGCCGTCGGCGCTGGGGCCCGATGGCGAGCTGGCGCACCGCGATGGCGTCACCGGCGTTCCCGGCCTTTACGCGCTCGGTTTCCGCTTCCTGCGCAAGCGCGATTCCAACTTCATCGGCGGCACCGGTGTCGACGCGCAAGCGATCGCCGCCGAGGTCCGTCGCTATCTCGACCGCAAAGGCCGCCAAGCCGCCTGAGGACACTGAAGATGCCAACGACTGCGATTTCCCTTCCGCCCACGCCCAAGTGCGCCCATTACAACGCCATCATCGTCGGCGCGCGCTGTGCCGGCGCCTCGACGGCCCTGCTGCTCGCCCGCGCCGGGCTGAAAGTGCTGGTCATCGAGCGCAGGCCTTATGGCTCGGACACGCTGTCGACGCACGCGCTGATGCGTGCGGCCGTGCTGCAATTGTCGCGGTGGGGCCTGCTCGCGCCGCTGCTCAAGGCCGGCACACCGCCGATCGAGACGACGACCTTCCACTATGGCGATGAGGAGATCACCATCCCGCTCGATGGCGGACCGGACCTGCCCGGCCTGATCGCGCCGCGGCGCACCGTGCTCGACCGCATCCTGGTCGATGCGGCGCGCAAGGCCGGCGCCGAGTTCCTG
>NZ_JHQR01000481.1 GCF_014843825.1 Mesorhizobium silamurunense
GCATCGAGAGCCGCCAAGCCTATCAGGCGTTGAAGTCCCTTGCGACCCACAAGACCGACCGCAACGACGCCCGTGGCCTGGCCCATCTCGCCCGCACCGGCTTCTTCAAACCGACGCATGTGAAGTCGCTGCCGGCGCATGCTGTCCGTTCGCTCATCATCGCGCGCAAGAAGCTGGTCGGGCAGCGCGTCATGCTGGAGAACCAGATCCGCGGCCTCGCCGTGGTGTTCGGCGTCCGGCTGCCGCGGGCGCTCAGCCCCGCCTTCATCAAACAGGCATTGCAATCAAGTGAAGGGATCGACGGCCTGTCCGCCGCCATGCGAGGCCTCATCGGGGCGCGCGCCGCCGTGCTTTCGGCTGTCGCGGCAATCGACGCAGACTTGAAGAGGATGGCCAAGGCCTCGAATGCGTGCCGCCGGCTGATGACCATTCCCGGTGTCGGCAAACTCACCGCGCTCGCCTTCACAGCCGCCGTCGACGATCCCGAGCGCTTCCGGCGGTCCCGCGATATCGGCGCCTATCTCGGCCTCGTGCCGCGGCGCTATCAATCGGGCGAGGTCGATTACACCGGCAGCATCTCCAAATGCGGCGACCGGCGAACACGAACCCTGCTCTACGAAGCAGCAAATGTCATGCTGACGCGCTACAAAGCACCGCTGAAGCTGAGGGACTGGGCGCTGGCCATCGCGGCGAGGTCCACGATGCGCAAGGCGCGGGTCGCGCTCGCCCGCCGGCTCGCCATCATCATGCATGCCATGCTCCGGCATGGCACCGTGTTTAGGCCGGCATAACCGGCATCCGAAAGGAGACCGATACGAGTTCCCGAGCGGGAACGACGCCCGAGGGAGGGCATGGATGACGGCGCCGATTTTGTAGCAGCGGTCGATCCGATCGGCCGACAGCGATTTCAACCAAGCCGCACCATACCCAGCTGACCC
>NZ_JHQR01000480.1 GCF_014843825.1 Mesorhizobium silamurunense
TGAAGCGGGCGGAACTTGGACTTTGCCATCTTGTCTTCCTCGATGAGAACGGTGAGAACTGTTCCTCCATCCGGCGATGCCGGATATGAGTTAGCACTCACCAAAGGCGAGTGCTAACGTGGCGCTGAAATAGGCTGGCGGATTGCGAGAGTCAAGGCGCGCGGGAAGGGGCAATGGCAGGAAATTTTTTCGGCCGCTCCGCATGCAGCAAAACACCGGTTCGCTGAATGCCATAAATGCGCAAAGCGCCATGTTTCGCCGGCAAATAGCGGCAAAACACGGCGCGAAGCTCGGATGAGGGTTGGCGCCCGAGGCGTGGGGTTAGATATTCATGCCGCCCGAGACCTCGATGCGCTGCGCGTTGACCCAGCGATTGTCCTGCGACAGCAGCGAGGCGATCATCGGGCCGATATCGTCGGCGACACCCGCACGGCCGAGCGCGGTGACGCCCGCCACCATGCGGTTGATCTCGGCATTGTCACGGACATGGCCGCCATTGAAGTCGGTGGCGATCGCGCCGGGCGCCACGGTGTTGGCGGTGATGCCGCGTGCGCCGAGCTCCTTGGCGAGGTAGCGCGTGAACACCTCGATGCCGCCTTTCATCATAGCGTAAGCCGATGAGCCAGGGGCGGCAAAACGCGCCAGCCCGCTCGAGATGTTGATGATGCGGCCGCCATCGTTGATCAACGGCAGCAGCGCCTGGGTGAGGAAGAACACGCCCTTGAGGTGGGTGTTCATCAGCGTGTCGAATTCCTCTTCTGTCGTCTCGGCGATCGGCTTGCGCAGGCCGGTGCCGGCGTTGTTGACGAGATAGTCGAAACGGTCGCGCTGCCATTTTTCCTGCAACGTCTTCTTCAACGCTGCGACGAAAGCCGGGAAGCTGGCGACCGCGCCTGCGTCGAGCTCGAGCGCCGCGGCGCGGCCGCCCGCCGTCTCGATC
>NZ_JHQR01000479.1 GCF_014843825.1 Mesorhizobium silamurunense
CGCTACGCGCGCCGGCTCGCCGACCGGCTGCGGGCGCCGTGGACGGCGCTTCATGTCGACACGCCTCGCCTCGCGGGCATGTCCGAAGAGGACAAGGACCGTCTGGCGACGAACCTGCGTCTTGCCGAGCAGCTTGGCGCCGAGGTGACGACCATTCCGGGCCAGAACGTCGCCCAGGACATCGTGCGCCATGCGACGGCCAACAACTTCACCCATATCGTCATCGGCAGGCCGACCCGCTCGCGTTGGCGGGAACTGATCGAGGGCTCGCTCACCTACGATCTGATCCGCAATGCCGGCGACATCAGCGTCCACGTCATTTCGGGCACCGAGCGCGATGGGGAGACGCCTTCGGCAAGGGTGAAGGCCGCGGCCGAACAGAAGCCCTTCCAAATCTGGCCCTACCTGTTCTCCACCGCCTATGTCGCCGGGGCGCTGGCCGTCAGCTCGATCCTCGATCAGTTCCTCGATGTCCGAAATTTGGCAATCGTGCTCCTGCTGTCGGTGCTGACGTCGGCGGTGACCTGCGGGCTGTGGCCGGCGCTCTACGCCTGCTTCTTGAGCGCGCTTGGCTTCAACTATTTCTTCCTCGAGCCGCGCTACACGCTGACGATCAGGGACCCGGAGAGCATCGTTGCCTTTGCGGTCTTCCTCGTTGTCGCCGTCATTGCGAGCAATCTGACGGCGCGCGTGCAGCGCCAGGCGGTCGCCGCCCGTTCGCGCGCGCGGGCCACCGAAGACATCTATTCCTTCTCGAAAAAGCTCGCTGGCGCCGGCACGCTCGACGACGTGCTGTGGGCCACCGCCTTCCAGATCGCGTCCATGCTGAAAGTGCGCGTGGTGCTGCTTCTGCCCGAGAACGGTACGATCACCGTCAAGGCCGGCTACCCGCCCGACGACACGCTGGCCGAGGCCGATATCGCCGCCGCCCGCTGGGCCTGGGAGCACGACCGCCCGGCCG
>NZ_JHQR01000487.1 GCF_014843825.1 Mesorhizobium silamurunense
CCCGAAGTGTGGATGCCGGACGAGGAAACCGAGACGCGTCGTCGCGTGGTAGCGGAACGAACGCAGCTCGTCTCCCAGATGACCCGTCTCAAGAACCGGATCCATTCCGTTCTGCACGCCAACCTGATCCCGCCCTACAAGGGCACCCTGTTCTCAAAGCGGGGCAGGGCTTGGCTGGAGGCCCAGCCGCTCGCCGAAGATCAGCGCCGTGTCGTCCTTCGCCATGCCGATGAACTCGATCGCCTTGGTGGTGAGCTTGCACAAGTAGACAAGGGTCTCGCGCAGACGGCCCTCCAGGAGCCTCGGGTCAAGCGACTGATGACGATCACCGGCGTGAACGTCACGGTCGCGATGAGTATCGTGGCGGCCATTGGCGATGTCGAACGGTTCTCATCATCGGAAAAGCTTGTCAGCTATTTTGGGCTCAACCCACGGGTCCGGCAGTCCGGCGATAAGCCGGCCTATCATGGCCGCATCACCAAACAAGGCCGAGCCCACGCGCGATCGATGCTGGTCGAGGCGGCGTGGGTCATTTCCGGTGTGCCTGGTCCGCTGCGGGCCTTCTTCATGCGCATCCGCGACAAGCGCGGCAAACACGTTGCTGCAGTCGCGACGGCACGCAAGCTGGCAGTCATCGTCTGGCACATGCTGACCAAGGATGAGGACTACATCTGGAGCCGCTCGGCGCTCCTGGATTGGAAGCTCCGAAAGCTGGAATTGACCGCCGGCTATCCATCTCATCGCGGCGGCAGGGCAAAGGGATCCGCCGCCGACTACAGCAACAAGTCGGTGCGCGACAGCGAGCGCGAGACGATCGGCGACGCCGAGGAAGCCTACCGTCGCTTCGTCGCTACATGGAAACAGCAATCACCGAAAGGGCGCTCGGGCGCCGCACATGAGGTGCGACGATCATAGGCTGCGCGACAGGGTTGCAACTTCGACCCTGCTCTTCGCCACGCGGTC
>NZ_JHQR01000484.1 GCF_014843825.1 Mesorhizobium silamurunense
CCCATCCCGCGCAGCGGGTTCGTTCACCGGCCCAAAAGCACTCAGGCTACGGTTCTACAATTGGGATCGACTCGGGAACCTGGATTCGAACCGGGACTAGTCAGAGTCCGTGGATTCTCCAGCCAAATATTTGATGCTTATCGTGCAAAATCAAACGGTTGAGATAGGGTAGGGCGGTCGCCTGTGACGCGCCTCTCTACTAGCCGTTTCCCTTGATTTCCAACGGCTACAACAGACTATCGGCAACTCCACGCGACATGACTGCGACATGAAAAAGGCCCGGTAGCCGAAAACTGCCATCAATAGCCAATTGGGATCCACGGATCGGTGTCGTACCCTAGGTGATGGTCCAAGAAATTTGCGGCCTGATTTGACGGACGCGCAACAACCACCGTGCCTGTCGATTTGCAATCCAGTTTCGGTGCCGGCTTGCTGCTGCCAGCCTTCATATGAGCTGTAGAACACGAGGTTGCAGCCTGAGCGGTCGCCACCTTTTTCTTCTCTTTCGCAACAGCTGCTCCGGTGGCGGCCAATACCATTGCTACGCCAAAGACAACGAGTTTCATTGAAACGCCCTCAACCCTGCACAATCCGAAATGATTGCGCCTGCGTTAACGTTACGTCAACTACATGTTGTCCGCAACGACGGAGCATATTGCCGGTAAAAAAAGCCCGCCACCGTGAGGCGGCGGGCCGTCTGGACAATTTGTCCACTCGGTTCAGTTCACGCCCGCGTGCGGCCCCATGATGCGACGCGCCTCCTGCCTGCCTGGCTCCAGAGCGATCTCGACCATGGTCTCGGCGGTTATGATGAACTTCGCGACACATACACGCTCAGGACTGCCGTCAGCGGCGGCTGAAAAGGCGCTGTTGGGAGCTTGACGCGACACAAACGCAACATGGTCGCTGGTTCGCAGGGCTGTTAGGTTGCTAAGTGTTTGAATGCCCTTCCCGAGAGATGGGTGACAGTT
>NZ_JHQR01000488.1 GCF_014843825.1 Mesorhizobium silamurunense
CGCCGACACGCCGGAGCCGGTGCGCGCCGCAAGCTTCAAAGGCCTGGCCGGTTACCGCGACGGCTGGCGCGCCCTCATTGCCGGGCGCGGCATCGCCCGGTCGGCGGGAGGTGCGCAATGAGCGCCATCGCCCATGTCGAGGCGGTGCAGAGACCGGTGCTGGAGATGCGTCACATCTCCAAGACCTTCGGCCCCATCCGCGCCCTGCAGGACGTGTCGCTCACCGTCAATGCCGGCGAGCTGCACGCGCTGATGGGCGAGAACGGTGCCGGCAAGTCGACGCTGATGAAGGTGCTGTCCGGCGCCTATCGGCCCGATGCCGGCGGTGAAATACTGATCGACGGCGCGCCGGTCGCCACCGGCGATCCGATCAAGGCCCGCGCCCATGGCATCGCCGTCATCTACCAGGAGCTGTCGCTGGCGCCGAACCTCACGGTGGCGCAGAACATCTTCCTCGGCAACGAGCCGCGCAGGTTCGGCATCGTCGACCGCGACCAATGCAACCGGCGTGCCCGGGACATCATCGGGCGGCTTGGCGTTTCCTTCTCGGCGCGTGCCCTGGTCTCCAGCCTGTCGCTCGGCGAGCGTCAGCTGGTCGAGATCGCCCGCGCGCTGTCGACCAGCGCCCGCATCATCGTCATGGACGAACCGACCACCTCGCTGACGTCGCGCGAGACCGAAAGGCTGTTCGAGGTCATTGCCACGCTCAAGGCGCAAGGCATCGCCATCATCTATATCAGCCACCGCATGGAAGAGGTGTACCAGCTTGCCGACCGGGTCAGCGTGCTGCGCGACAGCGGCTATGTCGGCACGCTGGAACGTGCCGATCTCAACGCCTCGCGCCTCGTCTCGATGATGGTCGGCCGCGATCTGTCGGCCTTCTACAAGAAGGATCACCGCCCGCCGGACAGCAAGCGCCAGGTGGCGCTGTCGGTGCGCGGTATGTCGGACGGCAGGTTGCTGAAGAACTGCTCGTTCGACCTCTATCACGGCGAGGTCCTGGCGCTGGCCGGGCTGGTCGGCTCCGGCCGCACCGAGCTCGCCAGGCTGATCTTCGGCGCCGACCGGCGCAGCGCTGGCGAGCTGGAGCTCGACGGCAAACCG
>NZ_JHQR01000483.1 GCF_014843825.1 Mesorhizobium silamurunense
CGGACTCTTATGTCAGGCGAGAACCACTATGGGTCAGGCCCGAGGGCATGCTTTCGGCGTCCGAGGAAAAATGGCCGGCCCACGCCGGGCCCTCTCTTTCAGTCGCGATGCTCGGGCATGGCCTTCAGCCGGTCCTTCGTCCAGTTGGCGACGGTGTGGAGTCGCCGTCCTCGTCCCGCATAAAATCGAGCTGGCTGGTGGCAACGGCGACAGGCTTGGCGCCGATGCCGAGGCGAAGGGGCTCTCCCGAGCCGGGTGCTGATCATCGGGAGCCGGTTTCTTGTTCGGCTTGGGTTCGGTCTTGAGGAGCGCCATCTTGGCAATGAGATAGTCCGCCCGGTTTGTCCGATAGTCTTCCTTGTGGTCAGACGTTTTGTGGACAGACATTTTGATCAA
Source organism: Mesorhizobium silamurunense (assembly GCF_014843825.1). GTDB lineage: Bacteria > Pseudomonadota > Alphaproteobacteria > Rhizobiales > Rhizobiaceae > Mesorhizobium > Mesorhizobium silamurunense. Next base: position 397 of record NZ_JHQR01000483.1, read on the forward strand.
CGCGGATCGGCGTCCACTCGTTCCGGCACGGCACCGAAGGCCGCTGGCACGGCCTGGCCGTTCGGCTCAATGGAGCCCGCGCTAGCCCCGCCGCTTCGCCTTGAGGCTGCGCGCGGCCTGCTCGATCGCGGCGCGGTCGCTGCCCAGCCGGTCGATCAGTTCCTGCGCCTCGTCGCCCGATATGCCGGTGCGCACCGCCAGTTCCTCGACCGTCAGGATGTCGGCGCTGGCGATCTCGCCCGCAGTCTGCGGCAGCGCTGCCTCGCGGTCGATCTCCGCCTCGGCCTGCTGCCAGTGCCGGTCGTGATTGCCGAACAGCCGGCCCTCGCGCTCCCAGATCTCATAGGCACGCTGCCTGATCTTTGCCAACCGATCGTCGCCCATTGTCCGTTCCTCCATTTCAGCCTTTGTTGAAACGCAGGGAACGGCCGAACGATCCCAGTAATTCTCGCGATCGCATGAGCGTGAATGCCTCTTCGAGACCCGGCGTGACTCCAACGCGCTCGTGCCTCTATAGGATGGATGAAGCATCGCCCCTGCCCGGAGCCGCCCCGTGTCCCCTACCCTCCTCCCCGCCCTCCGCGCCGCCTGTCCCAACGCCACCATCTGGAACGCCGCCGAGCTCGCCTCTCGCGATCCCGGCTTCGACACCCGCAATTTCGGCGCCTCCGCCCTTGTGCGCCCGGCCGACACCGCGGGCGTCGCGGTGCTGGTGCGGTTCTGCGCGGAGCGTGGCATCGGG
>NZ_JHQR01000486.1 GCF_014843825.1 Mesorhizobium silamurunense
CCGCTGCCCATTACCCCATGTTGAAAAAATCGGCCGCGTCTCGGCCACGACATCGACTGATGTTAGGTCGTGAGCAGACGCCTTCCGCCTCATGCCGGTTTCGGCATCGGCACCGGAATCAGCTTGGCGAGTTTCCTGAGGTTCTGGGCAGTGGCTGCCAGATGGAACTCGTCTCGAGCACCGTTTGGTCCTCGTAGTCGCAAGCGATCCAGCTTCAGGATGCGCTTGAGGTGGGCAAACAGCATCTCGACCTTCTTCCTCTCGCGACGCGAGGTGACATAGGCGTCGGTGGCGGCAATATCGCGGGCCATGTCCCGCGCACCCTCGTGGATAGAGCGTAGGATCTTGCGGGCTGGACCGTTCGGACAGCATCGAGGCTTGAGGGCGCAGGCGTCGCAGTCGAGCTTGCTGGCGCGGTAGCGCATGAAGCCCTCGTCGTCGACACCGTCGCGGGGTGAAGCGAACCGCCGACGATACTGCCTGAGCTCCTTGCCGCCTGGACAGGTGTAGAGATCGCGCTTGCGATCATAGCTGAACTCTGCCCGCTCGAAGGTCCCATCGCGACGCTCCGACTTGTCGAAGACCGGGATATGCGGCTCGATCCCGCGCTCGTGCACCAACCAGCCCAACATCTCGGTCGAGCCGTACGCGCTGTCGGCGGCCAGGCGTTCCGGATAGAGGCCGAAGCGATCCTGGGCGCGATCGATCATGGTGCGTGCCGCGCCGACTTCCGCCTGGCGTATGGCGCGGCTTGCCTCGACGTCCACGATGACGGCGTGATCCAGGTCGATCAGATAGTTGGTGGCGTAGGCGAAGAAGGCATGCCCCTTCATCGCTCCCGTCCACTGAGCCGCCGGGTCGGACCTCGATATGAACTTCGGCTTCACCTCGCTCGCTGCACCCCACGCGGCATCGTCCAACGTGTCGAGATACTCCTGTACCGAGCGGCGTGTCGCCGCCATCCGTCTCCCAGTCGACCTGCTCCGATCCCTCGGCAGAGCGCTGCTTGTTCGCGTCCGCCCTGATGAGGCTGGCATCGACGGCGAAGCCCTCGTTGCCGACGAGACCTTCTTCGATGCAACGACGCACCGTCGTCTCGAAGAGTTCGCGCAGCAGATCGCTCGCGAAAGCGGCCGTGCCGGTTCTTCGAGAAGATGGAATGATCGGGGACATCACCCTCCAGGCCAAGCCGGCAAAACCAGCGATAGGCGAGATTCAGATGCACTTCCTCGCAAAGCCGGCGCTCGGAACGGATGCCGAAGCAGTAGCCGACGATTAGCATCCGGATCATCAGTTCCGGATCGATCGAGGGCCTACCGATCTCGCTGTAGAACGGCCGCAGATGCGAGCGCAGCCCCGACAGGTCGACGAAGCGGTCGATCGAGCGCAACAGATGGTCAGCAGGCACGTGACGCTCGATGCTGAACTCGTAGAACAGCGCCTCCTGCATCACCGTCGGTTCGCCCATCATCGACTCAATCTCCTTTACCAAGGAGATTGAATCAGTGCTTCAGAGCTGCTTCAAGCCGGAGTTTTTCAACACAATCCGCCATTGAACGAACCCGCTCGTGCGGGAGGGCGCG
>NZ_JHQR01000485.1 GCF_014843825.1 Mesorhizobium silamurunense
AGGAAGAGCGGGCGCTTTCGGCGGGCGCGCTCGACCATGCCTCGGGGGACGGCCTGAAGGAGCGCGTCACCTCCAGGCTCTCGCGCATCGAGGCGGCAGCGTCCCGGCGCATGTCGCGCGGCACGGGCCTGCTGGCAACCATCGGCTCGACGGCACCCTTCGTCGGCCTGTTCGGCACCGTCTGGGGCATCATGAACGCCTTCATCGGCATCTCGCAGGCGCAGACCACCAATCTGGCGGTGGTGGCGCCCGGCATCGCCGAAGCGCTGCTCGCCACGGCGATGGGCCTGGTGGCGGCCATTCCGGCGGTGGTCATCTACAACGTCTTCGCGAGGTCCATAGCCGGCTACAGGCAGACCCTGGCCGACGCGTCCGCCGGCGTCGAGCGGCTGGTCAGCCGCGACCTCGATTTCCGCACGGTGCCGTCGGCAACCGCGATGGCGGCGGAGTGAGCGGCTATGGCGGCGCGGATTCGTGAAACGGCCGGCGACGATCTCGAGGAAAGCCACGAGATCAACGTCACGCCGTTCATCGACGTCATCCTGGTGCTTCTGATCATCTTCATGGTCGCCGCACCGCTGGCGACCGTCGACGTCAATGTCGAGCTGCCAGGGTCGACGGCCACGCCGGCGCCGCGTCCGGAGACGCCGCTCTTTCTCACGCTGAAAAGCGATCTCACGCTGGCAATCGGCAATGACAGCGTGCCACGCCCCATCTTTGCCGCGGTGCTCGACGCCAGGACCAAGGGCGACAAGCAGACACGCATCTTCCTGCGCGCCGACAGAAATGTCGGCTATGGCGAGCTGATGGAGGTGATGAATCTGCTGCGCGCCGCCGACTACCTCAAGGTCGCGCTGGTCGGGCTGGAGACGGCGTCCGGTATCGGGGGCGCGGCCCGGGCGGGCGGAGCTCCGGCCGCCAGTGGAGGCGCCGCGCCGGCGACGGCCGGGAGCACGAGCCAATGACGGCCGCCGCCATGTCCGCGATCTCTCATCCACGTTTCGGCTTCCGTGAAGCCGGTCTATGGACAAGCGCGGCCGCAGTCATTTTCGCCGCGCATGTCGCGGTCGCCTATGCGGTGCAGAAACTCAGCTTCGCCGAGGTGCCGGACGGCGGTCCGCCGCAGGCGCTGGCGGTCGAAATGGCACCGCTTGTGATGGCACCTGCCGTGCCTGAAGAGGTGGCGACACTCGACGCGGTCACGCCGGACCCGCCCGATGCAATCGAGGAGACGCCGACGGTCAGCGAAGTGAATCCGACGACCGACCCGGCGCCGCAGCCGGTCGTGAAAGAAGCCGAACCGGTTACCGAACAGCCCGTCGACGCCGATAAGACCGAACAGGCCGAACCGGCGGAGCCGACCGTGGCGGCGCTGAGCGAGCGGCCGCCGCTGGAAGAGGCCGTTCCCGACCCTGTCGAAGCAATCGCGCCCGACGTGGTCATTCCGCTGCCGCAGCCGAAGCCGGTCGAGACGGAAATCAAGGCAAGCAAACCCGTCGAGGCGAAGACAAAGGCAGAGAAGAAGCCGGTTGAAAAACCGAAACAGCGGCCGAAGAAGGAAAAGCCGGCGCCGCCCAAGGCGGTGACGACGGCCAGCATCGACGCCAAGGCCGGCACGAAAGCTGCGGCGCCGCAATCCTCCGACGCGGCGCCGCGATCCAGCGTCAGCCCATCGCGGTGGAATGCCAGCCTGGCGGCATGGATCAGGCGCCACACGCGCTATCCGAGCGCGGCGCGCTCGAGAAAGGCCGAAGGGAGCCCCAACGTGACGTTCACCGTAGATGCCTCGGGCCGGGTAGTCTCGGCCAGGCTGGCGCGGTCGTCAGGCGATGCCGATCTCGACCGCGCGGCGCTCGGCGCGCT
>NZ_JHQR01000489.1 GCF_014843825.1 Mesorhizobium silamurunense
TCGCCGGCAAGCCGGTCGGCGATTGCCGCTCCAATGCCGCTGCTGGCGCCGGTCACCAGGGCGACCTTCCCGGCGAAGCGGGTCATGCGACAGCCCTTCCGCCGTTCACCTTAACGAGCGCGCCGCATATGTAATGCGCGGCATCGGACGCCAAGAATAGGACAACATCCGCGATACCAAGCGGCACTGAGTCGATCTCGGGCGATGAAGTCGGCGTCGCCCTGAGCGACCTCCAGATGGATAGTTGTGCTCCCGCCTCCGAAGGCCCGACCGCCCCGAGCGCAAGGTACGCGAGGCGAAGGAAAAATTTCTCGACCAGAGCGAATGGCTCTGTGGGCCTGACCTGACGGCCATGCGCAACATCGCACGAGGCTGCCGCCTGTACTGCGCCGGGCGGGCCACTCGATGTCCGAAGTTTCAATCTGAAACGTGATGTGAGCATCTGCACTGAAGCCTCTTTCTCGGTTGGGTGCCCGAGCCTCCGCCCCACGCCCGTACGCACTGGCTCAAGTTCACAGGCGTCGCGCAAAAAGATTCTCCAGTCCGTCCGGCAGGCGAAGTCGCCAGGGCGGCCGCGACCTGCCTTATGAGACCGTAGGGCTCATCGATTCGGTGCCGGGCGCCGGTTTCGTCCAGCAACTTCGATGGACCCCCGATTTTGAAATGTTCCGGCAGGTGCACGACGCAGGTCGGTGAAATACAAGATCTGGCGTGACACCGCAGGGGGAGCCAGGCTTGGTGGCTATCACACGCCCACACCAATCCATCTCGTACTAGAAGACCCTCGGCGAACAGGCAGCGTACCAACCGGTCGAGCGCATTGCGCAGTGGATTTCCCCAAACTGCGCGTCGCGCGCCAGAGTCTCGCCATTCGCGGCGGAAGTCATCCTCTCGCTTCCTCTTGCCAAGTGCTTTGCAAATACGTGGGGCGCTTTCTGCCACCCGACACCGGCGGTTCCTGCTGCCTCGCTACAAGGAAGGTTCAAAAGTCGTGCCAACTGAGCGGAAGGAGCGTCAGAAAAAATGTTCTGCAGATTCTTCAAAGCCTTAAAAGAGAGTGCATCAGTAGCCAGCCGAACGCCACCGTGTCACGGACTCGACAAAACCGACAGTTGGTGTCGGCACCCGGGGTCGGGTGCCGCGCCCCGGATGGGAGCCGCTCCTTTGGCCGATCGTACCGGGTAGAGCTCACCACCTAAGGGCACCAAGGTTGGAGATCGGAGCACGGGAACTTGGATCGCCGCCCAGCACGGAACGGACTCGCCGCGACGGCCGGAGATGGAGATGCCGAGGGCGGAGCTTCCGTAGTAGTCGGAGCGCGGGAAAGCCGCGCACAAGGCGAAGGGAAGCAGGAAGACGGTAGAGTTGCACGACGGAGCAGTGATCTGTGGACATGAATCACCAGGCCGACGAGGCCTGGTACTCGGGGTTCAGCGCAAATTCCATCAGTGGAGTAAGGCAAATCCCGAAGACGCGTGGCGGGACGTGTGGGGTGGGCTACCTGCGCATACTGCGTCACGCCTGGCGACGCGTAGCCTCGAACCGAGGTGGACGCACAGTCGGGGTCGAAGGCGCGACCGTGGGCCGCATCCGGAATGGGATCGGTGAGCATAGCTTCCTCGAAGGGCTTCAGGCGGAGTTGCACTCTAGCGGATATCCCGATGATCATAGTTGGCCAGGGTCGATCGTGTGCTTGATCTGTCCTGGTTGCGAGGCGAGGCCGCCGATCTCTACTGCACGGCAATGACCGCCCAGGCGGGTCTTGAAAAACCAGAGCGCAGTCGTGCGGGGCATAGGCCCGCGGCATTTCCATTCACAGACAGTTTGCCCGGACAGCCCTGCCGCATGCGGGGAGAAGGAGGCGCCTGCCGTTGTGGCTTCCCGGCGATGT
>NZ_JHQR01000493.1 GCF_014843825.1 Mesorhizobium silamurunense
GGACCGGAGCAAAGCAGCCTGCCGTCGTCCGTTCCCCGATTGACGCGCATCGCCGCGATGCCGAATTGCGGCTGGATCGCGCGGATCAGCACAGCGCTGCCCGGCAGGCACACCGCGTTCAGGCACCAGTGAAATGCGGATTTCAGCAGAATTTCAGAACTCCGTCGGTACGGCGCGGGCAATCTCAGGCATGCTGATCCAATAGACGGAGGCAGCCATGTTCGACGATCAAGCCCGCACCCGCGCACGCCAGGAACTCTTCGAGATCGTCGCCAGTGGAATCGTCAACCCCGGCTATGCGCCGCCCGGCGCGCTGATTGAGATGCTCGAGATCGCCGCCACGGACCTGAAGGGCGATCGCGCCGCGCAGCAGCAGCCCAGTCCAACGGATATCTTGACGGCGCAGAATGATAGCCGAATAGGTCATTGGATGTTGTGCAAGGGCAGGTCGCTGTTCCATGGCGGAATCCGCATCGCAGGGGGTCTTGCAACTCGGCGACTGCCAGCTTGATCTGGAGCGCGGCCTGCTGCTGCGGGATGGGGCAGCGGTGCCGCTGCGATCAAAGGCGTTCAGCCTGCTTTCTTATCTGGCTCGAAACGACGGCAAGGTCGTCACCAAATCCGATCTGATCTCCGCGGTCTGGGGCAACATAGCCGTCACCGAAGATTCCCTCACCCAGGCGGTGCGGGACATAAGGAAGGCCCTCGACGACAACAACCAGGCGATCCTGAAGGCCGTGCCCAAGCGCGGCTATGTGCTTTCGGCTCCCTGTCATAAGCCTTCGGCTTCACAACCGGTCGTCGCGGTCGTGCCGTTCGAGGACGGCCGGGCGCCCGGCGAGACTTCGGATCCAGTGATCGGCGCCTTCGCGGACGACGTGGCCGACAGGCTTGCCCGCTTCCACACGGTGACGATCCTGAACCGGGAGACGGCGCTCGCCGCCTTCCGCCAGGCGCAAGGCCATGGCCTGCCGATCGCGGTGCGGCCGGATTATTTTGTGCGAGGCTCCGTCATTCGCAGCGCCGACCAGTTGAAGATCAGTGCCAAGCTGGTCGACGCGCAAGCCGGAACGCTGGTCTGGGGCGAGAGCTACACGGCGGTCGCGCCTGACCTGTTCGCGATTCAGGATGAGATTGCCTACCGTGTCGTGAACCGGCTGGTGTCAAATCTGGAGGCGGCGGCGTTGCGGCGAACCGCCGGCAAGCCGACGCAGGACCTTGCGGCCTATGAACTGGTGACGCGAGCGATCGTGCGCTTCCGCGGCTATCGTCCCGACGACAATAGCGAAGCCTTGAACCTGCTCAAGGCAGCGATTTCACGCGACCCGGACTATGGGCTAGCCCACGCCTATATCGCGTTGGTGGAACTGGCGATTGCCGATTACGGAAGCGCGCCGGAGGATGTGATCGCAAGCTGCATCGAGCGTGCCTCGCTTGCCGTGGCGCTGGCGCCGGACGAACCCCGTTGCCATCGCATCCTGTCACAGGCGCGGCTTGCCGCGCGCGACCACAAGGCGGCCGAGCACCACATGCGACGCGCGCTCGACATCAACCCCTACGACGCCGACACGATGATGCAGATGGGTCATGTGCTGTCTTTGCGCGGACGACCGCGCGACGGGTTGGAGTTTCGCGGTAAATCCTCTCCATGCCGAATGGTATCATTGCGATCGAGCCCTCGCGCTTTACGCTGCCCGCGACTATGGCGGCGCCGCAACGGCGATACAGCGCCTGCCTTACGGGCCTCGACGGTGGTCACTGCTTGCGGCTGCGCTGGCGCGCTCCGGCGACAGGGCCGGCGCGCGGGAATGCGTCATGCACATCCGCAAATCGGACCCTGGCTTCTCGCCGGTAAGCCACTTGCGCGCGAGTATCGAATTCGAGAAGCCGGAAGACAGCGATCATCTCGTCGAGGGCTTCGAAATCGCCGCCGCAATTGCTGAATGAGAGATGGTTTTTCGGCCACTTGATCAAACCGAGGTTTTGAAAGGTCGGATGACGACGCTATCGCGCGGTGCGCGCCGCGCTCAAAACCTGCGGCTAAGATAAGGCGATCCGCCGAGGCCGAACCGCCATTCTGCCT
>NZ_JHQR01000492.1 GCF_014843825.1 Mesorhizobium silamurunense
CCTCGAGGCCATGCTCGCCTTGACGGCAGGGGGCCAGCATGTTGTCGCTCCAGGCAAGCCGATGCAGAACGGAATCTGCGAAGCCTTGAACGGCCGCAGCCGGACGAGCGATTGAACGATACTCTCAGTATGACCTCGATCACGCGCTATCAGTGATCGCTAGATGGGTCGCCGGATACAGCGAACGGCGCTAGCATTCGGCGCTCGGATCACACCTGCGGCCCTATGCCGCCAAGCTAACAGCAACACACAGCTGCGCAACTCGACCAGCTCCAGCGATCGCCTGTTGCCCAATCCGCTCTCAGACGCGCAATTCTCAACCGAGGACTCTGGCGTCAGCCGGTGCCAAAGCTGGTCACAGCATTCTGTCCGAGTCCGATTGACGACAATCTGTGTTCAGATCCAGACATACTAGGGGTTAGGATCAAGCCGGCCAGGGGCGGCTCCTCCGATTTGTGGTCGCTGCGTTTGGTGGCATGCAAATTGCACATTCATAGCCATGATACGTGTTCCGACGTGGCCCGTCGCGCAGTCTTTAGCCTAGGAACCAAATCTGTTTATGTTCAAGCGTTCCAAACGTTAAAATCTGAGAAAAAGCTGCACAGTGCGTTGGTATTTGTAAGCCAAGGGTTTGTGAGAACGGCGGCGATGGAGAGCGTGCTAAGCTCAGTTCCTCGAGAGCTAACTAACTGTTACAATAATATGAACGAGAAAGTTGGGATTGAAATCGAAGCGGCAGCCAAACTCATTGCCACAGCGGCAAGCGGTACATACAATCACCGCACCGATATTGTATACTTCAGACAGAGATAGTATACATGAAGAAGCGACTTGTAAGCAGTGTTATAATATTTCACCCATGTGACCATGATAAGGCATTGTTCATTGAACGCCTCAAGTATGGCCGGTTCATGCTTCCCGGAGGCGGCATTGAGCCAAATGAGTCTCCGCACGATGTCGCAATACGTGAAGTTCAGGAAGAAATTGGAATCGAAATTAAACTTTTGGCTCCTCAATTCCAGATATGCGGGACTGCCGACGGTGCGACATCCATTATCATGCCAATCGCTGTCCTAAATGAAAGTATCGACGAAGGACAATTTGCCCTGAAACATATTGACTTCATTTTTGTTGCTCAGGCTCAATCAACTATTGTGAAGCCGCGTGAAGCACTAACCAAGTCAGCTCAGTGGATACCCGAGTCGGATATCGAGAAAATAAATACCTTCGAAATGGTGAGGAAATTAGTTTCTGCTTCGTTAGCTGCAAAGCCGTACTTCAACGTGGATGCCAAAGGGTGATAAACATTATGACTTTATTGAAAGTCGACAGAATAAAAATATGCTGCATCATGTCACAGCAAGATGCAGACATAGCGATTGAATGTGGGGCCACCTGTTTGGGCTTAGTGGCGAAAATGCCAAGCGGTCCTGGAATAATTGACAATACTACGATATCAAACCTTGTACGTTATATCGATAATCGTGCGAGGGCGATCGTTTTGACCTCCGAGAAAGAGGCGAACGAAATATTGCGTCATGTAGATGCTGTTGGTGTAGAAACAGTGCAAGTCGTTTCTCCCGTTGACCCTTCGGTTATAAAAGAGATCAAGCGGCTTGCACCTGCTTTGGAGGTTATTCCCGTCGTCCACGTAATCGACAAGTCTTCGATAGACTATGCGTTGCGATTGGGGGAATACGCTGATGCAATTCTCCTCGATACAGGCAATTTTAATGTCGAACCTATTGAACTGGGTGGGACAGGACGCACCCACGATTGGGAAGTATCAGCAGATATTGTAAGTCGATCAGAGAAGCCGATATATTTAGCGGGCGGGCTTGATCCTGAAAACGTTATTGCAGCAATCAATCAGGTGAAGCCGCATCATATCGATGTATGCTCTCGCCTTCGCCGCGATGGCGCATTGGATAGAAATCTGTGTCGCGAGTTCATAGCGAGGATCAGATCCCACAGCTGGAATTAGTTTCATGAACCGGGATTACGCCTTATCCTTTATTGCCTCATCTGTTGTTGCCATAATAATTGGGTAATTACCCACGCTCTTGTCAGGGGCAAGAATCCCTGAATCTATGGGGATATGGATCGCACTGATTTGCAGCGTCTGACGAAGGAAGAGTTGATCGATCTGGTGCTGCGGATGCAGCGGCCAGAGAAGACATCACGCACGTCGTCCAAGCCACCTTCGAGCGATCGCAAGGCGCGTCGGGACAGGGCAAAGGGCGCTGTAAAGTTATCAGCGGATTGATG
>NZ_JHQR01000491.1 GCF_014843825.1 Mesorhizobium silamurunense
GCTGGATAGAAACTGGGGGCAACGTCACTTGTGCACCATGTTCCGCCTTCGAATTTGATCGCGGCGAACATGATATCGTTCATCTCGGGAACGATATTGATCTTGCCCTTCAGTTCATCCGGCGGATCCAGAATCACCTTCCAGGTATTTATGTCGCCTTTGAAGACCGAGGTATTGACGCTGATGCCGCTCGTATACCAAAGCCACGGCACGGAATATTTTCGGCCTGGGTCGAAAGCGGGATCCCGCCACCTCTCTTCGAGGTTCTTGGCATTTTCCATCTGGCCCGGGTTTGTCTCGGCAAGCAGCCCTTCTTGAATATAGGTGGGGATGAAGCTCTGCGAGGGAACCACGACGTCGAACCCGGAGGAACCCTGGCGCACTTTTGCAAGTGCGGTGTCGTTAGAATCGAAATCCGTCAGCGTCACATGGACGTTGTAGGTCTTTGAGAATTTGTCGACCAATTCGGGGCTGGTGTACTCGCCCCAATTGTAGATGTTTAGATTGCCTTGAGCCAGGGCGACCGTGGTGCTCAGGCCAAGAATTAACGCGGTGGACGTTGCGGTGAGTTTCATTTTGCCCTCGCTTGTTTTCTGGCTCGATAATCCGGTATTCCAACGCTTCAGAACCTAAGGGCTTCCCAAAGGAGCTTCAGGCCCGGCTTCAAAACTGTTCAGGCTGGTTGGCTGTCGTCTAGCCATCCGCTCTGCCTAAAAGGAAGGCAGGCAGCCGGATTATGCCGGCCTCCAAAGTCCCTCACGGATCAGGTCATCCGCAGTGGCTTCAATTCCCTTGCGAAGAGCATCGGTCATCATGTCGATTTGCGAACGACTGATGGTCAGCGGCGGCGACATCACGCACATATTGATCAGGGGCCGGACCAGCAACCCATTCTCCTGGCAATGAAAATCGATCCGTTTACCGACGGTCAGGTCGAGATCAAGACGATTCTCCGCCTTGGCGTCGGCAACACATTCAATTCCCGCCATCAGTCCGGCGCCGCGCACCTCGCCCACGAGGGGCAGTTCCTCGAGCGTCCGCAACTGCTCCTGAAAATAGGGACCGATTTCACGCGCGTGCTCGAGGAGACCGTCTTCCAGCAGTTCGATATTGCGGATTGCCACCGCGCAGCCGATGGGATGACTGGAATAGGTCAGACCATGCACGAAGTTCGCCTTGGGATGGTTCAAGCGGCGAAGTTCGCTGAGCAAGCGATCCGACACCATGACGCCACCGAGGGGAAAATATCCAGACGTGACACCTTTCGCGAAAGTGATCATATCCGGCTGGATGCCGAACACATCTTGTGATGCGAAGATATGGCCGAGCCGACCGAAAGCGGTGACCACCTCGTCCGCGATAAAGAGAATGTCATTCTCCGCGCAGAGCGCACGCATGCGCCTCAGATAGGTCGGCGGCGACATCAACACTCCGCCGCTCGCCTGGATCGGTTCGGCGACAAAAGCAGCGATCTGTTGGGCGCCCTCGCGCTCGATGAGCGAGCGAAACTCATCGACGAGGAAATCTTCGAACGCCTCCAGTGACAAGTTCGCCGGTCGGTGGAAGGGATTCGGGCAAATCAGCTTTCTGACGAGATCGCTTGCGCCATCCATCCAGTCGTGATCGCGCGGGCGGCCGTTCAGCGATGCGGTCAGGTATGTCGAGCCATGGTAGCTTCCTTGGCGTGAGATCAACAACTTCTTCTGCGGCAGTCCACGTACGTTGTTGTAGAACTGCACGAGCCGTATTGCCGTTTCGACCGCGGATGAACCGCCAGTCGTCAAAAAGGCATGGTTGAGGTCACCCGGGGCACGCTCTGCAAGCATTTGCGCAAGCTTCTCCGCAGGAGCATTGCTTGTATACCACGGTGTTGAATAGGTCAGGGACATTGCCTGGTCGCGCAATGTATCGGACAGGGCTTTGTTGCGATGTCCCACGTTGATGCACCACATGCCTGCCGGTCCGTCGATCAGTTTTCTCCCGCTCTGATCAGTGACGAAGACATCTTCAGAAGATGTGATGAGCTCGCGAGCTTCCGCACCGATACTGCCGGCCAAGGGCGCGGCCTGGATCAGATGAAACCGCTCATTGGTGGGGGCGCCGGTTTCCGTTGGCGAGAGAGCAGGTTCAACCATAATAATCCTCACGATCTAAAGACTAAGCCGTAGGAAGCATGGAACCCCTTTTCGCTCTAGCCACTGGACAGTGCGACAACGCCTATAAAGTAGGCATCCTTGACAAGCGATCGTCTCGCACAAACCTTTCCAGGCAACTTGCGAAGCTGGTTGGCAATGTCAGGAATTGTGAAGGGTTACGGATGCCGGCCCTC
>NZ_JHQR01000490.1 GCF_014843825.1 Mesorhizobium silamurunense
CCGGTCGCTCGCCCGCCCCTGCTGGCCGAGCGCCAGGCCGCGGTCGCGCCCCCAGCGCCGGACGAGTCCGTCGATCATGCCCATGGCGCGGATGACTTCCGCGTTCCTCAGGCTCATTTCGGTGAAATTGTAATTGGCCGTGGCAAGGTCGTTGGCCTGCTTAAGCGGCGCCCGCACAATATATTCGTTGAGCACCGCCATGGCGATAAGAAGCAGCGAGGAGCCCAGCGCGAAGAAGCCGAGCCAGGGATGCAGGAGAAAGATGATGCCGATATAGATCGGCGACCACGGCAGGTCGAACAATGCATGGATGCCGCTGCCGGTGATCACCTGCCGGAACGTGTCGAAATCGCGGATCGGCTGGCTTTGCGCGGCGCCCTGCGATGGCGTCTCGACGGAAGCCGCCAGGATCTTCGCCGACAGCAGCCGGTCGAGCCGCGCGCTGGCGCGCGTCAGGATCGCGGCGCGCACGAGGTCGAGACCGGCGAGCGCCAGGAACGCCGCAAGCAGCACCAGCGTCAGCATCACCAGCGTGGTCTCGCTGCCGCTGGTGACCACCCGGTCGTAGATCTGCAGCATGTAGAGCGGCGATGCGAGGTAGAGCAGGTTGATCGCCAGGCTGAACACCGCGGCGAAGAGGAAATAGCGGCGGCAGGCGCGAAGCGCTTCCCTGACAATTTTAGGCTTGCCGTTCAATTCCAGAACCCCACTCGATACACGTCTGGTCATTGCGTCAGAGAGCCGCCGCTGCCGGCGGCCCGCCTATTGTTCACACGAGCTCGCTCATTCCGCTGCCGATGCCCGTCAGCGTGAACTCCGCCGGATTGTAGGTGACGACGGTATGGCCTTCGCCGTCATCCGCAAGCTTGAAGCCGCTCGCATCATAAGAGCCGAGCAGATGCAGCGTGGCATTGTGCGCGCCGTCCGAGACGGTCAGCGTGCCGCCGCTGCCATCCTGGCTCGCCTGATAGCTGACCGTCGTGCCGGCGCCGAACAAGATGTCGTTAAGGTCCAGCTTGTCGTCATTGGTAATGCCGCCGATCCGCCCGCTGTAGTCGAAGGAATCGTCGAGCTCGAGCGTGCCGGCCGCATTCTGGGCAAAGGTGACATCCGTCGACGAGGCCGCGCCGAATTCCAGCTTCGACAGATTGCCGATCGTGGCATCGCCGTCGCCGGTGACCGCGCCGTGGATGACGATGTTGCCGCCATTGGCCGAGAGCATGCCGGAATTCGCGACCCCGTCCGCAACGACCAAGCCGCCGGAACCGGTTGCCTCCAGCGTGCCGGAATTGACGACGACGCTGTCGCCGGTGTCGATGACCAGGGCATTCGAGCCGGAGGCAATAATGGTGCCCCTGTTGTCGAGGCTGAGCATGCCATCGCCCAGCTGGCCGGCGCCCGAGATCGTGTTGTCGACATTGGTCAATGTCACGTCCGGACCGGTGCCGGAAATGATATTGAAGGCACTGTCGGACAGGACGACCTGCCCGCCCCCCTCCAGCGTCACGCCATGCTGGATGATCTGCAGCAGGGTTTCGTCGCCGGTCGAGTTCAGCGCGATGATGCCGCTGTTGTTGACCGTGCCGCTCAGCGGCAGCAGGGCGCCGTCGCCAATCGTCATGGTGCCGGCGTTGTTCACCACCGGCGTCTGGTCGAAGACGAAATTGCCGGCGCCGAGCGCGGAGGAATGCACGCCATCCAATGTGATCGACTGGCCGTCGGCGAGCGTGATCACGGCATTGCCGTTGGCGTCGTCGGCGGTATGCGCCTGGACGTCGGCAAAGCTCTGGAAGCCGGAATAGCCGATAAGGTCGACCTGGTCGGCGGCGGCATCGAAGCTGTGCACGGTGTCGTTGCCGATCGGCTGCGAAAACACGAACAGATCGTTGCCGCTCGAGCCGGTGAGCACGTCGTCGCCCGACCAGGCGAAGATCGGGGAACCCTGCGCGTAGGCCTCGACGTTGTCGGCGATCGATGCACTTCCTGTCGTGCCATCGGCGTTGGTCCAGGTCATCGAGACATCGAGCACCACCGCGCCGGCGAAACTGGCAGGCGTGGTGACGGTCAGCTCGTGGACCGCATTGGTCTGCACCGTCCAGGATCCGTCGGCGTTCTGCGTCGCGCCGTCGATGGTCCAGCCGGACGGCACGTCCTTCACTGTGACGGTGACGGCCTGGCCGTCGGAGGGGTCGGTGAGCGCGAGATTTATGGGCTCGCCGGCGGTGCCGGCGGGCTTGAGGCCGCTTGTCGTTTTCGCTGCGTTGGTGTGACCCGAGCTATCCGAGAATGCCCCGCTGTCGATGGTAAGAGTGTAAGAGGATCCGTTGCTGCTACCCGCACCTTTGTCGACTTGGAATGTGTAATGCGTCGAATCGGTGAAACTGCCTGTGCCATTGATTACTGTCACATTCGGCAAACCGGAAACGTGCATCACGTCCGATAGATTGACAAAATTTGCAGTGACGGGCGCACTAAACGTTATCACTACTGTGCTGGGTGTCGCGTTGTTCCCCTGTTTGCCGTCCACAACCGCGGAGATCAGAGTAGCGCTTACATCGTCTGTGCCGAAGACGGTCACAGTCAGGTTGGCCGATGTTGTTCCGCCGTGCCCGTCCGAAACGGTGTAGGTGAAGTTGTCCGTGACGGTCTGACCCGCCGCCAGAGCCTGCACATTGGCTTGGGCATTCGCAAGCGTGTAGGTGTAGGCCCCGGTCGCCTTTGTAATCACCACGGAACCATAGGTTCCGGTCTTGCTGAATGTAGCGCCGTTGTCGGTGCCACCTGAGAGTGCGGATACGGCCAGCGTGTCGGTGGCATCAGGATCGGTATCCGCATTGTCCGAGAATGTTCCAGACGGTGCGCCGGCATGCGCGATTGTCTGCAGCACGTTGCCGGTTGCGCTTGTGTTGGTGTCTTCCTTCGCCCAATTGGTATCAGCCGCCGCAACCGGTGCATCGTTGACCGCGGTGACGTGGATGGTCGA
>NZ_JHQR01000042.1 GCF_014843825.1 Mesorhizobium silamurunense
TGGCCTCCGCTTCCTTCACCAGCCGGCCGGCTTCCATGCTGAGTTCGATGGCGCGCGGCGTCGGCACCAGACCGCGCCCGGCGCGCACCAAAAGCGGGTCGCCGGTCGCTTCGCGCAGTCTTGCGAGCGCCCGGCTCGTCGCCGAAGGGCTGAGCTTCAGCCGCCGCGCTGCCTTGGCGACGCTGCCTTCGGCAAGCAACACGTCCAGCGTGACGAGCAAGTTGAGATCGGGTCGCGACATGGCGCGATCTTAGCACGGTTCCGCCTTTGTGATATGGCGTTTGATGCACTGATGAAGTGCAAATGCTGCGTATTTCGCCATATCAGGCAGGCGCCTATCTTCCCGGCAGGTTTCACCCGCGCCGGAGAACGACCATGGCCGACATCGCAGATCCACGCACCGCATCAGCAAGCCGCTCGGCAACCGGCGCGCTGGCCAGCCTGTCGCTTGCCATGTTCCTGTCTTCGCTCAGCACCAGCATCGCCAATGTCGCGCTGCCGACGCTGAGCACCGCCTTCGCGGCGTCCTTCCCGGCGGTGCAATGGGTAGTGCTTGCGTATCTGCTTGCCATCACCGCGCTCATCGTCAGCGTCGGGCGGCTGGGCGATCTCGTCGGCCGTCGCTTGCTGCTGGTTGCGGGTCTCGCGCTGTTCAGCGCCGCCTCGCTGGCGGCAGCACTTGCCCCGACCTTGCCGCTGCTGATCGCCGCGCGCGCCGCGCAAGGCCTCGGCGCGGCGGTGATGATGGCACTGACCATTGCCTTCGTCGGCGAGACGGTGCCGAAGGAGCGCACCGGCAGCGCCATGGGCCTGCTCGGCACCATGTCGGCGATCGGCACAGCATTTGGGCCGTCGCTCGGCGGCGTGCTGATAGCCTCCCTCGGCTGGCGTTCGATCTTCCTCGTCAATGCCACGCTCGGCGTCGCGGCCATGCTTGCCGCACGGCGCTTCCTGCCTGCGGGCGAGGCGAGGGAAGATCAGGGCGCGGGGAGGGGACGCGCTCGCTTCGATACGCTCGGGACGATCCTGCTTGCGCTGACGCTCGCCGCCTACGCTCTGGCGATGACTTTTGGGCGCGACGATTTCGGCGGCCTCAACATCGCGTTGCTCGGCGCCGCCGGCCTCGGCGCCGGCCTGTTCCTCTACGCCGAGGGCAAGGTGGCCTCACCCCTGATCAAACCAGCGCTGTTCCGCGACCCGGTGCTGGCGCCGAGCCTTGCCATGAACGCGCTGGTCTCGACGGTGATGATGGCGACGCTTGTGGTCGGACCGTTCTTCCTGTCGCGCGCGCTGGGCTTGAGCGAAGCGCTGGTCGGCGCCGTCCTGTCGATCGGCCCGGTCGTCTCGGCGCTCTGCGGCGTGGTGGCGGGGCGCGTCGTCGACCGCCTCGGCGCGGCGCCGATGATCGTGGTCGGACTGGCGCTGATGGTGATCGGCTGCATTGCCCTTTCGGTGCTGCCGGCGGTGTTCGGCGTCGCTGGTTACGCGGTGGCGATCGTCTTGCTGACGCCCGGCTACCAGCTTTTCCAGGCGGCGAACAACACCGCCGTCATGGCCGATATCGACAGCAACGAGCGTGGCGTGGTGTCGGGCATGCTGAGCCTGTCACGCAATCTCGGCCTGATCACCGGCACGGCGGTGATGGGCGCGGTGTTTGCTTTTGCGGTGGGCACCGGCGAGGTCGGTGGGGCAGCGCCGGAAGCTGTGGCTGGCGGCATGCGCGTCACCTTCGCGGTGGCGGCGGGGCTGGTGGTGGTGGCGATGGGGATTGCGATGGTTGGAGGTTTGCGAAAACCGAAGTGACAGCCAATCTCCCCCCTTGAGGGGACATGGCCGGCAGGCCAGAGGGGGTCGTCTCACGTAGTTGGCCGGCGCCGTCTGGAGTCGCGCAGGGCGCTGGCGCTCCACGCGCGGCGACCCCCTCTGTCGCCTTCGGCGACATCTCCCCCTTGCGAGTCCCTCAAGGGGGGAGATAAGGCGCCGCCAATGTAACCCATCGCACATTCCCCGCTCTCGCCTTGCTGTATCGGCTTCCGTAAATTAGCCGAATTTGATATTGCGGTGCGGTCTTCTCCCGCCACGAGAGAAGCAAGGGGTAATGGCAGTGGAAGGGTGCCCGGCCGCATGACAGTCGGTCCGCATATCGGGCCGCTGAACCTGTGCGTGCTCGGCGATTTCCAGGTGGCACGCGACGGCGCGCTGCTCGACCTGCCGCCGTCACGCAAGACGAGGGCCTTGCTCGCCTATCTCGCCGTCACCGGCAAGGCGCACCAGCGCGAGCGGCTTTGCGAAATCTTCTGGGACATTCCCGACGATCCGCGCGGCGCGCTGCGCTGGAGCTTGTCCAAGATCCGCCAGGTGCTGGGCGAGGACGAATGCGCGCTGGTCGCCGACCGCAACACTGTCGCGCTCAAGGTCGCAACAGACTATGCCCGGCTGCTGCCGCTGCTGAAGGGCGACCTTTCCTTGGCGTCGACGGAAGAACTAGAGGCGGTTGCCGGTTCGATCCGGGGCGATTTCCTCGCCGATCTCTCGCTCGAGCGCTGCTTCGAATACGAGGCCTGGCGCGCGGGCGTCGCCAGCGAGGTCGAGATCGCCGAGCTTGGTATATTGCGCGAGCTGGTCGGACGCCTGGCCGGCGAGCCGAGGCGGGCGCTGCCGCTTGCCCGGCGCCT
>NZ_JHQR01000181.1 GCF_014843825.1 Mesorhizobium silamurunense
CAGCTTCGCCACGGGCCGATGGAGATGCTCAGCTCCAAAATCGGCATCGTCCTCTTTCGCGGCAACGACGCGACCGCCGATCTCGTCACCGCGATGGCGCTTTCCGTCGTCGAGGCCGGCGCGCGGCTGGTCATCTTCGACGCGTCCGGCAAGCCGCCCGTCGCTGGCGCCGTCACACTGGCCTTCAAGCCGGCCTCCGGGCTGGCGGCGGTCCTCGCCATGCTGCCGGTGGCACAATGTCTGATGATCGCCTTCGCCGATGCCCGCGTCGAGAATGCCGGGACGCCGGTCCGCACCACCAAGATCACGCGGAGCGAATGATGCGGCCGCTGGCGGTAATCGGCAACGTCAATGTCGACCTGATCGTCGGCCCAGTCGCGCCCTGGCCGAAGGCGGGAACGGAGACGGTTGTCGACCATGACGATCTGCGCGTCGGCGGCCAGGCCGGCAACAGCGCGCTTGCCTGGCAGGCGCTCGGCATCGACTTCGAAATCGCCGCCAATCTCGGCAACGACCAGTTCGGCCGCTGGCTGCGCGAAGCCTTCGGCTCCCGTGCGGAGAAATGGCCGGTTCATCCCGAGGGAACGACGCTGTCGGTCGGCATGACCCATCCCGATGGCGAGCGCACCTTTTTCACCACGCGCGGCCATCTGCCCCGCTTCAGCCTGGACGACGTTCTGTCCGTTCTCGAAGGCAAGCGGCTCTACGGCGGCTATGCGCTGCTTTGCGGCTCCTTCCTGACCGACGACCTCACCCGCGACTACGATGCCTTTTTCGACTGGGCCGAAGCGCATCATATCGCCGTTGCGCTCGACACCGGCTGGCCGATCGACGGCTGGACGGCGGCGAACTGCGCCGCCGCGCGCGGCTGGCTGTCGCACTGCGAGCTGGCCCTCTTCAACGAGGTCGAGACGACGACGCTGGCCGGGCTGGAAATCCCCGCGGACGCCGCGCGCAAGATCCGCGGCGGCATGAGGGAACGCGCGACCGTGGTCGTGAAGCGTGGGCCCGACGGTGCGATCGCCATCGGCGCCGACGGCCAGTTGATCGAAGTGCCGGCGCCGCGCGTGAAAGTCGTCGACACGATCGGCGCCGGCGATGTCTTCAACGCCGCCTTCCTCGCCGCGTTGGCGCAGGAGCGGTCGCTGGACAGCTGCCTGTCCGCCGCCGTCAGGGTGGCGTCGCGCGCCATCTCCACCTTGCCCCGCGACTATGGCGGGCCGATGCTTTTCGAGGACGCCGTCAATGAGCGCGCTTGAGATCCGCGATGTCCGCAAGAGCTACGGCAGCGTCGAAACGCTGAAAGGCATCGACATCGCGCTGGACAGCGGCGAGTTCCTGGTGCTGCTCGGCTCGTCCGGCTGCGGCAAGTCGACCTTGCTCAACATCATTGCCGGGCTGGCGGAGGCAACCAGCGGCGACGTGCTGATCGGCGGCCGCTCGGTGCTTGGCGTGCATCCGAAAAACCGCGACATCGCCATGGTCTTCCAGTCCTATGCTCTCTACCCGAACCTAACCGTGCACCGGAACATCGGCTTCGGGCTGGAGATGCGAAAGGTTCCGGCGGACCAACGCGACAAGGCGGTGCGCGAGGCGGCGAGGCTCCTGCAGATCGAAACCTTGCTCGACCGCAAGCCAGGCCAGCTTTCCGGCGGCCAGCGCCAGCGCGTCGCCATCGGCCGGGCGCTGGTGCGCAAGCCGCAGGTGTTCCTGTTCGACGAGCCGTTGTCCAATCTCGACGCCAAGCTGCGCCTGGAGATGCGAACCGAGCTCAAGCGCCTGCACGAAATGCTGCGGACCACGGTCGTCTATGTCACGCACGACCAGATCGAGGCGATGACGCTGGCGAGCCGGATCGCCGTCATGCGCGACGGCCGCATCGAACAGCTCGGCACGCCGCAGCAGATCTACAACCAGCCGGCGACGCTCTATGTCGCGGGCTTCGTCGGCGCCCCGTCGATGAACATGCTGGAAGCGGCCGTCGAGGATGGCAAGCTCGCAATCGCCGGCACGGACGCGCGGCTGGCGCTGCCGGCGCGCTACGCGGGCACGGCCAGCAACGGCGCAAAAGTCGTTGTCGGCATCAGGCCCGAAGCGCTCCGCCTTGGGTCCGGCAACAGCGCTGAACTGTCGCTGCCCGTCGAGATCGACGTGGTCGAACTGACCGGGCCTGAGCAGGTCACCACCGCTCGGATCGGCGCGCAGCGGGTGACGGCAACCCTGCCGCCGCAGGCTCGCGTCGCCAAGGGCGAGCGCTGCGCGTTTGTCTTCGACGAGATCTCGCTTCGCCTGTTCGATCCGGCGACCGGCAAGGCGTTCTGAGCAGCAGTATCAGGCGCCGCAGTTCGCGGCGCCCGCGCCTGCCCTTAGTCGATGTCGAACGACACGCCTTGCGCCAGGGGCAGCGCCTTGGAATAGTTCACCGTGTTGGTGGCGCGCCGCATATAGGCCTTCCAGGCATCCGAGCCGCTTTCGCGGCCGCCGCCGGTTTCCTTTTCGCCGCCGAACGCGCCGCCGATCTCCGCACCCGAGGTGCCGATGTTGACGTTGGCGATGCCGCAATCCGACCCGTCGACGCCGAGGAAGCGCTCTGATTCCTGCAGATCACGCGTGAAGATCGACGACGACAGGCCGGCGCCGACCGCATTGTGCAGCTCGAGCGCCTCGTCGAAATCGGAATATTTCATCACATAGAGGATCGGCGCGAAGGTCTCTTCCGTCACCGGTGAGACCTGCTTCGGCATCTCGACCAGCGCCGGGTGCACGTAATAGGCTTCCGCGTAGTCGTTCTCGACCCGTGTGCCGCCGGTCACCTTGCCGCCATGCGCTTGCGCTTCCTTGAGCGCCTTCTGCATGTTGTCGAAGGCGGCCTTGTCGATCAGCGGTCCGACCAGCGCCGACGTCTCCAGCGGATTGCCGACCGAAACGCTCTGATAGGCTTTCTTCAGCCGCGGCAGCAGCGCGTCATAGACGCTTTCATGCACGAACAGGCGCCGGAGCGTCGTGCAGCGCTGGCCGGCCGTGCCCATCGCGCCGAAGGCAATCGCCCGCAGCGCCATGTCGAGATCGGCGGTGGGCGCAACGATGCCGGCATTGTTGCCGCCGAGCTCCAGCACCGCGCGCGCGAAGCGCTTGGCAAGCCG
>NZ_JHQR01000192.1 GCF_014843825.1 Mesorhizobium silamurunense
GAGCCTGTGGTTCTCGGCCTGTTGGCGGCGCTGAATGCCGGCGTCCATCCGGTGATCCCTAGCTGGGGTTCGATCGGGGCAGCCGACCTCGCGCCGCTCGGCCACATGGCAAGGGCGCTGCGCGGCGACGGCGAGGCCGAGTTCCAGGGCAGGGTCATGCCGGCGGCCGAGGCGCTCGCCCTTGCCGGGCTCGAGCCGCTCGACCTGCGCGAAAAGGACGGCCACGCCATCATCGTCGCAAACAGCCTTTCGACCGGAACGGCGTGCCTTGCCCTCGAAGACGTCGCTTGCCTCACCGACTGGTCGCTGGCGGCCGTGGCTCTCAACTATGAGGCGTTCCGCTCCTCCCTCAAGGCCATTGACGAGGACGCCTTGGCGGCGCGGCCGGCATTCGGCCAGTGCGAGATCGGCGCGCGGCTCAGGGCGGAGCTAGCCGGAAGCGGGCTTTGGTACGAGAACGCCGCGCGGCGCCTGCAGGACCCACTGAGCTTCCGCTGCGTGCCGCAGGTGTGGGGCGGCCTGCTCAATGCGTTCGAGCAGGCCAGGCTGGCGACGGAGATCGAGCTTGGCCATTCGGGCGACAACCCGGTGATCCTGCCGGCCGCCGAACGCGTCGTCTCAAACGGCAATTTCGACCTCACGGCCTTCACGCTGGCGTGGGAACAGCTCGGCCAGGCGCTCGCGCATTGCGCGGTCGCCACCGCCAACCGCTCGATGAAGCTGATGTCGCCGACAGTGGCGGAACTGCCGCGCTTCCTGTCGGCCAGGGGCGGCAGCCGCCAGGGCTACGCGGAACTGCAGAAGCCGGTGGCGGCACTGGAGGCCGAGATCCGGCACCTCGCCAATCCGATGTCGCTCAGCCCGCTGGCCGTCTCGGACGGCATCGAGGACCAGTCGTCGATGGCGCCGCGGGTGGTGGCAAAGACCGCCGGGATCATCGAGCGGCTGCGCTTTCTCGTCGCCATGGAACTGATCTTTGCGGCGACAGGCGTGGAATTGCGCGGTGTGGTCGACAGCATGGGCGAAGGGCCGCAACGCAGCTATGCCGCCGTGCGCGCGCTGGTCGCCCCGCTCGACGACGATCGCGAAATGAGCGCGGACATGGCGCGGGTCGCGCGGATGGTGGCAGGGCCGCGTCTCTGATCCGAACTTGCCGCCCGTCCCCGCCTCGCTTCCCCTACTTCGCCAGCCGCGCTGCATGCCACTTCAAATGGTCGTCCATGAAGGTCGAGATGAAATTGTAGGAATGATCGTAGCCTTCCTGCATCCGCAGCGTCAGCGCGATGCCTGCCTTCCCGCAGGCATCCTCGAGCAGCCATGGGCGCAGACCATCCTGGAGGAATCCGTCGGCGGTGCCCTGGTCGACGAGCAGTTCGCCGTAACGATGGCCGTCCTCGATCAGCAGCGTGGCGTCATAGGCGCGCCAGCTCTTCTCGTCTGATCCCAGATATTTCTCGAGCGCCGGCCGCGACCAGCCCGCCGTCGTCGGCTGCACGATCGGCGCGAAGGCCGAGCAGCTCTTGAACCTGTCCGGGTTCCTCAGCGCGATCGTCAGCGCGCCATGCCCGCCCATCGAATGACCGAAGATCGACTGGCGTGACATGTCGACCGGAAAATTGGCGGCGACCAGCGCCGGCAGTTCCTCGGTGAGGTAGGAGTACATGCGGTAGTTCCTGACATAAGGCTCTTGCGTGGCGTCGACGTAGAAGCTGGCGCCGCAGCCGAACTGCCAATTGTCCTTTTCGTCAGGCACATCAGGGCCGCGCGGGCTCGTGTCGGGGCAGACGATGACGAGCCCTAGCTCGGAAGCCATGCGGCGGTACTCCCCTTTGTCCATGACATTGGCGTGGGTGCAGGTCAGGCCGGACAGATACCAGAGCACCGGCACATGGCCTTCCGCGGCCTGGGGCGGCGCGAAGACGGCAAAGGTCATGTCACAGGCGCAGACCTCGGAGGCATGCGAGTAGACGCCCTGGACGCCGCCATGCGATTTGGACGTGGAAAGAACTTTCATCGGCTCCGCCTTCCTGTCAGCTATCTCGGGCCCGGCATAGCCGCCGAACCTCGCGCTCGCAACCTTGCGCCTCGCAAAACGCGCAGAAGGGGCGATCGAGTTCCACGTCAATCGACCGCCAGCGCCGTAACTTCCCGCCGGAAAGGCAACGCGTCGCCGATGTCGCGTTCGTCCAGCTCGCGGGCGAAGCGGTGGCCGGCATAGGTTGCCCAGGCGATCGGCCCCGGTGCTTCGGCATCGCCGATGACCTTGACCGAACGGATGCCGTTGCCGGCCCACTCGTTTTCCCGGGTCTTGAGCTCGCGCCAAACGGCGTCGTCCTGATTGCGCGACGTGACCAGGACGACCGCGTCGGCCGTCAGCTCATGGCGCGCGCCGGTATAGACGCAGGCCGTGACGACGCCGCCTGAAGCGATATTCGTGACGATCCTGTTGAGGACGATATCTATTCCCAGCTCCGCCAGGCGGCGGTGGATGGCCCCCTGCTCCAGCGTGTTGCGGGTCCAGTCCGAGACATAGGCCGACGGGGTCACCAAGGTCACCTTTGCACCCTGGCGCGCCATCAGCTCGGCGAGCACGCCGCCCATGTAATAGTGATCGTCGTCGAACAGCACGACATTGCCGCCCGGCACCTGGCCGTCCATCAGATCGTCCGGCGTGTAGACCGGCATGGCGGGATTGATCGGCATCGGCACGACATGGGCGCGCGCGACGCCGTCCCGCCGCCAGGTCGATCCGGTCGCAATCGCGACGTTTTGGAAGCCGAAGGACAGGATGTCGTCCGCCGTCAGCCGGCTTTCGAAATAGATGTCGACATTTGACATCTGGCTGAGCTGGTACCGGCGGTAGTCGCGCACCCGGCCCCAGGCCGACAGGCCCGGAAGCAGGCTTTCGCGCGCCACGCGTCCGCCGAGCTCGGTGCCCGCTTCCGCGATCGCCACCTGATAGCCGCGCAGGCCGAGCGCGCGGGCGGCCTCCAGTCCGGCGGGCCCGGCGCCGACGATCAGCACACTGTCGCTGTTGCCCTTGGGCTGGATGCGCTCGGGATGCCAGCCCTTGCGCCACTCCTCCATGAAGGTCGGGTTCTGCGTGCAGCGCGAGATCGACATGGTCATGTCGCCGGTGATGCAGATGTTGCAGCCGATGCATTCGCGGATGTCCTCGATGCGCCCCTCCTCGACCTTCCTCGGCAGGAAGGGATCGGCGATCGACGGGCGGGCGCAGCCGATGAAGTCGAGCGTGCCCGACCTGATCATCCTGACCATCACGTCGGGCGAGGTGAAGCGGCCGACGCCGACGACCGGCCTTGAGGTCAGCTTCTTGATGCCGGAGACCAGGCTTTCCTGCGCCGCCTCGTCCTTGAAGCGCGATGGCCCCGAGCAATCCTCCCAGGCGCCGTGGGCGAGGTCCCAAAGATCGGGCAGGTCGGCATGCATCTCGATCATGTCGCGAACCTCGGAATTGGCGAAGCCAAGCTCGCCGATCATCTCGTCCAGCGACAGCCTGAGCGTCAGGCCGCACGTGTCGCCGATCGCGTCACGCCCTTCCTCGATCAATTCGCGCATCAACCGCGAGCGGTTTTCCAGCGAGCCGCCATATTCGTCGCTGCGCTGGTTGGTGGCGGTCGACAGGAAATGCTGGATGATGCCGAAGCCATGCGCGCCATAGAGGCACACCAGATCGAAACCCGCCTGCTTGGCGCGTTTGAAGGCGTTGCGATGCCAGCGGCGTAGGTCGCTAATATCCTGCTTGTCCATGGCGCGCGCCTGCACCGGATCGTTGGTGAAGGTGCGGATCGGCAGGGCCGACGGCCCGCGCGGGACTTCCTTGGTGTAAAGGTTGGGACCGTTGATGCCGGAATAGGCAAGCTGTATGCCGGCGAGCGCCCCGTGCTCGTGCATGGCTCTCGCCATCTTGGCCAAGGCCGGAATGTCGGCGTCGTCCCATAGCCTGAGCTCGATGAAGGGCGTGATTTCGGAGGTGTGGTGCATCTCCGTCTGCTCGGTGAAGATGACGCCCCATCCGCCTTCGGATTTTATGCGGCGCATCTCGGCAGCGGCCGATGGATCGCGATAGCCGCCGCCATTGCAATGGGGAACCTGATAGAAGCGGTTCTTGGCGGTCACCGGACCGATCTTCATCGGTTCGAACAGAATGTCGTAGCGTGGGTCGCGCATGTAGCTTCCTTCCTGCCGGCTTGGCGCTGCCCTTGAGCATGATTCCGAAAAGTGGGAACCGGTTTTCGGAATCATGCTCCAACAAAGAGTTAGATCAGGATGACGATTCAACGAAATCCCGATCTAGGGACTACTCATAAGTTGGCGCCGGCGCGGGAAAACTACGGATTTCTTCTGTGCGGATTAGGACGCGCCTAATCGCGCTTGCGTGGATTAGCCTGCGATGAACCGGGGCTGAGCCAAATGCGACTTCAGGACCGCCGCCGCACGATGTTACAGAGCCGGTAACGGCAACGAGGCAAGGGAAATGGACAGCATCAGGATACTCGAACGGCTGATCGCCTTCCCGACGGTGAGCCGCGACTCGAACCTCGATCTCATCGGCTATACTGCGGACCTGCTCGGCGCGAACGGCATTGCCTGCGAGATCCTCCACAGCGCGGACGGCCATAAGGCCAATCTCTTTGCCACCATCGGACCGGCCGACAGGCCCGGCATCATGCTGTCCGGCCATACCGACGTCGTTCCGGTCGACGGCCAGAACTGGACGCTGCCGCCATTCGCGATGACCGAGCGCGACGGCAAGCTCTATGGGCGCGGCGCGGCGGACATGAAGGGTTTTGTGGCCTGTGCGCTCGCGACCTGCCTCAAGGCCTCGAAGATGGCGCTTCAGACGCCCTTGCATCTGGCGCTCTCCTACGACGAAGAGGTCGGCTGTCTCGGCGTGCGCGACCTGATCGAAATGCTGGGCACTGCGCCGCAACGCCCGCTGCTGTGCATCATCGGCGAGCCGACCAACATGCAGGTGGCGACGGGACACAAGGGCAAGCTCGCGGCACGCGCCGTCTGCAGGGGACGCGAAGGCCATTCGGCGCTCGCTCCGCTGGCGCTCAATGCCATCCATCTCGGCTGCGATTTCGTGCGCGCCTTACGCGATGAGCAGGACCGGCTGGCCCGCGAAGGCGCTCGCGACGGCGACTACGACATTCCCTACACGACGGTCCATGTAGGCAAGATCAACGCCGGCGTCGCGCTCAACATCGTGCCCAACCTTTGCGAGATCGATTTCGAGATCCGCAACGTCGCCGCCGACGATGCCGCCGGGATCCTCGACAGGCTTCGCGCCGCCGCTGCCCGCATTGCCGCCGACGCCGCTTCGATCGCGGCCGAGGCCGCAATCGACATCGACATCACCAACACCTATCCGGGCCTCGACACGCCGGCCGCTTCGGAAGCAGTCGCTTTCGTCAAATCGCTGACCGGCGCCAACGACACCATGAAAGTCGCGTTCGGCACGGAAGGCGGATTGTTCAGCCGCGATCTCGGCACGCCGGCCGTCGTCTGCGGTCCCGGCTCCATGGCGCAGGGGCACAAGCCGGACGAATTTGTCAGCATCGAACAGTTGCGGCGTTGCGACGAGATGCTGGAGAGGCTGCTGTCGCGGCTCGCCGACGGCTGGCCGTGATATCGCTCATTTGACGATGCGTTCGGTGCCGAAGACGCCTTGCTCGACGACAAAGCGGCGACAGTGGTCGATGAAGGCCTGCACCGTGAGTGTGCGGTGCTCGGCGTTCGGCAGCGCAATTCCCATGGTCAACGGCCTGAGATCGCCCAGCAGGGGCACGAAGACCAGCAGCTTGCCGTCCGGCGACATGGTGTTGAGCGGCCGCATATTGGCGATGCCGTAGCCGAAGCCATTGGCGACCATCGAACGCATCACGGCGATGTCGCCGGTGCGCTCGGCGATTTTGGGACGCAGTCCCCTGGGCTGAAAAGCCGACAGGAAATATTCGCGGCTGTAAGGCAGATCGAGCAGCACCATCGGCTCATCGACCAGTTCCTCGGGCGTGATGCCGGCTCTTGTCGCCAGGCGATGCGCGGCCGGCAGCATCACATAGGCCGGCAACTGCATCAGCGGCTCGAAGGTCATGTCCTGCGACAGCTCGAGATCGTAGGTCAGCGCGGCGTCTATCTCGCCACGCTGCAGCATCTCGAACAATTGCCCCTGGTTGCGCTCGAACTGCCTGACGCGCACATCCGGATAGGCATCCTCGAATTTCCGGCGCAACGCCGGCAGCACGATCTGCGCGAAAGTGAGCAGGCAGCCGATCGCCAGCGGTCCGCGCACCTTTTCCGCGATATCGCCGGCAATGTCGTGCAGCGCGTCCGCATCGTTGAGCAGCCGCGCGGCTTCCTTGAGGAAGAGGCGCCCGCCCGCGGTCAGCGCAAGCGCATGCGAGTGCTTGCGAACGAAAAGCTGGACGCCGAACTCCGCTTCGAGCTGGGCGATCGACGCCGAGATCGACGGCGGCGAGACGTTCACCTGCTCGGCCGCCTTGGCGATCGAACCGGCTTCGCCGACGGCGACGAAGTATTCGAGTTGTCTGAGCGTGAAGCGGAGCGGCATGGTTCTATGTTGCCGGTTTGCACCCGGTGATCAAGTCGCGGTCGCTCCTCAGTACTTGATCCAGGTGGTCTTCAGCGCGGTGTATTTGTCGAGCGCATGCAGCGACAGGTCGCGTCCGAAGCCGGACTGCTTGAAGCCGCCGAAGGGCGTCATCGGACTCAGCGCATCGACGGTGTTCACCGAAACCGTGCCCACGCGCAGTTTCTCCGCGATGCGATGCGCCCGCGACAGGCTGTCGGTCCACAGCGATGCAGCCAGGCCGTAGACGCTGTCGTTGGCAATCCGAAGCGCCTCGTCTTCGGTGTCGAAGGCGATGACCGACAACACCGGACCGAATATCTCGTCGCGGGCAAGCGCGTCGTCGGGCGCGACATTGTCGAAGATCGTGGGCTGCACGAAGCTGCCTCGCCCATCGACGGCGACCCGACCGCCGCCGGTTACCAGCCGGGCCGACTTCTTGCCGGCATCGATGAAACGCATGACGGTCGCGGCGTGGCGCGCGTCCACCATCGCGCCCATCCTGGATGCCGGGTCGAGGGGGTCGCCGGGCTGGGTCGCCGCCGCCCGCTCAGCCAGCTTCTCGACCAGCGCATCCCTGATACAGCGCTCCACCAGAAGCCGGGAATTGGCAGAGCATACCTGGCCCTGGTTGAAGAAGATGCCGAAGGCCGCCATGTCGGCCGCCGCGTCCAGATCGGCGCAATCCGCGAACACCAGGTTGGGGCTCTTGCCGCCGGTCTCCAGCCAGACCTGCTTCATGTTCGACTGGCCGGAATACTGTAGGAACATCTTGCCGACGGCGGTCGAGCCGGTGAAGGCAAGGCAATCGACATCCATATGGCGGCCAAGCGCCTGGCCGGCCGTCTCGCCGAGACCGGGCACGACATTGAGCACGCCGGCGGGCAGGCCCGCCTTCATCGCGAGCTCCGCCAGCCTGAGCGCAGAGAAAGGCGACTGCTCGGCCGGTTTCAGCACCACCGAATTGCCCGCCGCCAGCGCCGGCGCGCATTTCCAGGTCGCCATATCGAGCGGGAAATTCCACGGCACGACGGCGCCCACCACCCCGAGCGGCTCGCGCCGCACCAGCGCGAGGTCGCCCTGGCCCGTCGGCGCCACCTCGTCATAGACCTTGTCGATCGCTTCGCCGTACCATTGGAAGATCGCCGCCGAACCCGGCACGTCGATGGTGGCGGCATCCTTGACCAGCTTGCCCATGTCCAGCGATTCCAAGAGCGCGAGCTCCTGCAGGTTCTCGCGCAGCAACTCCGCCAGCCGCAACAGGACCGCCTTGCGGTGCGCCGGGCTCGTTCGCGACCAGACGCCGGCTTCGAAGCTGCGTCGCGCGACGGCAACGGCAAGGTCGATGTCCTCTTCCCCGCAGGAGGCGACCTCGGCGAGCGTCGCTCCCGTGGCCGGATTGATGCTGGCGAACGTCCGGCCGGAGCGCGCGGGCACCGGCTTGCCGTCGATGAACGCCTTGTCGCGAAAACGGATCGCGGACGCCTTGCCGACCCATTCCTTATGGCTGAGTTCGCTCATGCTGGCTCCGGATTGTCGGGACTACTCGTCACCGGGAACGCCGTAGCTCGGCGCATCGGACGGGTTGAGGGCGCGGATGACGTAGGCATCGAGCTGGGGCTTGTAGATCTCCCACAGCCTCGCCAGTTGCTCGATCGGACAGTCCTCGGTCCAGTCGCAACGCAGGTCGGCGACGGGCCAGGAGACATCGCGCACCAGCCTCATGCCGGCGGAGCGGACAGGTCCCGCCTCCCCGCCGGCCTCGAGCGCGGCCCGCATCGTGACGATCAGCCGGTCGCCGAGATCGCCCTCCGAGGCGAGGAAGGCATCAACCATCGCACGCGGGATGCCGTCGTTTGCCAACAGGTTGCCGCCGCAGGCAACGTCCTCGCCGCGCGCCTCGGCCCAGATGCCGAGCGCTTTCGGCCCCGAATGAATTGCGCTGCCGCCGGCCGCATCGACTGCCAGGACCTGCCGGTATTCGCTGAAGGCGGCCGTGCGCTTCAGGATCGCGACGGCTTCGGCAGCGGAAGCGCCGCGCGCCATCAGCTCCAATGCCCGGGACCCAAGCGTCGGGTCGGTGACGTTCTGGCTGGCGACAGCGCCGACGCCGGCCTGCGCATAGGCGCAACGGGCCGCAACGGCAGGAGACGACGAGGACACCGCCACGCCGAACATGCCCGTGCGCCTGCAGCGCGCGACGATGGAGAAGGTCATGGCGCTCAGTCCGGAATGACGGCCGTGCCGTCGATCTCGACCAGCCACTCCGGCCGCGCCAAGGCCGACACGACCACGCCGGTCGAAACCGGATGGACGCCCTTGATGTATTCGCCCATCGTCCGGTAGACGGCTTCGCGATGGCGGACGTCGGTCAAGTAGACCACCACCTTCACCAGATGCTCCATCGTGCCGCCGCATTCCTCGATGAGCTGCCTGATGTTCTGCATGACCTTGTGGGTCTGCTCGACCGGATCGTGACTGTCGATGTTCCTGGCGGTGTCGAGATCCTGCGGGCATTGCCCGCGCAGATAGACGGTGCGGCCGCCGCGCGTGACGACCGCCTGGCAGAGATCATTGTCGAGCTTCTGCTCGGGATAGGTATCCTTGGTGTTGAAGGTGCGAATTCGCGTATGCGCCATCTTGGTCTCCATCAGGTCGGGCTCGCCGCTGTCGTCAGCTTTGATCAGGCGTCCACGGGCTCGCGCTTCGCGGCGGCATGGTAGGCGATATATTTGCGCTGCGTCGAAATGCGGTCGGCCACGTGTTTGGCGTCATGCCATACGCCCCAGATGAAGCTCGACCCTCTTCGCGACTGCCAAGGCAGCCCCAGGAAATAGATCCCGGGCTCCGTCGAGACGCCGCGGTGGTGCCTTGGCCGGCCCTTTTCGTCGAAGGCGTCGACCTTCAACCAGCTGTAATCGACGGCAAAGCCCGTCGCCCAGATGATCGCCGCTATCCCGGCCTCGGCCAGATCGAGCTCGCGGATCGGGTTGGTCACGCACTCCGGATCCGGGTCGATCCGGCGAGCGGCGAGCTCTTCCGGGAGGTCGAGACCGTTGCGCGCGACATAGGCATCGGCTTCGTCCAGCAGTGCCGTCAGGCTGGCGTCGCCGCGGGCAATGTTTTTGGCAAGATCAGGCGCGAAGATCATCACACCGTCCTGATACGACTTGGTCATGCCGACCAAGGTAAGCCCCTGCGCGGCCAGCCGGCGGAAATCGATCGTCTCGCCGCCGCGCGCGCCGCTCACCGCGATCGTGACATGCTCCGTGCCGGGTCCTGGGGTTTCGGCGTCCCATTTGCCGAGGACTCCCAGCCACCAGCAGAAGTCGCGCCCGCGATAGGCCCGCGGCGGGCGGTCGTGCGGGCCGACCGAGAGGTAGACGCGCTTGCCGGCGCGCTGGAGCTCGTCGGCAATCTGCACGCCCGAGGACCCCGCTCCGACCACCAGCACAGCGCCTTTTGGCAGCTGCTCAGGGTTTCGGTAGGCGCTGGAATGGATTTGCAGGATGCCCGCATCCGCGGGAACGACGGGCGGAATGACGGGCACCTGGAAAGGTCCGGTCGCGGCGACGACGCTGTTGGCTTCGATCACGCCGGCCGACGTCTCGACGCGGAATCCGGGCCGGCCGACATTTCTTTGTACGAGCTTGACCTCCACGCCGCAGCGGATCGGTGCATTGATCTGCTTTGCGTAGGCGACGAAATAGTCGGCGACCTCCTCCTTGGAGGGAAAGCCGTCGCGACCCGTAACAGGAAACTCCATGCCCGGGAACCGGTCATGCCAGGCCGGGCCATTGGCAACCAGGGAATCCCACCGTTGCGAGCGCCAGCGCTCGGCAATCCGGTCGCGTTCGAGAACGAGATGGGGCACCCCGCATTTGGCGAGGTGCTCGCTCATAGCCACCCCCGCCTGGCCGCCGCCAACGACAAGCGTGTCTATCGTCTCAACCGACATGCTCAGTCCCTTTTCTGACCATCCGGCGGCTTTCGCCGCGCGGCATGACAACCGATCCCGGGCAGGTGGTGGATGCAGCCAGGAGCGACCCATTTCGCCGTGTCCCGGACAAGCCGTTGCGCCATCCGACCGCCTCTCTACTGGCGCTCACAAGTAGCAGCACGTGCCGGTGGGCGCCCATAACGAATCTCCGAAGTCACGCGTAACCATTTCCGAATTTCTCGCACCGATAGAAGCACCTAGAGTTCCAGCGATCGGATCGGGGCCGCCGCATGAGGCGGCGGTGAAGCGGACACATGTCGGCACGGAACTGGTTCCGGAACAGGGATGCGCTTGCACGGCGACCCGTTCCGCCCTGCCTCGAGCGCCGGCATTCTCGAGGGGCTGGGCATGAAGCCAGAAAGCTATGACTACATCGTCGTCGGCGCTGGTTCGGCCGGCTGCGTGGTGGCCAATCGGCTAAGCGCCGATCCGTCGGTCAGAGTGTGCCTGATCGAGGCTGGCGGCAGCGACAACAGCCTGCGGGTCAAGGTGCCGGCAGGCATCCTGTCGCTCTATGGCAACCCGAACTACGACTATTGCTTTGTCGGCGTGCCGCAGCCCCATCTCAACAACCGCAGCATTCCGGTCAACCGCGGCAAGGCGCTGGGCGGATCGAGCTCGATCAACTCGATGGTCTATATTCGCGGCGCCGCCGAAGACTACGACGAGTGGGCCGGGCTCGGCTGCGCCGGCTGGGCCTACAGCGACGTGCTGCCCGTGTTCAGAAAGCTGGAGCGCAATCTGATCGGCCAGGACCCGCGCTACCACGGCACCGACGGCGAGCTGCTGGTCGACAATCCGCGCGATCCGAACGTGCTCTCCGCCATGTTCGTCAGGGCCGGGACAAGCGCCGGCCTGCCCGCCAATACGGACTTCAACGCCGAAAGCCAGTTCGGCGTCGGGATCTACAACGTCACGCAGAACCGGGGCCAGCGCTTCAGCAGCTTCAGCGCCTTCATGCGTCCCGTGCTCGATCGCAAGAACCTGACGCTGCTCAGCGAATGCGAGGTGATCGACCTTGTCATTGCCGAAGGACGTGCGGCGGGAATGCGCGTGCGGCATGAGCGCCAGCAAAAGCTGCTCGCCGCAAACCGCGAAATCGTGCTTTCGGCCGGCGCCATCAACTCGCCCAAGATCCTGATGGCCTCCGGCATCGGACCGGCAGCCGAGCTCAAGCAGATCGGCATCACGCCGGTTTTCGACTTGCCGGGCGTCGGCAAGAACCTGCAAGACCATGTCGACGGCATGATCACCGTGCGCTCCAGGAGCACCAGGACGCTCGGCCTGTCGCTTGCCAACCTGCCTCGTATCGCCGCCGCCCCCTTCCAGTATTTCGCGCGCCGCAAGGGCATGCTCACCACCAACTATGTCGAGGCCGGCGGTTTTGCGAAGACCAGGCACGCGAACGGCCTTCCCGACATTCAGTTCCACTTCGTGCCGGGCTATCGCAGCCATCGCGGCAAGCTGATCGAATATGGCCATGGCTACGCCGTTCACACCTGCGTGCTCCGACCGAAGAGCGTGGGGGAGATCATGCTGTCACGGGACAGTTCCCGCCGCGACGTCCTCATCGACCATCGCTTCTTTGCAAATGAAGACGATGCAATGGTGCTTGTCGAAGGTATCAAGATCGCACGCAAGATCCTTGCCGCATCCGAGTTCGACGAGGTTCGAGGCAAGGAGATGCTGCCGGGCAAGGGTGTCCGCAGCGACGACGAGATCCTCGCCTATCTGCGCGCCGAAGCGCTGACGGTCTATCATCCGGTCGGAACCTGCAAGATGGGAACGGACGCAATGGCGGTCGTCGATCCGGCGACGCTGAAGGTGCGCGGCGTGGAGGGGCTCCGGGTCGCGGATGCCTCGGTCATGCCGAAGCTGATCGGCGGCAACACGAACGCGCCCAGCATGATGATCGGGCAGAAGGCTTCGGAGATGATCCTTGGCTCGGCGCGCTATGGCGACAAGTAAAGATCGCTCCCGCCTTTCGAGATTGAGGCAGTTCAGCATTTGGTATCGCTGAATTGCCCCGACTATCTGTTCTTAGTGATCCTCGTCGATCTCGTCGTGCAAAAGGCCGAGGATGCGGCGCTTGAGCGCGATGAAATCAGGCTCGAGGATCACGTCCATCGAGCGCGGGCGGGGAATGTCCACCTCGATCTCGGCCTTGATCTTGCCGGGCCTGGCCGTCATCACCAGGACGCGATCGCCCAGGACGAGCGCCTCGTCGATGTCGTGGGTGACGAAGAGCACCGTCTTCTGCTGCCGCTCCCAGACGCGCAAGAGCAGCTTCTGCATGGTGCCGCGCGTCTGACTGTCGAGGGCGCCGAAAGGCTCGTCCATCAACAGGACGGCCGGGTCGTTGGCGAGGGCGCGCGCGATCGCCACGCGCTGCTTCATGCCGCCCGAGAGCTGGGCGGGGTAATGGTCGGCAAAGGGCGTGAGGCCGACCTCGTTGAGATACTGGTTGACGATCTGCCTGCGCCGCTCCGCGGGCAGACCCTTGCGCTTCGGTCCATACTCGATGTTGGCGCGCACCGTCAGCCAGGGAAACAAGGTGTAGCTCTGGAACACCATGCCCCTGTCGGGGCCGGGTTCGATCACTTCCCGGCCATCGACCTTGATGCTGCCAGAGGTCGCGTCGTTGAGGCCGGCGGCGAGGTAGAGCAGGCTGGATTTGCCGCATCCCGAAGGGCCGACGATGACGCAGAATTCGTTCCTGGCCACCTTCAGCGACACATCGTCCAGCGCCAGCACGCCGTTGGCGTCGCCGTAACGCAATGTCACGTCTTCGATGGCCATCGTGGTGCCGGCCGAACGCGGATCGCCGCTTGCATAGGCCGCGCCGGCCAGGTTGTTCGCCTTGATGGATTCGGTCATTGCTACCCTTGATCCGACTGCGGTTTGCGAGGATGCCTTCAAAATCAAGGTGCCCATGGCGCGACCCTTGCCCGGATGATGCGGAATGCCGTGTCGGTGATGAGGCCCAGAAGCCCGATCGCGGCGATCGCCATGAAGATCACATCGACCTGGAAGCCGCGCATCGCCTTCAGGCTGATGTAGCCAAGCCCGCTTGATGCTGCGACGAGTTCCGCCACCACCAGATAGGTCCAGGCCCAGCCCATGGTGACGCGTAGCGTATCGAGGATCGCGGGAAGAGCGGCCGGGAAAATCACGTGCCACACCGCTTCGCTGCGCTTGGTGCCCAGAGTGTAGGAGGCGTTGACCAGGTCCCTGGATACGCTGCGCGCGCAATCGGAAATCATCACGAGCTGCTGGAAGAAGGTGCCGAAGAAGATGACCGCTATGCGCTGCTCGATGCCGATGCCGATCCAAAGGATGAACAGGGGCACGAAGGAGGTCACCGGCAGATAGCGGATGAAATTGACCAGCGGCTCCAGCGGCGCCTGGACAGCCCGGTAAGTGCCCATCCACAGCCCCAGCGGCACCGCGATCAGCGAGGATACGATGAAGCCCAGAAGCACCACCTTGGCGCTGGTCAAGGTATGGTAGAAAAGGCTGCCGTCCAGAGACATGCGATAGGTCGTCTGCAGCACCGTTCCGGGCGTCGGCAGGAACATGTTCGGCACGACGCGGCCATAGGACAGTAAAGCCCAGCCGCCGATCACGACCACCCACATCGCCAGCGCCAGCGTTGTTGCGGTGCCGGCGGGAATGTTGGCGAATGGGGTCGTCAGGCGTGTCCACGCCGTCCGCCTCTGTGCCATAAGATGGCCTCCGTTGATCTTCTGAAGCGCGAAACTCTGGTCTTTCGAGAAACGGGGTCGGCCCGGGCGGGCCGACCCCGGCGGTCTCGAAGGCTCACTCGTCCTTGATGAAATCGGTGTCGAGGATGGTTTTCGCGTCGATCGTCATCTTGAGCTTGCCGGCCTTGCCCCAGATGTCCTGCGCGAAGTTCACCAGATCGGACGCCTCGCTCTTTTCCGGAGTGCCGAAGAATTCCAGGTTGCGGGCATGGTCGTAATAGCGCACGCCCTTGGCGCCGGCGGCGAAATCCTCGGGCTTTTCGAGATAGCCGCCAATGCCCTTGGCCATGATCTCATAAGCCTTTTCCGGGTTGGCCTTGATGTACTCGACCGCCTTGTAATAGCCCTTGACCAGGGCCTTCACGTCCTCGGGATGCTTTTCAATCAGATCGCATTTGAGGGCGATCACATCGACGATCAGGCCGGGGGTCGTCGTGGAATCGATCAGCACCTTTCCCTTTCCGCCCTTGCGGACCTCGGTGAGGTGCGGCTCCCAGGTCACGGCGGCGGGAACCTGACCGGCGATGAAGGCGGTCGCCGCGTCATCGGCGGTCATGTTGGTGATGGTGACGTCGTCCTCGGTCATGCCCTCCTTCTTCAGGAGCACGTTGAACCAGAACTCCGAAATCGAGCCCTCGTTCAAGGCCACCTGCTGGCCCTTCAGATCCTTCAGCGATTTGGCGTCGGCCTGCGTGACGACGCCGTCGCCGCCGTGGCTGTCGTCGATCGCCAGGACGTATTTGAAGCAAAGCTCGTCCGAGCGATATTTCATCAGTTCGTCGACCGTCGAGGCGGCGCCGTCGAGGTCGCCGCCAGCGACTGCCGCCATGTAAAGCGCTGATTCCTCGATGATCTTCAGGTCCACATCGACGCCGGCTTCCTTGAAGTAGCCGAGGTCTCGGGCAAGAAACAGCGGCCCGTAGCCCACCCAGGTGGTCATGCCGAGACGAATGGCGCCGGCGTCAGCGGGAGCGGAAAGCCCCAGGCTAAGCAGGCCCGCGCCGACCGCGGTCATCAGGCGATTTCGGTATGTCTTCATTGTCGTGGTTCCCCTATGGCAGTTGCCGGCACCGGCCTCATTCAAGTGGCGTATGCCAAGCTGTGTTTCGGCAGCCGCTCTCTTGTTATGCGTCGCCTCCCAGGCGGGCCTAGCGTGTTCTAGGCTCAGCAAGAGAGCATCCGGGCCGGATCGCAAAAAGAAGTCTTTTTCTGTCCTTTGCTTCGTCGAAACCGAAGCAGAGGCTGGCAAGCGAGGCAGGGAAACCTCTCAAGCACTCAAGGTCGCCGCCCTCGCCTTGCCCGCGATCGGGGCTCCCCGCATTGCAACGGCGACTCGGCAATCGGATTGGCGGCTTAGACCAGGGGCAGGTAGCAGCGAGCTGTCCGTTGCTGCGGCTAGAAAAGGGCTTCTTGCCGATCGGTTCCACCTTCGGCTCATTGATCCGGCGGAACTGGACCGGGTCCATGCCGAGCCTGTTTCACCGCCCAAGGCTCCCCTGCCGTCGAGGCCAAGGCGCAAGCAATCAGCTGGGTGGCGCAGCTCATCGGCCGCCAGGCGACGCTGCTCGCCTATGTCGACGTCTTCCGCTACTCGGCGATCGCCACGGCGTTGCTGGTGCCGCTGGCGCTTCTGTTGCGGTCGCCCAAGCCGTCCCGGCCGGCGAATAGCACGCTCCTGAGGGAACATGCGTGGCAGGTTGCGAGTTGCACCCAAGGCAATGACCGGTGCGAACGACATGAAATCGAAGCTGGTCTCAGAAACTTCCGGACAAAGAACCTTCGTGGTCGTGCTGGACCCAGGCGAGGAAGCGGTCGCCGCGTTGACGAATTTTGCCGGGCAGAAAGGGATCAGCGGCGCTTCGTTGACGGCAATCGGCGCATTCGAGAAGGCGACAGTCGGCTGGTTCGACATCAAGTCGAAATCCTACCGCAAGATACCTGTCGACGAGCAGTGCGAAGTGCTGAGCGCTATCGGGGACATCGCCGTCGACGACAATGGCAAGCAAAGTCTGCACATTCATGCGGTGCTCGGCCTGAGCGACGGAAGGACACGCGGCGGACATCTGCTGGAAGGCACTGTACAGCCCACACTCGAAATCACGGTTGTGGAGTCACCTGGCCATCTGCGCCGCACCAAGCGCCCTAGGCTCGGCATCGCCTTGATCGACCTGGATGCCTGAGCACTGACGACCCAGCTGCGCCCTTTCGAGTTCTGCCAGGCGCTGACGCGCCTCGATCCGAATTTCGTGGTCTTCTGCACGTCCGGCACCTCGAAGCGAGAGGTCTGCGGGTTACGCCATACTCCATTCCAACCGGCAATTGCGCCGGCTATTATCCCGAGCTCAACTCTTTGATATCGCTCTGGCATCGCGCCCGTAACGCGCACATGCTGGCGGCGAAATCGGTGCCCGTGAGGGATCGTCGCATAACGTTCAGGTCCAGGCCGAGAGAACCGTCTCCATCTCGACGGTCTCGACCTGTTGCGCGAAGCGCTGATGATAGACGGTCATCAGCGCGTCATGCGTGGCGTCTGAGGAACTGCAAAGCGCGTCGGTGACCAGCACGACGCGATAGCCGATGTCGATCGCTCCCAACACGGTGGCAAGCACACAGACATCGGTCTCTCCGCCGGTGACGACGAGCGTATCGATCCGGCGAGCGGCAAGGGTTGTCTGCAGTCTGCCTTCCGGCCAGGGCGAATAGACATGCTTGTCGATTACCTGCGCCGGCGGACAGAACGACGACAGCGGCGGCAGCAATTCGATCATCTCCGGACCGGCATTCTCGATCGTCATCGAGGCCCAGCGCTCATAGTAGCGTCTCCAGGTACCGACCCCCCTTCCAGGCCTTTCGGCCGGCAAGAAGCGCGTGAAAATCGTCTGCTCGGCTTTCCTCTCGACGAGGTTCACGATCCTGGGAAGGACACGGGTAATCCAGGGCGTTGCCCATTCCGAAGGTTCGGCGAATAATCTCTGCATGTCCACGCAGACATGCGCGCAACGATCGCCGAGAGGACCATAACTCAAGCCGGAAACCGACATCAGGATTCCTGACGGGAGTTCATGTTGATGCGATGGCGCAAAGTGGCCGGACTGGATGGTCGAAGCTCAACATTTCGTTCCTGATTTGTGGTGAAGCAACGCCCCGCCGTGCAACTCGTTCCTGTTGGCCGGAAACCACAGCTATGGTCGAAAGTTTAAGTGGGATGGAGACTTCCCAGATTTCCGTCCAAACTGCGTCGAACAAGGAGTTTCCCCTGCCCCTGGACACGCAGCCGATGGAGGCGCGCGCCGCCGAAGAGCTGCCCGAGGATCGCGGTGCCTGGGAATACGAGCCGAAATGGGATGGGTTTCGCTGTCTCGCCTTCAAGGGCCATGACACCGTTGACCTCAGGGCGAAATCCGGGAAGCCGCTCGGCCGTTATTTCCCCGAGCTTACGGCCATGCTGCGCGGTCTCGATGCGAAAGATTTCGTTGTCGACGGAGAGATCGTAATCGAGATCGAGGGCCGCGCCTCCTTCGACGCGCTGCAGATGCGACTTCACCCGGCCGAGAGCCGGATCCAAAAACTGAGCGTGACGACGCCGGCGCAATTGATCCTGTTCGACATGCTCGTCGCGCCGGGTGGCAAGTTGCTCCTCGAAAAGGCCCTGCAAGAGCGGCGAGCAGCAGTCGAGAATTTCGTGGCGAAGGCCGATACGGCTTCCTTGCGGCTCTCGCCCTCCACCACGAGCCTCGCCACCGCCAGACAATGGCTGCAAGGCGCAGGTCATGGCTCGACCGACGGGGTTGTCGCCAAGGCGCTGGGCGGATCCTACCGGCCGGGCGAGCGCGCGATGATCAAGATCAAGCGGCTGCGCACAGCCGATTGCGTGGTCGGTGGATTCCGCTACCTGAATGGCAAGCCTCAGGTCGGGTCGTTGCTGCTCGGGCTATATAACGAGCAGGGCCAACTCGACCATGTCGGCTTCACATCGACCATCGGCAATGAGGAGCGGGCGGGGCTCACCAAGAAGCTCGAGAGTTTGCGCGGCGGGCCCGGCTTCACCGGCAAAGCGCCGGGCGGCCCGAGCCGCTGGAGCACCGAGCGCAGCGGAAAATGGGAGCCGGTACAGCCGGAACTGGTCGTAGAGGTTCGCTTCGACCACGTCACCGCTGGCCGCTTCCGGCACGGAACAAGATTGGTGCGCTGGCGGCCCGACAAGGCTCCGCGTCAATGCACATTCGAGCAGATCGAACGTTGAGCCGCGTGCCGCGCCAGCGGAACAACCGGTCACTCCAGCGGTTCTTCAATGGAGCGAACCGGACGCCGGTTCACAATATTGGAGAGCGACATGGACCCCCGCAACAAGCAGCGATCCAAACAGCAAGACGAGGCCGAGGCCCCAGCCATCGAGCAGCAGGACTGGGAGTCCTTTGAGGGCGACAAGGTGCTTCCGGACAGCGTGGTCGTGGAAGAAGGCGTTCCCGACGCCGGGGAGACGGAAGAAACGCCCTCCGAAGAGGACGATGACAACCCCAGCCAGAACAGCGACGAGGCCTTGCCCGACGACGAGGAGGAGGAGGTTTGTCGAAGGATCCTTCCAAGGAGGGCAGCCGGTTCGACGAGGTCTAGCGGACCACGCGCTTGCCGAGCCGATGAAGGGTGGAATGGTCCGATCGGCGCCGGTTGCGAAGGAACACCCGTCCTGTAATCGGTGCGTTCAATGCCGCGGTCCGCGCTTCACCAAGCGGAAGCTGTATCGGTCGCGTACGAATTCGTTGAAAAACCGACCCTTGGAGGGAGCGGCCGCGAACGCAGCGTAGGTTTCAGTCAACCTCCTCATAGTCATAGCGGTCGCCTCTCGGGACGAACCATACCGAAAGGATCTTCGTCGCCGGATCGTAATGCTGTTCCGGATGGCAGTGGAGGGCATGACGGACGTCCTGTTTGCCATGCGTAATTCCTGCAGCTGTCGTGAGGTTCCGCCGTACCGTGCGTTGGCAGGACAAGGTCTTGCGAGGCCAGCCGAATTGCCTATCTGAGGGCTTATGCCATCAGCGAAATCCAGGACCGCGGCTCAGGTCCGTCAGGGCGATCTTTTCGGCGCCCCAAACAGCTTACCGCAAGGATTACACTACCGGCCGGGGCTGATCACGCGCGATGAAGAAAGCGAGTTGGTCCGCCACATCAAAGGCCTGCCGTTCAAGCCCTTCGACTTTCATGGCCATCTTGCCAACAGGCAGGTTGTCGGCTTCGGACTGCGTTACGACTACGACCGCCGCGAGGTCGTGGAAGCACCGGCCATACCCGACTTCCTGCTGCCGCTTCGCGACAAGGTCGCCGGCTTCGCCGGCCGGCCCACGTCCGAGTTCACGCAGGTGCTGATCAACGAATACCGGCCAGGCGCCGGCATCGGCTGGCATCGCGACAAGCCCCATTTCGAGCTCGTCGCGGGTGTCTCCCTGCTGGCGTCCTGCAGCTTCCGGCTACGCCGCAGGAACGGCGCGACATGGGACCGGGAGACGATCGAGGTCGAGCCAAGATCCGTCTATCTCATGGCCGGTCCGGCGCGCAACGAATGGGAGCATAGCATTCCGCCGCTCGCGGAACACCGCTACTCCGTCACATTTCGGACGTTGCGGCCAAAGCTGTAGGTGGCGACGTGCCCGGAGCCGATTTCCGATACGCCCCCGCGGTCTCACCGGTTCTGGTGGAGGACCGTCTCGGCGGCGATGAAGCCCCAGGTCATGTTGGGGCCGAGGGTCGTTCCGGCGCACTCGGCGCGCGTGCCGATCGGATTGGACATGGCAAGCCCGGCGGCGTAAAGCCCGCCGACCGAGACCCAGCGCACGGTCGGACTCTCGACCAGCGCCGCGCGCGGATAGCGCAATCCCCGGTCGAACTTGATGGTGAACACCACCTCGGCGCCGGTGTCCGAGATCATCCCGGGAAGCGCCTTATAGCTGTCGCAGCCGAGCACCGTGAGGTCGGGATGGGTTTCCGCCAGCACGGCCATCGGCCCGTCCGGCGCATCGGTGGTTACGATGATTGTTGGCCGCGCGGACATTTCAGCCTCGCCTCGGACCGGGGATGTGATCGGCGAGAGGACCCAGCGCCTCAAGCAAGGCCTTGCCTGCCTGCGTGGTGGTGTTCTCATGCGGCGCGCGCAGATTGAGCCAGCGATGATCGCCGGAACGCACGGCAAGTGCCGCCTTCATGCCGCCGATCAGCCCGGCGTCCTGCACCGCCTTGCGAAACGCCTTGATGGCGGCATCGGCGGTGGACACGTCGCGGCCTGCGCGCGCGCCGTCATACACCGCCCGGATCGCCTTGGCATTGAGGTTGACGGAGGCGGAAATGCAGCCGGCCGCGCCTGCGGCCAGGCCTTGCGTGAGCTGGCCCTCGGAACTCGGAAAGACGGAGACGTTGGGCGCGGCTGCGATCACGGCGGCGGTGTTGTCCCAGCTTCCGGCGCTGTCCTTGTAGGCGACGACCGTCTCCGGGAAGGCCGTATTGAGCCGCGCCGTCAGCGCCGGCGACACCGGCACGCCGGAGTTCTGCGGAATGTGATAGAGGATCAGCTTGAGCTTCGGGCTGGCGACTTTCTCGATCAGCTCCGAATAGTAGCGCGCCTGCCCGTTATCGCCCGCCGCCGTGTAGAAAAATGACGGCAGCACCATGACGCCGACGCAGCCGAGCTCCAGGGCATGCCTGCTGAGCTCAATTGTGTCCGGCAGCGCGGTGACGCCCGTGCCGGGCATCATCTTGTCCGCCGGGATGCCGGCCTCGGCCAGCCACTGCAGCGCCTGCATGCGCTCGCGCGGCGACAGCGACAACGCCTCGCCGGTCGTTCCAAAAGGCGAAAGGTAATGAGCCCCTTGGGCAAGCACCCATTTCGCATGGCTCACCCACAGGTCGCGGGCGACGCTGCCGTCTTTTTCGAAGGGCGTCAGGATAGGCGCGATGACGCCTTGCACACTGTTCATCGATGGTTCTCCCGGATCGTCGCGTCGCCGGCGGCAAGAGTCGCTGCCGCGGCGACTGTTCTGATGAAGAAGGCGGTCGAGGCGATGTCGAAGAAGACGTCGAAGCCTCCCTCGCTCCGCACCAGCACGGCTTCGACGCGCGTCTGCGCGACCAGAAGCGCCGGCACGACCGCCACGCCGATGTGCTCGTTGGTCGGCGGATAGCCGTCGTGACCGTCGAGATTGTCGGTCTGGGTCGCCGCGGCGAAGGCGGCACCTGCCACGCTGACGCGCCCACCGTCGAAGATCATCCTTGCCGCGTGCCGGTCCGCGCCGGAACCGTAGAGCAGGACGGCGGCGGCGCGCGCGATGCGTCCCGCCTGCATCGGCCCGCCGGTGATGGCAATGCCCATCGTGTCGAGGAACCGCAGCGCTGACGACTTCAGAACTTCGCGCGGGAACGCGTTGGCCGACC
This sequence comes from Mesorhizobium silamurunense, assembly GCF_014843825.1. Taxonomy (GTDB): domain Bacteria; phylum Pseudomonadota; class Alphaproteobacteria; order Rhizobiales; family Rhizobiaceae; genus Mesorhizobium; species Mesorhizobium silamurunense. The sequence continues at coordinate 21,803 of NZ_JHQR01000192.1, forward strand.
TGCGCAACACGAAGTCGGCGACACGGGCAAATACGGTGGAAGCAGACTCACCTTCCGCCATCCGCCGGTCCATGCCGCCACCTTTCGCGTTCCTGATCGGTCCAAGATAACTACGAATAATTTGGTCTCATGGGCCAGGCACGTGATTAGTTTGGCGCCATCGCACAAAAAAATCGGGGGTCAAGGCGATTGCTGAGCCCGACGGCGCCGGTCTAACTTTTCGCTTTGCCACGGAGCGGCGGCTCAAGCCAGCGACGCGAGCGGATTGTAGCCGCACTTCACCGACCTACGATCCCGCCGCGCTCTGCGTAATGCGTTCCAGTCCGAGCAAAAGGACCAGGGTCGCTACCAGCAGGATCATGGTGAGCGCCGCGCCCGCGAAGATGTCGCCGCGATCGGTCAGCGAGAAGATCGAAACCGGAAGCGTGACCCAGCCCGGTGGATAGACCATCACTGTCGCGCCGAGTTCGAGGCGTTGGCGCCGCAGGCTCGGGCGATTGGACCCACGGTCGTCGCCAAGTCGCTGCGGGATGCACTCGAGGCCGACACAATCATCTTGGCGGTCCCGTTCGGGGAGCATCGCGAGGTTGCGAAGGCCCTGCCGAGCTGGAAAGGCAAGACAGTCATCGACGCGATGAACGCGTTAGTTCCCGTTGAGGAGCTGGACGGTCTCCCGTCCTCCGCCTTCGTTGCGAATTCGTTCACCAGCGCCAAGTTCGTGAAAGGTTTCAATCACCTGGTTGCGGCCACCCTGGCTGCCGATCCGGTCGTCGAGGGCGGCCACCGGGTCGTCTTTCTGTCGAGCGACGACGAGGACGCGATCGCTCCCGTGGCGGCCTTGGCCAAACAACTCGGGTTCGCACCCGTCAAGCTGGGAAAGCTCAACGAGGGTGGCGCGCTGGTGCACGCACGCGGCCGCACTTGGGGCCAGCTCATCTTCCAGGATTTGTTCAAGAAGGAGCAGTAATCGATCTACGACCGCGTGATTTGGCCCGAGAAGTGCGATCCCAAAACGTCGGCCATCTATGCGCTCAACGACATCGACGTGAAGGTAATCGCCGCAAAAATATTTTGAGGTCTCAGGACCTATCGGTATCGGCCGGGACGAATTTCGGTTATTCGGCCGAGCAATAACGCTTCGGAGGCGTCGCCGAAAAGTACCGTCGCCAATGCACAACAAGCATCGCTGGGCGGCCCCACCCGGCAGCACGCCGCCGAGAAATACTGACAAGAAGAAGCATCGTTGCGGCTTGGGGTTGCCCGGCGACCGCCGGCGCGAGCACGAGCCGGCAAGAATCTCGCAGTCTCTTCGCTCAAGCGAGACGGCTTTGATGCCTCCCGCTTGCTGCCGCCGTCACCAGGATCCGGGCGCGACGATAGGCATCCGGGATCGATAGTGCCCACACGAACAACCCGAACGCATGTCGCCCGACGAACGATTGGTCCGGGGTTGTCGTCATGTAGCTGATCACCGAAAAGAAAAGCACGAAGAAAGCAAACGCCAGCCCGCGCTTTGGGTCGCGTACGGCAAAATGACCGGCCCCAGGGCAGAGGGCCGCCATAGCGAGGACCAGGTAAGGATTGATTGGCTTGGCCATCGGCGACCTCAGGCGGCTTCGTGGACAGCGGTGATAGCGCCGCCCGCGCTCAGCGCCTCGCTCAGGGACTCCGCCTCCGCGACTGCCTTGCTGACGAGATCGGCGGAAATCGTCGTGACGGCAAAGCGGATCTGCCGCAGCAATAGATGTGCTCCGCGCTCGCCCTGAGCGGCCTGACGGATCACCCGGGTACCGCGCGGCGAAATGACGGCTTCCTTAACGGCGGGATCGGAAAAGAGTTTTTGGAAGATCGCTACGGCGCGCTCAACCTGCCACGCAGAGGCGTGACCATCGCCCCGCATCAATAGTGAAGTTTCCATCTCCGGCGGCGCCATCCATTCAGGCAAGTCATGGACGAGCGAATAATATTCAGCACCGGTCGGGCGGGCGAGAGCGCCAATCGCTGGCCGGCCACGTTCGCTAACTTCGCTGAGTGTCACCCGGAGCCAGAGCTGCGGCAGTCGACGCGTCACCATCGTATCGGCAAGGAGTTCGATCCGGACCTGCCTGCCGTCCTCAAGGCGACTGACGAGAATGGGGAAATGGTCGGGGGCGAAGCTCATCCGCGCGTCGGGAAAGAGCCTCGCCGCCTCATCCAGAAGCCCCCTGCGTTTCGCGAGGGAGGCACGATGGTCGCTGATCGCGCGCTTGCCTATCCAAGCGCAGGAGGCGACGACAAAGGCCGAAAACGCAAGTGTGGTGATCATTGAGATCGCCTTGCAAGGACGGGCGGCACAGCAGCGCCGCCCGTCTGGTTGACTTAATAACCGAGCGGCTTCGGCCAGGGCATGGTGAACTGGTCACCACGGCGGACGAACCGGTAGCGCCGGAAGTGGAACCAAAGCGATGCCACGATGTAGAAGCACATCATCGCGCTAAGCTGCGTGCCGTAGCCCAGGAACACGGCGAAGTAGGCAGCAGCGCACAGCGTCAAAAGGACGATCACCGGCAGTGGGTGAAGGGGATGCACATAGCCACGCTTGATCGTGTCGAGCGGCCATTTGCGCCGGAACATGACCATGTTGAACGTCATGAAGGTGTACCCGAGCAAGCCTGAGAGGATCGAGAAGGTCACGACCTGATCGAGCGGTGCACCAAGCGCGAAAATGAGCGCGATGGGTACCAGAAATACGATCGACCGGTACGGCGTGCGGTAGACCGGGTGCACTGCGCCGAACCAACTCGGCAGGTAGCGGTCGCGGCCCATCGAGAACCAAGCTCGCGAGGCATCGTTGATGCATCCGTTAGCCGAAGCGAGAGTCGAAAACATCGTGCCGACGAAGAGAAGCACCATCAATCCGGTGTTGCCCGTGACGCGCGCAGCGTCGAAGAGCGGTGTTCCGGCTTGGCCGAGATATTCCCAAGGCAGGAGGCCAGAGCAGACATACCAGGTCATGGTCGCGGCGATCAGCAGCGTCATGATGCCGGCCATGGTGCCATAGGGCAGCGAACGCGCTGGCGATCGCACTTCTTCGGCGGCCTGGCAGGTTCCCTCGATGCCGAGATAATACCACAAGCCGAAGTGCAGGGCCGCGACGATGCCGATCCAGCCATAGGGCAGCGGAGACGTCGTGATCGCCGAAAAGTCCATCGGCACGGCAGAGGCGCCGAGTTGCACCGAGACAAACAGGGCAATGATCGCCAGGAAGGCAATGGCCGTGATGACCAGATTGAAGGTCAGTGTAGCCAAAACGCCGCGGAAATTGAGCCACGCCAGGAACATGATGGAAAGGATGATGAACGGCTTCTGGTTGAGGCCGGTATGGCCCATCATCCCCGCGACCGTGTCGAGCAGATAGCCGACGGTAATCGCGTTGGCCGCCTCGAGCATGGTGTAGGCCATGACAAGAAACAGGCCGACATTGAAGGCCATCAACGGCCCGACGATGTGCTTGGCCTGAGCGTACTGGCCGCCAGCGGCGGCGATGGTCGACGTCACTTTGGAGTCGATCATCGCCACGCAGGTGTAGAGCAGACCAGCCACCCAGCAGGCGGCGAGCCCGGCGATCATGCCGCCTTTGCCGACAGAGAAGTTCCAGCCCATATACTCGCCGACGAGCACGATGCCGACGCCGAGAGCCCAGATATGGGCGGGGCCGAGCACGCGCAGGAGCTGAAGTCGCTCGGTTGCGGGTGCGGTTGCAGTCACATTTGCCATGTCCGTCCCCTCAGATTTGGTGGCGCTCGGCCGTCACCTCGATCTCGCCTTCGCGTGATGAGGTCAGCAGCTCGTTATCGTAGGTGGTGTCTATGCGAATGAGGTTGATGAGCATCAGCGCACCGAACATGGCTGACAGGGCCCAGGCCACGTATTCGAGAATGTTCCAGATATCCATGGTCGCCTCCCTATCGCCGCTTTGGATCGAAGCGTTCTTCGATCACTTCGCGGTATTCCCTGTCGGAAAGCCGCACAACCAGGACAAAATAGCCAATCACCAGCACCGCCATGACGATCAGCGGGGCCCAGCTGAAACTGTAATCGAAGCGGGCGGTGATGATGTCGTTCGCGGCAGCCGGGTCGGTAATTCCAATCGCCGCCCATTGCTTGGCCTCGGTCGCGTTCTGACCGAGCGCTTCCCAGGTCGGGTTGGCGATCGGGTTAGGCGTTTTAGCGGCGCCGGCAAAGCCCAGGTAAAGCGGCAAATAGAGGGCGCCCACTGTCAGGACGAGCAGGGTAATAACGTCGAAGACCTGACCGGCGAGGCCCTGTTTGGGAGGTTGATATGCCATTTGCTAGCTCCTTAGCCCCGGCGCCCGCGCATCTCGTCGAGATGCTTGATGTCAAGGCCGTAGATGAAATGCTTGTCTTCAGCGTAGTGGCGCAGCATGGCGACTATGGCCGCCGTGTTGAAGGCCAACACCAACGCGCATGCGACCGACAGGATAATGCGCATGGCGGGGATCGAGATGTAAGGCCAGACGCTGAACAGCGCGAACAGAAGTGTGCCCCACAGCACGACAACGAAGGCCAACAGGCCTGCGCGATCGCGAGCGTGCATTTTGTCGATGCGCTGGTTGAGGTCGAGTTCGCCAGTTCGACTACTGATTGTTGCTTCCATTTGTTCTCCTCCAGACGGCCATTTTCGGCTTCGTTGCGCTTTTGCGGTAGGGAAAATTAATTTCCCAACAGGAATATCCGGCAAAGTTAATTTCCTGTCAAGTGACGCGATGCAGATAGTGGATGGCGTCGGTAAGGCAGAGATGCTCCTAAACAGATTTGAACTTGGATAAGGATTTGCCTTCGCGCGCCACGGGTTCGTAACGCCTCAAACCAGGTGGCTGGCGAGCGCATCTTTGGATTGCGGAGCGCGACCACCGGAAGCCTTGCCACACGGGTTGCCTGGGTGGAAATTCAAGCCGTCGTCACGATCGATGATCGCTCGCTAGCCGGCATCTCCGGCGAACTTGCACGCCTGACAATCAGTCTTTCCTACGCGTTCCGCCAATCAGGAGCGATCGAACGTTTGGCAATTCCATGAAATTGTTTGACGACTTCCGTCCGGAATTGCGCAAAATAAATAGTTGGGGCGAATCAGCGATTCTACCAAACACTTTAACTTCACTAGGCTAGGCTAAATCCGGACCGTCTTGCGGGATTACTTCTTGTGCAAAGAAATACCGCTTCACCCGGCTAGGAAAGGGGAGCGGCTTTCGCCTGGAATTACTTTGCAGCAATTTCTTTACTACCAGTTCTATCAAAGCTGAATCGTTCCAGGGATCAGTCGTAGATCGGGAATTGGCTAACCAAATCGTGCACCTCCTCGCGCACCGCCGCCTCGATTGCTGCGTTGCCGGCCTCGTCATTGGCAGCCAACCCATCGATCACGCTCATCGTCAGGCGTCCGACCTGACGGAATTCTTCCACGAGCAAGCCGCGTGTGGTGCAGGCCGGGCTGCCTAGGCGGATGCCCGACGTCACCATCGGGCCCTGCGGGTCGAATGGGATGCCATTCTTGTTGCAGGTGATGTGGGCGCGACCGAGTGCGGCCTCAACAGACTTGCCAGTCAGTCGTTTGCGCCGCAAGTCGACCAACATCAAATGCGTGTCGGTACCGCCCGAGACGATATCAACGCCCCCCTCGGCGAGGGTCTCGGAAAGGACCTTGGCATTGGCCACAACGTTTGCCGCATAAACCTTGAATTCGGGCGCCAGCGCCTCGCCGAAAGCGACTGCTTTTGCGGCGATTACGTGCATTAGCGGTCCCCCTTGGAGGCCGGGGAACACTGCCGAGTTGATCTTCTTGCCGATCTCGTCATCGTTGGACAGCACCATGCCGCCACGCGGGCCGCGCAGGGTCTTATGGGTGGTTGTAGTCACCACGTGGGCGTGCTCAAGGGGGTTGGGGTGGACGCCACCAGCAACCAGGCCGGCAAAATGCGCCATGTCCACGAACAGCTTGGCGCCGACCTCGTCGGCTATCGCGCGAAAGGCCTTGAAATCGATAATGCGCGGATAGGCGGAACCGCCGGCGAGGATCACCTTGGGCCGGTGCTTGCGTGCCAGATCGCGCACCTCATCGAGGTCGATGCGATGAGTATCGGGGCGAACTCCGTAGGAAACGACATTGAACCACTTGCCGGATTGGTTGACCGGCGCGCCGTGGGTGAGATGTCCGCCGGCGGCGAGGTTGAGACCCAGAAAGGTATCCCCCGGCTGCATCAGCGCCATGAAAACCGATTGGTTGGCCTGGCTGCCGGAGTTCGGCTGGACGTTGGCGAACGAGCAGCCAAACAATGTCTTGGCGCGCTCGCGCGCCAGATCTTCGACCTCGTCCACGAATTGGCAGCCGCCATAGTACCGGCGGCCCGGATAGCCCTCTGCATATTTGTTGGTCAGCACCGAACCTTGTGCCTCGAGCACCGCCTTGGAGACGATATTTTCGGAAGCGATCAGCTCGATCTCGTCGCGCTGGCGTGTGAGTTCGCGCTTCATGGCGTCGCTGACGGCATGATCTGTAATGGCCACGCCGGCGCGGAAGAAACGATCTGCGGCATCGGTACCAAGCTTGGTCGATATGTTCATTAGGCTCCTCCCTTGCGACGCGACGCTTGCGTCAAGATTGCCAATCACCCAGTCCAGCCAAGACCGGTTGAAATGCAGTTGATCGAAAGCAAAAGCGCGTTGACCGCCCGCTTGGGTTTTGCGGTGGAGCCGTCCTGTGCGCGGACCTCGCGCAAGAGCTGCACCTGCAGTCGGTGTATGCTGTCCATCTGCGGCCTAATGCGATCGAAGTGCTGCTTGAAGGTGGGGAAGCGCTGCGAGACTTTCAGGCCGCCATTGACCTCGGCGATCATCTTTCGGGTCAGCAGATATTCGGCGGCGATCTTGCGGTAGATCCGTTCACCCACCTCGCTATCTTGCACCAGACCGGCATAGAGCCGGCCGATTTCCATGTCGGTCTGGTAAATTCCCTTGTCGACCTCGTCGACGATGAGACGGAAGAAGCGCGAGCGCTCGAACATCTGTCTGAGCAGATCCAATCCGGCGTTGCCGCGAACATTGAGGAAGGAATTGAGCGCGCTGCCGATGCCATACCAATTGGTCAGCAGATGCCGGTTTTGGCTCCAGGCGAAAACCCAAGGAATGGCGCGCAGGTCGGATATGTCGCGGGCCCCGAAGCGGCGTGCCGGACGCGATCCGATCTTGAGCAGCGACAGCTCCTCCACAGGACTCGCCTGATGGAAATAGTCGATAAAACCCGGCTCGTTGATAAGGCTCGAATAGGACGCCTGCGACATGCCGGTCAACGCCTCCAGAGCCTCGTTGAACTCGGGAATGTCCCTCAGTTCGGGCTCGTTGGCCGACTTGACGCTGTGGGCGAAAACGCTCGCGGCGAAGATTTCGAGCTGGTAACGCCCTGTGCCACGGTTGGCGAATTTCGACGACACCACCTCGCCCTGCTCCGTCACGCGCATGGCTCCGCCGACTGTGCCGGCGGGCTGGGCGGCGATCGCACGGCCCGTTGGCGCACCGCCCCGGCTGACCGAACCGCCACGGCCATGGAAAAAGCTGATCTTGATCTTCCGCTTCTGGCCAAGGGCGTGGATACGTCTTTGCGTCTTGTTCAACTCCCAGTTCGAAGCGAGGAACCCGCCATCCTTGTTCGAGTCGGAATATCCCAGCATGACTTCCTGCCGGTTGGAGAAGTCGCTCAACGAGCGGCGCACGATCGAGACGGCCAGCAGCCGATCTAAAATGTCGGGGGCGGCACGCAGATCGGCAATGGTCTCGAAAAGTGGCACGACACGCAGTCCGATTGTGCCGCTGCCGTCGAGCGCGGTGGCCATGCCGCAAAACTGGCCGAGCAGGTAGACGGCAAGCAAGTCATCGCAAGAGCGTGTCATACTCAGGATGAAGGCGCCCACAGCACCGCCGTTCAGTCCAGACGCGGCCCCGCGAATGACGTCGAACAGGTCAAGGAGCTCGCGCGCCTCCGCGGAGAGAGCGCCTCGGTCGATCCCAAGCTGCTCGCCAGTACTGAGCGCTTTACGAATGCGCAGGCTCCATTGTGGCGTATCGGGCGCGGGCGCCTGATCCCCGTCAGTAAGTCTGAAAAGCTCGGCCAGCACTCGATTGACGACCGTCGAGTTCTGGCGAATGTCCAATGCGACGGTGCGGAAGCCGAAGGTTTCGACCTGCCGGCGCAAGGGGCGAACGAAGCGCCGCGCGACGAGATTGCCACCCAGGTTGGCAAGCACCGTTTCGAGGTGGCGCAGGTCGGTCTTGAACAACTCCGAGCGGGCATACGGCTTGGCCGCGGTCTCACCGAGCATGGCCCGCAAGCGATCCAGCATCGCAGCCGCGAACTGCCGCAGCGGCTCTCCCGGATTGCGCGCCGCAATCTCCCGGGCCGCACCGCTCCGATGCAGCGCCTGGGCCAGCGCCTTGTTGAAGTCTTCCGGGATGTCGACGACATTGGCGCTGACGCTAAGCACCGTGACCAGTCGGCGAACCTGCTGGATGTACCAGCCGATAATCGCCTGGCGCGATTCCTTGAGTGCACAAGCGGTAATGCTTGCAGTCACATTCGGATTGCCGTCACGGTCCCCGCCGATCCACGACGCGTAGCGCATGAAGGATGGCACTTTGAGATCGTATTTCGGGTAGTGACAGGCGAGCGCTTCCTCGACGGCATCATAGATCTTCGGAGTCGCCTCGAAGATCACCTCGCGGAAAAAATGCAGTCCCCAGGCAATCTCACTTTCAACCGAGGGGCGTTCAAGCCGCAACTCACCCGACATCCACAGCAACTCGATCTCGCTCCTGAGATCGTCGATCAATTGCTGATGCTCGCGCGGCGCCCAGCGCTGCTGTTCGAGCTCCGTGAGCTTGCGGTAGATGCGCCGGTGGATTTCGAGAACCGTGACTCGCTTTGCCTCGGTCGGGTGGGCGGTCATGGTTGGACCGACACTCAGTGTGTCGAGGGCGGTCTGGATCTCCTCGGCCGGGTAACCGGCGGCTTTTATTTCACCTATGACATTGGCGAAGGAACCGATCACCTCGTCTGCGCCGCCCATCTGCTCAAGCTCGCGGCGTGAACGCATTGCCAGTAATTCGTTCGCGATCGCGACAAGCTGGAACCATATCCCTGTCGCTTGCAGGGCCGGAATGCGCTGGGCGTCGGTGAGGGTGTCGAGGCTTGCGCGCCCGGTCAGAACATCCCCCATCCCGGGTTCCCGTTCGCTGACGACGGACGTCAGGAGCCTGAAAAGCAGGCCCCTGACGTCCTCATGACAGCTGAGTGGTCTGCTGTCGTTCAAAGCGGCACCCATTCTTCCAATGTTGTCCCGAACTTGCCCAACGAAGCGGACATCCCGGGATTCTCCATCTGGAAGCAGATAGACTTTCCGCCTCCTTGAAAACGCCCGGACGGGTAGATTTACCATTCGTTCGGGTGGGTTGGGACACCAACCGAGTGATGATCGGCAAGGCCAAACCGGGACTGCCGAACCAGGCATGAATCACGATCTTGCCAACATTGGTCCAGCGCGTTTTGGAGCTGGACGCCAGTTAACTGTTATGCAAACATGTTGCCTTATAGGAAAAAGGAAGCGAGATAATTTAGACTGAGGTTGATATTCCATAACCCGCTAGCTCAGCGCGTTTCATAGGGGACCTCGGGAGGGACTTGGACATGGATATGCACAAGGTGTTTCCAGATCTTTTTGAAGGGCATGCGCCGATCACCCTCCAGAACGCTTTTCACGAAGCGCTCGAGGCGCTCGAGGAATGGGGCGAGAAAGACGAAGAGCCACTCGTTCCGATCCACGGCGTTGCCATACCGATCAGCAGCGTTTTCGTCAGAATGAGCGACTGCACCGATCTGATGCCGCTCAGAACACAAGGTGTTCTGGAAGCGATCATCGGCAGGGATCTGGTTCGCGCCTCGGAACGGATGCTTTACGCTGACGCAGCAAGGCTTGCGATGCCCCTATTCGCTGCGCGGGTAGTCCCTGTCGCCCTTCCCGCTTATCCCTGACATGAACGGACGAACCGCAGTACCCGGACTTTCCTTGGAGAGGGCCAAGCTGTCACGGATTGCTTCAAAGCCACCCGGACAGCTGTGAGACCGAGCCACCAGGCCGTGACGACTGTCCCTCACGGAGGATTGCCAAGAGCAGCGATGCAGGCCATGGCAAAACTCTCACGGTGAGTTCAAACGCGCCCTCGGTTTTTCTCGCCGGCGTAGAGCGCCACAGCCATCGCCCGGTTGCGGACGTCAAGTTTGTCGTAGAGGTTCCTGAGGTGGTATTTGACTGTATTCTCGGAAATACCGGTGCGGGTCGCGATCTGCAGATTGGTCCAGCCGTCGGCCAGCACCGAAAGCAGTTCGCGTTCCCGTGTCGTCAGCCGCGACATCGGCGTGTCGTTGATTTTCGAGACGTCCAGGTAGGGAACGCAAATCCGGCCATGGGCGACCGCGACCAGGGTGTCGAAAAGGATCGCCGGGTCGTCGAACTGATAGCAGAACCCCTGAACGCCAAGGCGCACGCACTGCTTGAGGATAGCGATGTCGTGATCATTGGAAAAGATCACGAGGCGCGCATGCAGGCTGCGCCGCTGCATCTCTGTCATGACACCGCCGGCGTCCATATCCGACAATTTCCACCCGAGCACGGCGAGGTCGAACTGAGGAGTTGAGGCTGACGCCGCCCGGAGAAAAGCCTCCCCGGCCTGGACGCTACCAACGAGATCGAAGCGGTCATCTCGCGAGATCATATCCCCAAGGGCAGCGACCACGAGCGGATTGCGCTCTCCAATCAAGATCCTGAATCTGCTCTTTTCGGGCATTGACTCCACCTAAGTCCCGACACATTGGCGCTGATCCTAGACTCGGCGGCATTCATGCGCGTTCCCGGCCTTTGACTTTCCGCCTTCTCCCTTTGCAGTCCCCTACGCTGGCCGACCACTTTCCCGCTTCGACCACCTTTCGGCATTGATCCCAGATCGACGAGATCCGCCACGATCTCCATTCATAGCATGAATTTAATTTTCCTTCTAGTACAATCGGTCAGGTCGACGCACTGTTAGATTGGGGCCTTCGCGAGGCATGCCTTGCACGCGCTACGGCCGGCGCCGGCTCCGGCGTAGACGTCGAGCCCCGCTCCAGCAATCATCCCCTTGCCGAGCGCGTGGATAAGGGCGGTCTCGTCGATCACATCTCCGCGCGCCGTATTGATGAGGAAGGCGGTCGGCTTCGTGATTGAGAGCCTTGCTCCGTCAATCAGATGCTTGTTTTCGGCTCCGCCTGGGCAATGCGGCGAGACGAGGTCGGAATCCGCCAGCCTCGATGGATGGAAGTTGCCGCGCAGACATCGGCGCGAACAAAGTTGGCTGAGCGGTAGCCTCGCATCGTTCAAGTGATGGCGAAGGCCGGCGCACGCCACCGATCGGAAGCAACGTCCTGCAAGTCTTCGTCCCGGAGAGGCCGAAGCCGGCTCTGCCTAGCGTGACGCCCCACAGGGCCGGCCATTTCTAAGCAGCCATGGGACAACCAGAAGCCTGGGTGCCTGCGGTCGTCACGCGACCGGGCAATCACTCCCATGCCGCTGGCGCCGCCAGTGGACACGGCTTGCTCAGTCCGGCCAAATGCCCGGCGACGTCGCAGCGCCGTCGTCATATCGCGACAGCCATTCCACGATCTTGGGTCGATTGGTGATGAAGCCCTTGTAGGTCGCCAGTTCCGCCGGCAAGTCGCGGATGACACGATGGAAGCGCCTGGCCCATTTCGGCACCGTCACCAGTTCGTCTAGCTTGATGAGATAGCAGCGGATCGGAAACACCAGGGCATTCGAGCGAGGCAGACGGAAGAAGGTCTGAAGCTCGACGCGCAAATGCATCATTTGCCCCATGTTCTCCAGCGTCAGGTCTTTCTTCATCACGCCCCATTTGTGATAGTTTTCGGGGCTTGTATCGAGCAGGGGATTGACGGTCATCGTCCAGTTTAGACGGCGCGCCGGCGAGCCCTGCTGCACGTTCAGGAGGAATTTCAAGGCGCGCTGGAAGATACCCATCTCGTGCGCTTTCGGCACCGGGGCGTGCCATTCGAAGAAGTTCATGCCGATGTCGAAATCAAGGCTCCAATCGGCCTGTGTCGTCACCATGCCGGCGTCCATCCACAGGTTGTCGTCGCGTTGGTCAAGTACCGCAAAGTCGCCCTGGGTCTGCCGCGTGATGTACTCCATCGGGCCATAGGGCAGTGTGGTCTCATCGAGGAAGGTGAACTTCTGCTCGATGCCGAGCGGGCGGTTGATCCAGTGCCATTTGGCGCCGTCGCGGCGCAGCTCGAAAAGCTCTGGATACTCTTCTGCCTTCGAGGTCATGATCAGCTCGAGCAGATCCCAGCCGGCCAAGGTCATGTGCGGCAGCGACTGGCAGCGCAACGGGTCTTCGGCAAGGACGCGGGCACGGTCGCGCATCTCCGAGACGTAGTGCTCATCGACGTCGAAAGTCCGCTCGTAGACGCTGCCTGGACGGTATGATTTGTGCGGCTCCAGGTTCACTGAGTACATGTAGCTGTCCTCGGGGAACGGGAAAGGGAAGCGCTTGACCGCCTCCGGCGAGTTGCGGAAGGTGAAATCGTCGTGGAAGGTTTCTTCCTTGAAGATGATAGTCATCGCAGCGTCCTCCTCGCTATCGATCCAACACCAACGTTTTGCCTTCGAAGCGTGATACGCAAGGCATGATCTTGGTGCCGCTGGCGCATTGCGTCGGCGTCAGCCAATGGTCCTTGTGCAGGAACGTTCCCTCATACTCCAAAACGTCGGTCTCGCACTGACCGCAGGCTCCGCCGCGGCACAGATAGGGCGCCTCCACGCCGGCGGCTTCGATCGCTTCGAGCAGGCTTTGGTGTTCGCCGACCTGGATCATCTTGTTCGACTGCGCCAGCATAACCTCGAAGGGCTTGCCCGAGGCAGGTGCAAGGAATTCTTCGTGATGCACCGCCTCTCGCGGCCATCCGAGCGCGGTCGCGGTCTTGCGCACCCAGCCGATCATACCTTTGGGCCCGCAGACATAGACATGGGTGCCGAGCGGCTGCCCGTCGAGCAGCGCCGGCAGGTCAATCTGCTCGCTCCGGTCGTCATGGTAGAGATGGACGCGCGAGCGATAGTTGGCCACCAGCTCGCCCGCGTAGGAGCCAAGGGATGCCGTCCGCACGGAGTAGTGCAGCTCGAAGTTTCCATTCATGGCGGCGAGTTGCTTGATCTGCGCGAGGAACGGCGTGATGCCGATGCCTCCGGCAAGCAACAGGTGCTTTCTCGCCCGCAAATCCAGCGCGAAAAGATTGACTGGGTTGGAGATGATCATTTCCATCCCCGGCCTCACCTGCCGGTGCATGAACAACGAACCGCCTCTTCCATTGTCGTCGCGGCGGATCGAGATGGAATAGCCTTCCCGGTCGGCGGGATCGCTCATGATCGAGTAGGGATTACGGCGTACGCGATCCTTGTCGTTCATCTCCACGACCGTGTGCGCACCTCCCGAGAAAGTTGGCATCGGACCGCCGTCACGGCGTACGAACCTGAACCGGGTGACGAGCTCGTTGACTGGCGTGACCTCGGCCACAGTCACAGGTATTTTTGCGGCTCCTGCACTCATCTGAACCGCTCCACGGATTCGGGTATATTGCCGGGATCTTCCGCATCGATGCGCACGCCCTGGAAGGCCGCAATGCGGCGCGAGTAGTGATCGCGCACGAACAGATGCAACCCGCAATGGGCGCATCGGAAGGGATCGTGTGTCACATCTTCAGTGATACCCTTGCAATGCACGCACTGCACGCGGCGCACGGTGGAGCCGCGGTGCTCCGTCTGGATCGCGGAATGCGGGATGCCGGCCTGCGTAGCCTCGAACATCGCCTGCCCCATTAGCCCTTCGGTTCCCGCCAGATAGACCTGCAGGCCCATGTGCGCTCCTGCCAGGACCCGCCTTAGCCGTGGAAGCGCGGCCTCGTAGCTCGGCCCAACATAGAGTTGGGCAGGGGCAAGTCGCTCCAGCCTGGCGACGAACTTGTCTCCAGACTTCTTGGGGAGATAAATGATGTGGGCCCCGGCGAAGAAATCGGAGGGCGCAGAGGCGGCCAAATCGAGGATCGCCTGCGCACCTTCGGCGTCGGCGACCATCAAATGCAGTCGCCCCGGCCGTATCTCCAGCACGCCATAGACAGGGCGGCTTGGAATCGAGCCTTCTAACACTGACTTTGACCCTCGGCTCCGTTTTGGTTGATTTGCGGGCTTGAATCCACAGCGACCTATCCCTTGGCGGTGCGACGCTTCTTTTCCGCATCAAAGAATGGCATCGAATGGGCGACGCAACGGATTTCACCGGTCGAATTCTGAACGGTCATCTCAACACCGTCGACCGCGCAATCCACCGGCATACGGGTAATGCCGATATTGTGCTTGTTGAGGCCGGAGTACATGCCGATCGTCACCACGCCGACTTTCTTGCCGTCCTTGAGCAAAGGCGCGCCCTCCTCGGCCGGCGTCGTGCCCTCGAGCTTGACGCCGTAGATCTTGAAGCGCTCCTTGCCCTTCAGCCGATAGTGCTCCTCGGCGCCGCGGAAGCCCACCTTCCCAGGCGAGACGGTGAAGTCAAGTCCGAGCTCCCACAGCGTGTCGCCGGGGCCCTCGTTCTCAAAAGGATACTTCTCCGAGTTGTCGTACGGGAAGAACAGCAGATAGCTTTCGGCCCTCAGCAGATCGAGCGTCGTGAACCGACAGGGGATGATGCCCATACCCGCGCCCTCTTCGAGGATCCGGTCCCAGATCGCAGGAGCATCCTGGCCGCGGCAGAAAATCTCGTAGCCGCGCTCGCCCGTGTAGCCAGTGCGCGAGATCGTCACCGGCAGACCGAAAAGCGAGGTGTGCATATGGCTGAAGTAGTTCAGGTTCCGGATGCCTTCCACGTGCTTTTGCAGGTAGTCGACGGCAAGCGGCCCCTGCAGCGACAAGTCGTGGAGATTGTCATCAAATCGGATGGCGACGTCGCGCCCGGTAGCCGCCATGGTGAGCTGTTCGTGGGCGCCGCCCGAGCCGTGCACGACCATCCAGCTGTTCGGTCCCATCCGGTAGATCACGCAGTCGTCGATGAACTTGCCGGCGTCGTTCAGCATGGTCGCGTATACCGAACGACCGGGCATGATCTTCTCGGCATTGCGGGTCGTGGCGCGGTCGATGATGTGGCTCGCCGCGGGGCCGTTCAAATGGACCTTCTTCAAGCCGGAGACGTCCATTAGGCCGGCTTTGGTGCGGATTGCCAGATATTCGCGCTCCGGGTCGCCCGAATACTGCCAGGCGGTGCCCATACCGCTCCAGTCTTCAAGCTTCGAACCGAGCGCACGATGGCGATCGGCGAGCGTGGAGAATCTCCAGGAATTGGTCATTGCATTCCCCTTTTTTATACCAATTATTGGACCAGTTTGTGAGAACTGGTTCCCGAAATCAATACTCCTGTTAAAATTTTTTCCCTGAGAGCAAAAATGACTGATCGGAAATCCCGGCACGGAAGAGCCGAAGGCCAACCGAAATCGAGAGCGAGGCACGTGCGCGAAACAGACCGCGAAACGCCAAATTGGCGATCAGGATCAGCTGAACGCCCAAAGGGCGCGGTCATCGGTTCCGGCTTGCGCGGCCAACCAGAACCATCGCAAATGGATGCGAACTTTCGGATATCGAAAGGAACATCGTTGATGTCATCGAACCATGAGGCTGCCTTGGCACTCATCGCGGATCATTCAATCACTGCCACGGTTCGTGTCGTGGTGGACACGCTGCTGGCGCGAATAACCTCTCAGCAATACACCACCGACGAACGACTGCCCTCGGAACGAACATTGGCCGGTGAACTTGGCGTCGCCCGGAACACGGTTCGCGAAGCGCTGGACATACTTGAGAAACATGGCTTCATACGCCGGCGTGCCGGGAGCGGGAGCTTCGTGAAGGGTCAGGCAGCCCCGGATGACGCAACCGGAGGTGTTGCTGCCGAGACGAGCCCGCTCGACCTCTTGGTGATGCGCGGAATAATCGAACCCGACATGATGAGGCTCGCCATCATCAACATGTCGCCGCGTGCCATTGAAGGACTGAGCGAGACGTTGTCCGCCATGGAAGGGGTTCAAACCGACGCGGCGGAATTCGCCCGGCTCGAGGAAGAATTCCACCGTCAGGTAGCCCGCGGCGCGGGAAATCCGCTGCTGACATCATGCTACGATCTGTTGATCCAGGCTCGCCGCCAGAGCTTCCGCGCCGCCCTCAACCGGCGGCATCTGACACCCAGGCGAATACAGGACTACCAGCGCCGTTACAACACGCTGCTCAACGCGATCATCGCCCGGGATATCGAGAGTGCGGTCGAATTCACCAAGCTGCTGCTGATTGAGGAGCAAAAGCTGCTTCTACAAGAAGATTGAGCCTCGGTCAGTCCGATCCGGCGGCGATGCGCAGCTCTCCGGACACACTGGAATGGCGCTGGTCCCACATCAGCCCAAGCGCGCGCATTTCGTCGCGCAACCGGGCGCCGTGCCTCTGCAGCCAAGTCGGGACTGACCCAAAGGCTACGATACGCGCGTGGCCATTCGTAATGCGTACGACGGGCCAGTCGCCGATCAGAGCGTTGTCATTCCCGAACAGTTCCGAGCCCGCCCATTTCGCCATTCCGAACGCATGTTCGCCGA
This sequence comes from Mesorhizobium silamurunense, assembly GCF_014843825.1. Taxonomy (GTDB): domain Bacteria; phylum Pseudomonadota; class Alphaproteobacteria; order Rhizobiales; family Rhizobiaceae; genus Mesorhizobium; species Mesorhizobium silamurunense. The sequence goes on from NZ_JHQR01000192.1 coordinate 38,577, forward strand.
GCCCGCCATGCTTCATCGCTGCGAGAACGGAGACAGGCGCTGCCGTTCCAGCTTTCTCGACCGCCGCATGCCAAAGGTCGAGCGTGGCAACGTATTCCCAGGAAACCGCGCTCCAGCTGTCCGGGAAACGCCGATTGTACTCCGCGAAGAACTCGGCCGGGCGATTGAAGAAGAAGGCCTTGTCGCGGAGCTCTGGATCGTCGAAGTCCGGGAACTGGAACAAAAAGCCCTCCATGAAATCGATCGATGTCCGGTCGACCAGCCGCCGATAATAGTCGGCAGTACATGAAATGATCTGGCCCCGAAATCCCGACCGGAAAGCAGCCTCAGTCAGCGCGTGAACCATTGGCTCATAGCTCGTGCACCAACACAAAATGTCGGGACTGCCGGCCAGCATTGCGCGCAGTATTTCGTCGGCGTTCGTAGCCTCCGGCGCGTAGCGGATCTCGCCCACCGACGCGATCCCCTCGGCTGCAAAGGCAGCCCGATAGGTAGCCAGCGAAGGCAGGCCTAGCGCATCCGTCTGGCTGCACATCGCCACGCGGCGCAGGTCGGGGCGGTTGCGTGCAAGCCATTCGACTGCCGTGACGTTGTAGAGGGGATGGATCTCGCTCGGCGCGATCAGGTACGGTGTGTCGGGCGAAAGATCGCTCGGCAGCAGCGTCGAGGTCAGGATCTTGCGCGACATGAGATAGTCCTGGATCGGACGGAACGTGTCGCCTCCGTGCATCATCAGCAGCCCTACCCCGTGATCCTGCACGAGGCGCCGAGCCCCTTCCGCCGCCCGATCGGGAATATAGCCGCAGTCCTCGGCCAATAGTTGGACGTTGTGCCGCGTCCCTCCGATGAGCATTCCGCCCGTGCGATTAATCCAGTCCACCCAGATGCGGCAGCCGTTCAATCCCGGCAGCCCCCAAGAGCGGACAGGCCCGCTGAGCGGCCCTAGAAAGCCTACTTTGACCACACGTTGTGCACCGACTCCCAGCCGTTTGACCTGGGCGTTCACTGCAAGTCGTTGCACTAGGCTGGTGGCGTTCATGGCGGCTCCTTACCGACCGTTCATAAAGCGAGGCCGATTCTGGCGCAAATTGATTTTCCTTCCATGAATATTAGTTGACATGTTTGCCGTTTCGATCATAACTGGTTTGAACCAAAAGAACCAATCTATCACAAACCGGTTCAGACCAAATGGGAGAATCATGATGAAGAAACGGATTGCCGTCATCGGTGCCGGTCCGTCCGGCTTGGCTCAGCTGCGCGCCTTTGCGTCCGCGGCGCAGAAAGGCGCGGAGATCCCCGAAATCGTCTGCTTTGAAAAGCAAAGGAACTGGGGAGGGTTGTGGAATTACACATGGCGCACGGGCCTGGACGAATTTGGCGAGCCGGTGCATGGCTCGATGTATCGCTACCTATGGTCCAACGGCCCCAAGGAGGGTCTCGAATTCGCGGACTATTCCTTCGAGGAGCACTTCGGCAAGCAGATTGCCTCCTATCCGCCCCGGGCCGTGTTGTTTGATTACATCGAAGGTCGCGTGAAGAAGGCCGGCGTCCGCCCGTGGATCCGTTTTTCAACCGTTGTCAGGCATGTGACCTGGAGCGCTGAGACCCGCAAGTTCACCGTGCGTGTGCACGATCTTCCCAATGACCGATCCTACTCGGAAGAGTTCGACCACGTGATCGTCGCGTCGGGCCATTTCTCGACCCCAAACGTTCCGGAATTCCCCGGATTCGAGACATTCAATGGCCGTATCCTCCATGCTCACGACTTCCGCGACGCACGAGAATTTGTCGGTCAGGACATACTGATCATCGGAACCAGCTACTCGGCCGAGGATATCGGTTCTCAGTGCTGGAAGTACGGTTGCAAGTCGGTCACGGTCAGCCACCGCACGGAGGCCATGGGCTTCAAATGGCCGGCCAACTGGAAAGAGGTGCCTCTGCTGACCAAGGTCGAGGGTAACGTCGCAACCTTCAAGGATGGCTCGACGGCGACCGTCAACGCGATCATCCTCTGCACCGGCTACAAGCACCATTTCCCGTTCATGTCCGACGACTTGCGGCTTCGCACAGCGAACAGGTTGGCCACGGCTGACCTCTACAAGGGCGTCGTCTACGTCCACAATCCGGCGCTGTTTTATCTCGGCATGCAGGACCAGTGGTATACCTTCAACATGTTCGATGCGCAGGCTTGGTGGGCGCGCGATGTTGTCCTCGGCAGGATTAAGCTGCCTGCGTCCAAGAACGAGCTGATCGCCGACGTGGAAAAGCGGGTGGCGGCCGAGGATGCAGGAGACGACAGCTATGACGCGATCCGCTACCAGGGCAGCTATATCAAGGAGCTGATCGCCGAGACCGACTATCCAAGCTTCGACGTGGACGGCGCCGACGAGGCTTTCTTCCAATGGAAGAAGCACAAGATCAAGGACATCATGGGCTTCCGCGACAACAGCTACAAATCGGTTATGACCGGTACCATGGCGCCGCAGCATCACACGCCGTGGAAAGATGCGCTGGACGATACGATGCAGAGTTATCTGCGCAACTGAGCTTGCGTTGCCCAGCGACTTTTCCGGGAGCCCTACGGACCGTTCACTCCCCCTTGCCGCGTTCAGAACAGTTCCGGGCAGATGACGAGACTGGCCTTGTTCAGCCGTACGCTGAGCAGGGCAAAAATGAGGAGGAGCCAGGATGCCGACTGCACAGACCGCGCATAGGTCGTTTAGTTTCTACCTCTTGCCTGGCTTCTCGCTTCAGGCGTTCTCTTGCGCGGTGGAAGTACTGCGGTTAGCCAACGAAGCAATCGGGGAAAACGTCTACAGCTGGCGAGTCATATCTGAAGACGGGCAACCCGTGATGTCGAGTTGCCGAATGACGGTCGGCATCGACTCCACGTTGAGAGATGAACGCGAGAGAACCCAAAAATCAAATTTGACGTCGGCCGCGGTGATTTGCGGCGGCAGCGCCATCCCGCGCCAAAACAGGCAACTCGATGCCTGGCTAAGGGAATGCCGCATGCGCCGCATCCCCCTCGTTTGCATCGGCAGTGGCACCCTCGTTGTCGCGCGGGCTGGGTTGGCCGACGGGCGCCGGTGCGCCGTTCACTGGGAGCAGCTTCCGCTATTTTGCGAGCAGTTTCCGGGGATAGAGTCTACCCAGACGGCCTTTGAACATGATGGAGATCTGCATACCTGCTCGGGCGGGGATGCACCTTTCGACATGTTCCTGAACTTGGTTGAACGTGACCATGGTTCAGTCATCGTCAACCGCGTCTGCGAAAAAGCCATTGCATACCGTATGCGTTCAGCCGGGGAGCGACAGCGCCTGCCCCTCCATTCTCGTGTCAAGCTCAACCACAAGGCAGTGATGAAGGTCATCGGCCTGATGGAGGCAAGCTTGGATGATCCTATGCCGGTCGACGATCTTGTGGCGTTAAGCGGAATATCGCGCCGGCAGATCGAAAGGCTTTTCGACAGAGAGTTGGGGCGCTCACCGAACCGATACTACATGGAACTGCGTCTGGAGCGTGCCCAGCTGCTTCTTGTGAGCACAAACTTGCCGGTCGTGGAAGTTGCGGTGGCTTGCGGTTTCATCTCGCCATCGCACTTCTCCAAAGTCTATCGCGAAGCCTACGGATGCGCTCCGCATCAGACCCGATTGGCCGCCCGTGCGCACGGGCACGCCGACCTGATGGACCCGGCGCTGCTGGGACTGAACTGCACCGAGGTACCCCAACACAGGTTGTCGATGACGGCGTAGCCGCCGAAGCAGCTGAGCCCCAGCCTCAGCGAGGAGGTAACGATGCTGAACACGATCTACCCTCCCGTCCGCGGTGGACCGCCGCAGGCGAGCCGCATCGTCCGCCCCGCAGGATTGACCTTGCCGGCCGGCACCGAGCGCTACATCGTTGGCGGCGCCGGAGCGATGTTGATCGACATTGCGGCAGGCGACAGCATCACCGTAACGAATGATGAGGGCGGCCAAAGCTGCGAGGTCGTCGTGGCCGACGCGTCGGGCAGCATTGACGCCCGCATCGTCGGCCATGGTCCGAACTCGGATGCTGCGGGTTTGAAGGCGCTGCTGACCAGTCAGGACGGCAGCCTGCAACGGCTGCGCAAGGCGCTGGAGATCCGTGGTATCGACCTCGCCGCGGCGGGCGGGGTGCGCTTCTTCGACGGGACAACGCCACCGAAGACCAAAGTCGAGCTGACCGTCCAGCGCGGCGGCTGGCTCGTCATCGCCGCGCCAGGAACCGACATGGCGCCGGACGACCAGAAGACTGCGACGCCGCTGACCGTCCTTGTGCGGCGCGCGACGGTGCGCTTGCGTGAGACCTCCCGGGATTTGCCAGATCCGCTTGCCGATCCGGTTCTCGATCTTCGCGTGCACTCGTCGACGGCAGAGGCCTATTTCGTCAAAGCCGGGGACTACATTCAGATCATCGATGTCGACGGACGCCAATGCACCGATTTCCAGTGCTTCTCGGCGCGCAAATTGGACAATGGAAAGGAGCATGCGCTCGACGTCACCGCCACGCGCAGCGCGATGGGGCATGCCTATCCGTTGCCCGGCCTGCATTCGAAGTACTATGATCAGGACTTCTTGCCGCTGGTCGAGGTCGTGCAGGACACTTGCGGTCGCCACGACGCCTTCTCGCTGGCGTGCTATGCGAAATATTATGACGACATCGGCTATCCCGGCCACATCAACTGCACGGAAAACTTCAACAAGGCGCTCGGCTCATACGGCGTCGGTCCGCGCGGCGGCTGGATGGCGGCCAACTTCTTCTTCAATACCGGGGTCGACGCGCATGGCGTCATGTATGCCGACGAGCCGTGGTCGCGGCCGGGCGACTACGTGCTCTTGCGGGCGCTGACCGACCTCGTCTGCGTCAACTCCGCCTGCCCTGACGACACGACGGCGGCCAATGGCTGGAATCCGACCGACATCCATGTGCGCACCTATTCAGGAGCCGAGAAATTCCAACGCGCCGTGGCGATCCGCGCCACTCCCGATTCGGAGCCAAAGATGACCAAGGAAACTGGGTTTCACGACCGCCTGTCCAAGCTGACCCGCAACTTCGTGGAGTATCGCGGCTACTGGCTGGCCAACAGCTACGCAGAAGCCGGGCCGATCGACGAGTACTGGGCTTGCCGGCAGAAGTCGGTGCTGATGGACCTTTCCGCCCTGCGCAAGTTCGAGGTGACGGGACCGGACTCGGAAGCGCTGCTCCAGTACACGCTGACGCGCGACGTGAAGAAGCTGGCGGTCGGCCAGATCGTTTATACCGCCATGTGCTACGAGCATGGCGGAATGATTGACGACGGCACGTTGTTCCGTCTCGGTCAGGACAATTTCCGGTGGGTCGGCGGCGACGAGTATTCGGGCATATGGCTGCGCGAACAGGCGGAAAAGCTCGGCCTCAACGTCTTGGTCCGCAGTTCCACCGACCAATTGCACAACATTGCCGTGCAAGGGCCGGAGAGCCGCGAGCTACTGAAGAAGGTAATCTGGACGCCGCCGCATCAGCCATCGATCGCCGAACTCGGCTGGTTCCGTTTCACCGTTGGCCGCATCGGTGATGACCAGGGCCTACCTGTCGTGCTGTCGCGTACCGGCTACACGGGCGAGTTGGGCTACGAGGTCTGGTGCCACCCCAAGCACGCGGGCGAGGTCTTCGACGCGATCTGGGCCGAGGGGCCGGCACACGGATTGACGCCCATGGGCCTGGCCGCCCTCGACATGGTTCGTATCGAGGCCGGATTGATCTTCGCCGGCTATGACTTCTCTGATCAGACCGATCCGTTCGAGGCGGGCATCGGCTTCACCGTGCCGCTCAAGTCCAAGGCCGACGATTTCATCGGGCGCGACGCGCTGATCCGGCGCAAGGAGCATCCATCGCGCAAGATGGTCGGGCTTGACATCGAAGGAGCCGTCGCGGTCGGCCATGGCGACTGCATCCATCTCGGGCGCGCGCAGATCGGCGAGGTCACATCGTCAACGCGTTCGCCGATCCTCGGCAAGAATATTGCGTTGGCGCGCATCGACGTGGCCCATGCCGATGTCGGCACGCAGGTCGAGATCGGCAAGCTCGACGGCCACCAGAAGCGGCTGCCGGCCACGATCGTCCCGCTATCGCACTATGATCCCAAGAAAACCCGTCCGCAGTCCTGACGCATATGGAACCAATAGTAGCCAAGGAAACTCTTCTTGCGCAGATCGGCGGCGAAACGGTTTTGCGCGGTCTGGTCGACTGCTTCTACGACCTGATCGAGGCCGATCCTCGCGGAGAGCCGTTGCTGCGACTGCATTTTCGCGGACACGGCGTCGACCATGCCCGCGAGGAACAGTTCAACTTTCTGTGCGGCTTTCTCGGCGGGCGTCGTCACTATCTGGAAAAGCACGGGCACATGGACGTCCGTCTCATGCACGCGCATGTGCCGATCTCGGCGGGCGACGCCGAGGACTGGCTGGCTCTCATGGATCGTGCCATCGCCGAAATGCGGCTTTCAGGCCCGCAGGTAGACAAGATGCGCCAGGCATTCCGCCGTGTCGCACTGACGCTGGTCAACGATCTTGGGAAAGGGGTAGGAAGCGCTTGACGACATCGAGGATCGTTAACAATCTTTATTGAAGTGAAAAAAACAAGCCTGGTAGGAAACAAAATAACCGGCAAAGGGAAGCCGGATCGCAGGAACACTCAACCTCAAACAATGGGATGAAAAAGCCATGAGCGCTTTATCGGACACTTACGCGGAGGGAACCGCGGGGCAGTTGCATAGAAGCATTGACTGGCGAGGCGCCTTCTGGGTGGCAAGCGGCGTCCCCGCCCTCGTTCTGTTCTCGATCGGCGGCATTGCTGGAACGACTGGCAAGCTGGCCTTCCTGATCTGGACCGTGTCCATGATCATGGGTTTCCTGCAGTCGTTCACATACGCTGAAATCGCCGGTCTTTTTCCCAACAAATCTGGCGGCGCTTCGGTCTATGGCGCAACCGCCTGGCTGCGTTATTCGAAGTTCATCGCGCCATTGTCGGTGTGGTGCAACTGGTTCGCCTGGTCGCCGGTTCTGTCGCTCGGCTGTTCCATCGCCGCCGCCTACATCCTCAATGCGCTGGCGCCGATTCCGGTCTTCACAGAGACTTCTCCGCAGGTGGTCGCCTACATCGGGACGCACGCCGGCACGAGTGCGGCCGACGCTATCGCAGCGGTGACGGCCGCCGCAACGCCTGCTATCCGCAACTGGTCGCTCTTCAGCCACACGCTTGGGCCTGTCAGTTTCTCACTGAACGCGACCTTCTTCATCGGCGCGTTGCTGATGCTGATCATCTTCGCCATCCAGCATCGCGGCATCCTGGGCACCGCCAGCGTGCAGAAGTATATCGGCCTGCTCGTCATCATCCCGATGCTGATCGTCGGCGTCGTGCCGATCTTCACCGGCCAGATCGACTGGGCGAATTTCTCGCCTCTGGTCCCGCTGGCCACCGCCTACGCGCCCGACCCAGGCTCATGGAACATCGCCGGATGGACGCTGGCGCTCGGCGGCATGTTCATCGCGGCATGGTCGACTTATGGCTTCGAGACCGCCGTCTGCTACACGTCGGAGTTTAAGAACCCCGGCACCGACACCTTCAAGGCGATCTTCTATTCTGGCCTGCTCTGCATGCTTTTGTTCATTCTGGTGCCCTTCACCTTCCAGGGCGTGCTTGGCCTCAACGGCATGCTGGCAACACCAATCGTGGATGGCTCGGGCGTCGCCGACGCGTTGGCCGGCATGGTCGGCGGCGGCAATCTGATCCACAGCCTGCTGGTGATGCTGATGATCCTGGCGCTGGTGCTCTGCATCATGACGGCAATGGCCGGCTCCTCACGCACGCTCTACCAGGGCTCCGTCGATGGCTGGCTGCCGCGCTATCTGAGCCACGTCAACGAGCACGGCGCGCCTACCCGGGCGATGTGGACCGACCTTTGCTTCAACCTGATCGTGCTGGCCATCGCCTCGGCCGACGCGACCAGCTTCTTCTTCATCCTCGCGGTGTCGAACTGCGGCTATATCATCTTCAACTTCCTCAACCTCAACGCCGGCTGGATCCACCGGATCGACAACGGCCATATCGAGCGGCCCTGGAAGGCGCCGACCTGGCTGCTGGGGATCGGGGCGATATTCGCCTATGTCAACGCCATCTTCATGGGTGCCGGTGCCAAGGTTTGGAATCCGATGGCGCTGTGGGCCGGCCTGATAACCGCGGCACTGATCCTCCCGGTATTCTGCTTCCGGCACTACATTCAAGACGGCGGCAAGTTCCCCGATCACATGCTGGACGATCTCGGCATGAAATCCACCGATCTCAGAGCCAAGAAGGCCGGACTCTTGCCCTACGCGACGCTGGTGGCTGGCGTGATCGTGGTGCTGATCGCCAACCGGATCTTCGTACTGTGATCGGCGACAGCCTGACCATCTTTGAACCGGGAAACGTTCCCTCCTCCCGGCCGCGTTGAACCGCGGTTGCTTGGTCACCGCCTGCAAGGCCGGGCGGTGGCTTCTTTTTGGATCCGTGAAAGGCCTGGCGTAGCTGCCCGCCAACTGATTGAGCCAGACGAGGTCAAATCTTTTTCTTTATATGAATTTTTTTTTCCTGGTAGTTGACTTTTAGTCCAAATAATTGCAAGGTTTTGCAACTTGATTTTCGAAGTTCGACGGCAAAGCGACGCCGTATTCTTCTCAGGAGCGGAGAAAGGCAATGGCTGAAGTGATCGACGGCAAGGCGGTTGCCGCCGATGTGATCGCAAAGGTCACAAGCGCGAGCAGCGACCTGGCTGCTTCCAAGAATGTAACGCCTGGTCTTGCGGTCATCATCGTCGGGGAGGATCCGGCAAGCCAGGTTTATGTGGCCGCGAAGTCGCGTACGGCGAAGGAATGCGGTTTCAATTCGCTGCAACATACGTTGCCCGCCGATACCAGCGAAGCCTACCTTATCGATCTTATCGATATCTTGAATCGTGATCGTACGATCCATGGCATTCTGGTGCAGTTGCCACTTCCAAATCACATCGATGCGGGCAAGGTCATCCAGGCGATTGCGCCGGAGAAGGACGTCGACGGCTTCCACTTTGTCAATGTCGGCAAGCTTGGCACCGGTGAGCTCGAAACGGCTTTCGTACCCTGCACGCCTGCCGGCTCGATGCTGCTGATCGAGCGCGTGCATGGCAAGGATCTTTCCGGTCTCAATGCAGTCGTCGTCGGCCGCTCTAACATCGTTGGCAAGCCGATGGCCAACCTTCTGCTTGCCGCGAACGCCACCGTCACCGTTGCCCATAGCCGGACGAAGAATCTGCCCGAGCTTTGTCGTGGCGCTGACATCCTCGTGGCGGCGGTGGGCCGGCCGGAAATGATCAGGGGTGAGTGGGTGAAGCCAGGCACCACTGTGATCGACGTGGGCATCAACCGCATCGCCGCGCCGGAGAAGGGCAATGGCAAGAACCGCCTGGTAGGCGACGTCGCCTACGCAGAGGCGGCGGACCACGCCGGCGCGATAACACCCGTACCCGGCGGCGTAGGCCCGATGACGATCGCGTTGTTGATGGCCAACACGCTGACCTCAGCCTATCTCGCCAGCAACCTGCCGAGGCCTCAGTTCTAGCACCGCAGCATACATTCCCGACAACCCAATCTTCGAGGCAATACCCATGGCCGAATTCAAGACCGATATTGAAATAGCTCGAGCAGCCAAGAAGAAACCGATCCAGGAGATCGGCGCCAAGATCG
>NZ_JHQR01000206.1 GCF_014843825.1 Mesorhizobium silamurunense
AGCGTCGAGGAGGTGGCGTGTCTGGTCCGCGCGACCGGCGGGATCGGTGCGGTTTTCGAGATGCACCGAGACGACCGTCACCCGGCGCTGGTCGAGCAGCACCTGGCCGCCGATCGCCATGCGGCCGCCGATGCGTGGCTGGCCGCGCTCGGGCCGGAACCAGCCGCCGGCGGCATCCAGGCGAATGAGGAACGGCCGGTTGAGCGGGACAACACTGGTCACGGCGTTGCCGTGAAAGCCTTCCGTATTCTCGGCTTTGCCGGCTGCCGTCTGCTCCGATGCATTGCCGGCGCCGAGCTCGACGAACTCGACGCCGTAGGCAAAGGCATGGCCGAGCCGATCGGCAAGCCGGCTCAGCGGATGGCTATTGCCGGAGCGGGCCATGCCCTTGTCGACCTCCGTCAGCAGCACCACGTCCGGCGCCTGGCCGGCGATCGTCGCGGCGATCGCTTCGACATGGCGAAGCCGCTCGACGTTCCAGGCCATCACCGTCAGGCTTTCACCGGCGCCGTCGCGGGAGGTCCTGCCGCCGATCTCGATTTCGCCCAATGCCGGAATGGCGGCCGCGTGGCGCATATGGGTGGCGCTGTCGCGTGGACCTTCCCGCATCGCCAGGCGGTCGGCGATCGGCACATGGGTCAGTTGCGGGACAAGCATGGCGTTCGCCAAAATTTAGCCGGTTAACCAAGAAGGTCTTTACGCTGCTCTTAAGCGCCCTAGCTTGCTAGACCGCCGATATGACGATTTCATGCCGGCGCGACCGCCGAGGGGGAGGAGAGACTGGCTGTCCACAGGCCGCAAAGCCCACAACAGAACTGTCACATACCTTCTCTAAGAGAGCGGGCAAGGACTTGCGCAAAACCTTGTGAAACTGCCACTCAAGAGGGAAAAACCATGACCATCATCAAGCGGGGCCTTGCTGCCCTTGCCGCCGGCGCGCTCAGCACTGCGCTCGCGGCTCCTGCGTCTGCGGAGCCGGTCAAATTCGATTTCTGGTTCGGCCTGTCGGGCGATCTGGCGCGCGTCGTCGATACGCTCTGCAAGAACTTCAACGCCTCGCAGTCCGACTACGAAGTGGTCTGCACCAGCCAGGGCAATTACGACGCCACGCTACAGAACACGATCGCCGCCTTCCGCGCCGGCAAGCAGCCCACCGTCGTCCAGGTCTATGACGTCGGCACCGCCACCATGATGCTGTCGGGCGCTTACAAGCCCGCCGACAAGCTGATGGAAGAGAACGGCTACAAGATCGACTACAGCGACTTTTTCCCCGGCATCGCCCGCTACTATGCGACGTCGAAGGGCGAGATGCTGTCCTTCCCGTTCAACTCGTCGACGGCGCTGATGTACTGGAACAAGGACGCCTTCGCCAAGATCGGCAAGACCGAAGCGCCGAAGACCTGGGAAGACGTCGGCGCCGACGTCAAGGCGCTGAAGGACGCCGGCTATGATTGCCCGATGGCGATCAACATCTCCGGCAACGAGAGCTGGCAGCTGATGGAGCAGTTCTCTGCCATCCACAATCAGCCGATCGCCACCAAGAACAACGGCTATGACGGCCTCGACGCCCGCCTGGAAATGAACAAGACCACGTTCGTCCAGTATGTCACCGATCTCAAGAAGTGGTATGACGACGGCCTGATCAAGATCAAGTCGAAGGACCTCGGCCAGGATATGGTGCAGGCCTTCGCCACCGGCACCTGCCAGGTCATCATGACCTCGGTCGGCGATCACGGCACGGTCGGCAAGACCCAGAAGGAAGGCATGAACTGGGATGTCGCCGAGCTGCCGGTCTATGCCGGCACCGAGCGCAAGAACTCGCTGGTCGGCGGCGCTTCGCTGTGGGTGCTGTCCGGCAAGTCGGAGGCGGAGTACAAAGGTGCCGCGGCCTTCCTCAACTTCATCCACGACCCCAAGACCGCTTTGTTCTGGTCGACCAACACCGGCTATATTCCGGTGACGAAGTCGGGCTTCGAATACATGAAGTCCAGCGGCTTCTACGACAAGGCGCCCTATAAGGGCCGTGAAGTGGCGATCGCCAGCCTGACCGCCTCGGAGCCGACCGAGATCACCCGCGGCATCCGGCTCGGCAACTTCACCCAGATCCGCGCCGAGTTCGGCACGCAGATGCAGGCGATCTTCGCCAACAAGGAGAGCGTGCAGGACGGCATCGACGCGCTGGTCAAGAACGGCGACGCCATCCTCGACCGCTTCCAGCAGACCTACCCGAACAAGACGCTTCCCTAAGCCTCGACAATTCGTGGCCGCTCGCCGATTCTTGTTGAGCATGATCTTCTCCGAAAACCGGTTGCCACTTTTCGGGATCATGCTTCAATTGGCGGGCGGCCGTTTCTTATCAGGCTAGCCGCTCGACGGCTTCGGCGGATCGATGGAAAAACGCGTCACTTTCGGCAAATGGACGATCGGCATCCTGTTCGCGGTGCCGCAGCTCATCCTGATCTTCACCTTTTTCTACTGGCCGGCCGGGCAGGCGGTCTACTGGTCGCTGACGCTGCAGCAGCCCTGGGGCGGCGGCAACATCTGGGTCGGCCTCGACAATTTCCGCTCGATCCTCGCCAATGCCGACTACTGGAATTCGATCACCGCCAGCCTTGTCTTTGCCGGGATCAGCACGGGGCTTGCCATGCTCATCGCGCTGGTGCTCGCCACCTTGACCGACCGCCAGCTTGCCGGCTCACGTCTCTACCGCGTCGTGCTGATCTGGCCCTATGGCATCGCAGCGCCGGCGCTTGCGATGGCATTCCGTTTCATCCTGGCGCCCGAGGCCGGCTTCATGGCCGCCGTCAACAAGGTCTGGCCGGGCTTCTGGGATCCCGGCCTCAACGGCGCCGACGCCATGGCTTCCGTCATCATCGCCTTCTCGTGGAAATATGTCGGCTATAATTTCATCTTCTTCCTCGCCGCGCTGCAGGCCATCCCGCGCTCGCTGATCGAGGCGGCGGCGATGGACGGGTCAGGCGTCATCCGCCGCTTCTGGGACATCCAGTTCCCACTGATCACGCCGACGATCTTCTTCCTCCTGGTCATCAACATCACCGAGAGCTTCCAGGACTCCTTCGGCATCGTCGACATCATGACTGCCGGCGGCCCGGCGAACGCCACCAACCTGATGGTCTACAAGATCTATTCCGACGGCTTCAAAGGCCTCGATTATTCCGGCGCCGCCGCGCAGAGCATCATCCTGATGCTGCTCATCATCGTGCTCACCATCTTCCAATTCCGCTTCATCGAGCGGCGCGTGCACTATCGCTGAGGCGGCCATGGTCGAGCGCACCCCGATCCTCAACTTCTTCACGCATCTCATCCTGTTCGTCGGCTTCGTATTTTGCGTGGCGCCGTTCGTCATCGTGGCGATCGCCGCCTCGCACAATCTGAAGGACGTCAATGACGTGCCGATGTCGCTGCTGCCGGGCAGCGATTTCTGGGTCAACATCAAGACCGCCTGGACGACGGCCGACCTCGGCCCGAAGCTCTTCAATAGCTTCGTCATGGCGGCCGGCGTCGCCGCCGGCAAAGTGATCATCTCGGCGCTCACCGCCTTCTCGATCGTCTATTTCCGCTATCCCGGGCGGATGCTGATCTTCTGGTTGATCTTCGTCACGTTGATGCTGCCGCTCGAAGTGCGCATCGTGCCGACCTACGCCGTGGTCGCCAACGTGCTGTCGCCCTATCAGGCGATCATGGACGTGACCGGGATCAGCTGGCTGATCGAGAAGATCTCCGGCGTGCAGGTCTCGCTCAGCCTCGGGCTGCTCAATTCCTACACCGGCCTGATCATGCCGCTGATCGCCACCGCCACCGGCACTTTCCTCTACCGCCAGTTCTTCCTGACGGTGCCGGACGAATTGACGGAAGCCGCGCGCATGGACGGCGCCGGCGCGCTGCGCTTCTTCATCGACATCCTCTTGCCGCTGTCGCGCAACAACATGGCCGCGCTCGGCACCATCATGTTCCTGTGGGCCTGGAACCAGTATCTGTGGCCGCTGCTCATCACCACCGATCGGTCACATGCGACGGCGGTGACCGAGCTCAAGCAGCTCATTCCCAATGTCGGCGGCGCGCCGGAATGGCATATCGCCATGGCCGGCACGTTGATCGTCATGCTGCCGCCGCTGATCGTCGTGGTGCTGATGCAGCGCTGGTTCGTGCGCGGCCTGATCGCCACCGAAAAATAGGGAGACGATAAAATGGCCTCCATCACCATCCGCGATGTTAGGAAAAGCTATGCCAAGATTGAGGTCGTGCATGGCGTCAATCTCGACATCGCATCCGGCGAGTTCGTCGTCATCCTCGGGCCGTCGGGCTGCGGCAAGTCCACGCTGCTTCGCATGATCGCGGGGCTGGAGGAGATCTCCGACGGCACGATCGCCATCGACGGCGCCGTGGTCAACAAGCTCGAGCCGCGCGAGCGCGGCTGCGCCATGGTGTTCCAGAACTACGCGCTCTATCCGCATATGAGCGTCGCCCAGAACATCGGCTATTCGCTGAAGGTGGCCGGCGTTCCCGCAGCCGAACGCGTCCAGCGCATCCAGGCCGTCGCCCGCATCCTGGAGCTCGAGCATCTGCTCGACCGCAAGCCGATGGCGCTCTCCGGCGGCCAGCGCCAGCGCGTCGCCATGGGTCGGGCCATGATCCGCGAGCCCAAGGTCTTCCTCTTCGACGAGCCGCTCTCCAACCTCGACGCCAAATTGCGCGTGCAGATGCGCTCGGAAATCCGCAAACTTCACCGGCGGCTCAGCGCCACCTCCGTTTTCGTCACGCACGACCAGGTCGAGGCGATGACGCTGGCCGACCGGCTGGTGGTGATGAATGGCGGCCGCGTCGAGCAGGTCGGCACGCCGGCGCAAGTCTACAGCCGGCCGGCGAGCCGCTTCGTGGCGACCTTCGTCGGCGCGCCGGCCATGAACATGCTCGAAGGCACGGTCACGCTCGAAGGACTATCGCTTCTGGGCGGCAGCCGGCGGCTAGCGGTTTCCCGCGCGGGCCTCCCCGTGGGCTCGAAAGTCGCGGTCGGCATCCGGCCCGAGGCCGTGCGCATGGTGGCGCCGGGTACGCCCGGCGCGCTCGCCGCAACGGTCGATCTGGTCGAAGAGCTTGGCGCCGGCCGGGTCGTCTATGTCGATCTCGACGGAGCGCCGTTCTCGGTGGTGACCTCCGAGACCGTCCATCCCGAGCCAGGCAGCGCGATCGGACTGCAATTCGCCGAGAGCGACCTGCATTTCTTCTCGTCGGAGACCGGAAGCCGGCTCGACGTGTTCAAGGCTTCGGTGCCAGAGCCGGCACTGTAAGCGGCCGGCTGCTTTTGCAAGATTGATTGAGGGTTCATGGAATGAAGATCATCCAGGTTACCGACGTCCATCTCGGCCGTCGGGGAGAGGTCCGCTTCGGCGCGAATCTGCATGAGCGGCTCGACCGCTGCATCGACCATATCAATGCCCGTAATGGCGATGCGGCGCTCTGCGTCTTTACCGGCGATCTGACCGAGTCCGGCGATACGGAAAGCTATGCCGACCTGAGATCCGCGCTCAGCCGGCTCTTAGTGCCCTACCGGCTGCTGCCCGGAAACCACGACCGCCGTGCCAACCTCATTGCCGCCTTTCCGGAAAACGGAACCGATGGCAACGGCTTCGCGCAGTCGGTCTTCGATACGCCCGAGGGGCGGCTGGTGTTCATCGACAGCCTGGCCGAAGGCCGCGTCACGGGAGAACTGTGCGACGACCGGCTTGCGTGGCTGGACACGCGGCTTGCCGAAGCGGAGGGCCGGTCAGCCTATCTGTTCCTGCATCATCCGCCGGTCGAGCTCGGTCTCGCGCTGCTCGATCCGCTCGGCCTCGAACAGCCGCAGCGGCTGCTCGACATGCTCACCCGCCACGGCAATGTCCGCTACATCTTCTTCGGCCACGTCCATCGCGACATCGCCGGCACGGTCGCGGGCATTCCGTTCTCGGCTCAGCGCGGCCTGCATGCCCGCTTCATGCTCGACCTGGTGGGCGACGAGGTGGTCGAGCAGGCGCCGCCCGCCTATTCGATCATCCTGATCGACGGGCCGCGCGTCATCGTGCACAGCCATGATTTCCTGGAGAGCTGGCCGCTCTGGTCGCCGGCCACCGGCGAGAGGGTACGGTAGAGCAACCGCGCCAGCCCGCCGTTTTAGACAAACACGTGCGCCTTGCCGATAACGGTGAGGCGCACGATCTCGCCGACCGCCGGCGCATCCATGCCCGTCTTGCGCAGGATGAGCGGCGTGTTGCCGATCGCGGCCGCATCCGGCGGATCGGGGCTGTTGAGCAGTCGCACCGCGATGGTGCAGACCGAGCCCGCGAATTCGGAGTCCGTCACTTCGCCGAACAGCATGTCCGGCGTTCCCGACATGCCTTCGCGCGAGGTTCGCTTGAGGACCACCTGCTCGGGCCTGAGCATGATGCGGGCGACATCGCGCCGCTCTGCGGTGTCGACGGCGATGCGGCCGAGCGGCGAGATGGCAAAGCCGCCGGCGATCCTGGCCGGCACGATGATTGCGTCGCCGAGGAACTCGGCGACCATCCTGTCCTTGGGCTGGAAATAGAGCTCGCGCGGCGTGCCGACCTGCGAGAACAGGCCGTCGCGCATGACGGCCACCTGGCTGGCGAAGGACAGCGCCTCGGCCTGGTCGTGGGTGACCAGGATGGTGGTGATCCCGGCTTCCTCCAGAAGCTCGGCTACCGCCTTGCGCATCGAGGCACGGAGGCCGGTGTCGAGCGCCGAGAACGGCTCATCGAGCAGCATCAGCCGGGGTTTCATCGCCATGGCGCGGGCCAGCGCGACACGCTGCTGCTGGCCGCCGGAAAGCTCGTGCGGACGGCGCTTCAGGATGGCCTTGTCCAGCCCGACGATATAGGCGAGCTCGACGATGTGCTCGGCGCGCTTCTCGGCGTTTCGCGCCATGCCGAAACCGATATTGTCGGCGATGGTGAGATGCGGGAACAGGGCGCCGTCCTGCGCGACCACGCCGATGCCGCGGCGATGCGCCGGCACGGCCGCGCCGCCATTGGCAAGCACCTTGCCGTCGAGCGCGATGCGGCCACGATCAGGCGCCTCGAAGCCGGCGATCAGCCTCAGCAAGGTGGTCTTGCCGCAGCCGGAGGGTCCGACGATCGCGGTGCGGCTGCCGCCTTCGACAGTGAGGTCGACGCCGGCGAGCGCCGCCACCGGGCCATAGTGTTTCGTCACGCCGCTGAGTTCGAGGAAGCTCATCGGCCGGCCATCCGCTTTGACTGGACGTAGAGCACCCAGCGCGACATCGCAACCATGATCAAGGCGTAGGGCGCGGCCGAGGCGTAGTCGATCTCGCCGCTGTAGGACCAGAACGCCATCGCCAGCGTGCGGGTGCCGTTAGGCGCCAGCATCTGGGTGGCGGTCAGCTCGTTGGTGATGCCGAGCGCCACCATCGCCATGCCGGCCGCAGCACCCGGCGCCGACAGCCGGATCGTCGTCGCCCACAGCGCCTTGAGCGGCGGGCGGCC
>NZ_JHQR01000209.1 GCF_014843825.1 Mesorhizobium silamurunense
GCGGGGGGGCCGTCCCCCTGATTGCCCCCGCCGATCGCGGCATGCTCGGCGAATTCCGCGCCAACGGCTACGCGACGTTCCTCGCCCGGCCGGTGCGCGGCGAAACGCTGCTGCGCGTGCTGTTGACCAGCCATGTGCCGGCACCCGCCGAGCCGCAGCCGCAACCGCGTGGCGCCGTGTCCGTCCGCCGCCGCGACCAGGGCCTGTCCGTGCTGATCGCCGAGGACAATGACATCAACGCGATGCTTGCCCGCGCCACGCTTCTCAAGGCCGGACATCGCGTCAAGATCGTCGGCAACGGCAAGGCCGCGGTCGAAGCCGTCACCGATGCCGGCCTCAAGCATCGTTTCGACGTCGTCCTGATGGACCTGCACATGCCGGTGATGGACGGGTTGGACGCGATCGCCGCCATCCGCCGCCATGAGGAAGCGCTTGCCGTGCCGCCGATCCCGATCATGGTGCTTTCGGCCGACAGCCAGGAAAAGACGCGCCACACCGTGCTGGCCCATGGCGCCAGCGGCTTCGTCACCAAGCCTCTCGACCCCGATGCGCTCGTCCAGGCGGTCGAGAGCCAAGCTGCTGCGTAACGAATTTTTTAAGCTTTCCCGAACGCCTTGGATTGCTTGGCTTTCGCAGCGATAAGATAGCCGGTTGAGGGTATTGCCCAGCCGACGAAGTATTGCCGGGCTCGCCGTATCACGGTACTGTCACAATCCTGTTGCACCTACACCGTATCCCCGTGCCAAGAGGGATGGCTCGAAGGAGAATCACTCGTGCATACAGTCATGCCTGAATGCGATACTCGGCCGAACGCCAGCGCCCTGCTCGGCGCGCGTGCTGTCGACGCCGTCGCAAGCGGCGCACCGCTGGGCCGTATCGGCAACCTTGAAGTGCGGCTCGCCCGCAACGAGGCCGAGATCGCCGCCGCCCAGGAAGTGCGCTATCGGGTATTCTATGACGAGCTTGGCGCGAGGAAGGATCTGTTTCAGGCGCAGGACCGCCGCGATGCCGACCGTTTCGACCCGCTCTGCGACCATCTCCTGGTGCTCGACACCTCGCTTCCCGGCCCGGAGCATCGCCGCATCGTAGGCACCTATCGCCTGCTGCGGCAGGAGATCGCCACGGCCGCGGGCGGCTTCTACTCCGAGGGCGAATTCGAGCTGACCAAGCTGGTCGCGCGCCATCCGGGCCAGCGCTTCCTCGAGCTCGGCCGCTCCTGCGTGCTGCCGGAATACCGCTCCAAGCGGACCATCGAGGCGCTCTGGCAAGGCATCTGGGCCTATATCAACCACTATGGCATCGGCGTGATGACCGGTTGCGCCTCCTTCCACGGCACCGTGCCGGCCGCGCATGCCGAGGCGCTTACCTATCTCGCCCATCATTGCCGCACCGACAAGGCCTGGGATGTCCGGGCGGTGGCCGGCCGCTACTGCTCGATGGACCTGATGCCGATCGAGGCGGTCAACGCCAAGGCGGCGATCGCCGCCATGCCGCCGCTGGTCAAGGGCTATCTGCGCGTCGGCGCCCGCATCGGCGACGGCTGCGTCATCGACCGCGAATTTTCCACGGTCGATGTCTTCGTCGTCATGCCGGTCAAGGAAATCGGTGCCCGCTACGTCAACTACTATGGCGGCGAGGGACAGCGTTTCGCGGCGTGATTTCAGTGAATGGTGAATGGTAGTAGCCAGCGGAGCTGATTCACCGCACCGAGATCTTCTCACTATTCACTATTCACTATTCACTATTCACTACTCACTACTCACTATTCACTATTCACTATTCACTCCCTCACGGAATATCCTCCGGCCTTCGCCCGGGCCGGCTCTTATAGGCCGGGAACGACCAGCCGAATTTGAGCGCTCCGCCGCGCACCAGGAAAGCCGCCGCGAAGCCGAGCAGGCTGGAGACGAGCGCCGGCAGTCCGGCAAGATCGCAAAGCGTGAAGAGAGCGGCACCCGCGAGCGCCGCCGTGACATAGATTTCGGGTCTCAGCAGCACGGAGGGCTCGCCGGCGAGCAGGTCGCGCAATATGCCGCCGAAGGTCGCGGTGAGCACCCCGGTGATGACGGACACGACCGGCGAGCCGGTGATCGCCAGGCCCTTTGCGGCCCCCATCACCGCGAAAGCGGCAAGCCCGATCGCATCGAGCCAGAGCAGCAGTTTGTAGCGGGATTCGACGCGATGGGCGCTGAAGAAGACAAGCACCGCGACAACGGTGCAGATCAGCACATAGCCGCTGTTGGCGACCCAGAACACCGGCAGGTTGAGGATGACGTCGCGCAACGTCCCGCCGCCGATGCCGGTGACGCTGGCCAGAAACAGGAAGCCGATGATGTCGAGCTCTTTGCGCGACGCGGCAAGCGCGCCCGTCGCCGCGAAGACGGCGACGCCGGCATAGTCGAGCAGCTCGATGGGATTCATGGTGAGCGAATAGTGAGTAGCGAATAGTGAGTAGCAGTGAATAACACGAAGCCGTGCGATTGGTACCGGCTTCCCTACTCCCTACTCGCTATTCCCTACTCACTCCACTTACGCATCCTTCTCGGCCTGCTCGTTCACCGGGCCCGGCTCGACCGGCGCCTCGGCCGCGGCGGCCTTCGGGCCGCCCTTGGAGACGCCGACCATCGCCGGTCGCAGCACGCGCTCGCCGATCGAGTAGCCGGGCTGCACGACCTGGACGACGGTGCCGGCCGGAACGTCGGGGTTGGGCACCTCGAACATCGCCTGGTGGAAGTTCGGGTCGAACTTCTCGCCTTCCGGCGCAAGCTTCTTCACGCCGTGCCGCTCAAGCGCCGACAGCATGGCGCGCTCGGTGAGGTCGACGCCCTCGATCAGCGCCTTGAAGCCGGCATCGCCGGAGGCCTTGGCCTCTGCCGGAATGGCATCGAGCGCGCGGCGCAGATTGTCCGACACCGACAGCATGTCGCGCGCGAAATTGGCCACCGCGTAAGTGCGCGCGTCATGCACGTCGCGCGCCGTGCGGCGACGCAGATTCTCCATTTCGGCTGCTATGCGAAGCGCCCGGTCCTTCAGTTCCTCGTTTTCCTTCAGCAGCCGCACAAGCGCTTCATAGTCGCCGTCGACGCCGCCTTCCGCACGCTCGCCGGAAGCCTGATCGGCTTCAATTTCCTCGGGCGCGCGTTCGTCTTTTGCCTGGTCGCTCATCGCCGTTTCCCGTCATTCGGATTGGTTTGGATTTGCGCCCGATATCGAGGTTTGAGGGCCAAAAATCAAGGGGCAAGCACCGATGGCGGCCTTCCCCAATCATTCCAAATTAATTCAAATTTTACCGTACCGGACAGCTTTGCTTGCTTCCGAAGGCCGACGCGGGAACCATTGCCGGCCTGCAGGAGTTTCGAAGCCGACACAGGATTTTGGGACAATGACCGGCAACAAGAACCATAAGCGCGCCGAGTTGGCCGCCGATATCAGGCGGCAGGTGGGCACGGAAGCGACGAAACGCTTTCTGCGTACGCTGCCGGCGTTTCGCCTGGAGAAAGAAATGCCCAAGCACTTCAGGGAATTGCTCGACCGCCTCGAAGGGGCCGAGGCGGAAAAGGTGGGCGGCGAGCGGCATCGATAGCCGCATGCCGCCCTTGTGACGTTCGCGCTGAGGCGGAGCCGGCTAGGCCGCCTTGCGTTCGTCGCGCATAAGCGCTTCGCCATGGCGGATTTCGGTTCCGAGCACCTTCAGGCACTCCCGCATGAAGGCGGCAAGGCCGGCCATCCCCTTGCCGACACCAGATCGCTGCAAACAGGCGCATGGAAGCGTTTCTGGCTTCCGCCTGGTTTCCGAAAACGAGATTCTTGGTCCGACCAAATCTGCAGGCCCGCTTCGTTTCTATCAGACGAGGGCCTGTCGACTGCGTTCAGGGGGGCGGCGTCAGCCCGGACGCTTGCGCCGCCAGGAATATTTCGGGCCCTTGGCTTCCGGCTCCACCGCCGGCTGATAATAGACCGGCAAGCCGCCGGTGCGTCCTTCCTCAAGCCGCTTCAGGAGCACCGGATTGGAGACCTCGAACTCGTCGAAGCCGAGCCGCAGCATATGCGGCAGCTGGTCGACCAGCACCTGACCTGTAGCGCGGACCGCGCCCTTGAAGTTATGCCGGGCGCGCAGCAGCTCGCCCTTGGAGAAAGAGCGGCCGTCGTTGAATGCCGGGAAGGCGAGCGCCACCAGCGACAGCTGGTCGAGCAGGCCGATGATCTTGTCGAGCTCGTCGCCGGGCAGCAAGAGCACGCCGATGCGTTCCCTGGCCGACTTGCGGGTTTCGTCATCGAGCCCGAGGAAAGCCTGCAGCGGCAGGATGAAGCGGCCGTTGCCGGCCAGCGCCTCGGCGCTCTCGGCGTGGGTCCATTCATCCTCGCGGAAACCCTTCGGGGTCCAGAGGCGGGTCGCCGATGTCGTCGGTTCAGTCATTAAAATTCCTAAAGCCCTTAAAGAGTCCAAGGGTATGTCGCTATTCAGGTCAGGCCGGTCGAGAAACCGTGGCTCCCGAAAACCGGAGCGGAGCGTACTTGAAGTACGTGAGCACCGGAAGCCGCCGTTCGCAGGCCGGCCTCACCCTAGCGACATACCCTAAAGAGATGCGTCGGTCAGCGACTTTTCCAGCCCCGACAGGTGGATGCCGCACTCGGTCTTGGCGTGACCTGCCCAGCGGCCGCTGCGCGCGTCCTCGCCAGGCTGTACCGGTTGCGTGCAGGGGAAGCAGCCGATCGAGAGATAGCCATAGGCCACCAGCGGATTTTCGCGCAGTGCATGGGCGCGCATATAATCGGCCTGATCGGACGTCGTCCAATGCGCCAGCGGATTGATGCGGATGCGCGAGCCGACCGCCTCGAAGACCGGGAGTGCCGCGCGCGTCGAAGCCTGGAAGCGCTTGCGCCCGGTGAACCAGGCGCGGAACGGCTCGACGCCGCGCGCCAGCGGCTCGACCTTGCGCACGTTGCAGCAGGCATCGGTATCGGTTTCGTGGAGCCTGCCGGTCGGATCGATGCGTTCAAGCGCCGCTTCCTCTGGCTTGATCACCCGGATATCGGTCAGGCCGAAATCGGCGACGAGCGCGTCACGGTAGCCGAGCGTCTCCTCGAAATGCTTGCCGGTGTCGAGGAAGATCACCGGCAGCGAGCGGTCGATCTCCGAGATCATGTGCAAGAGCACCGCCGAATCCGCGCCGAAGGACGACACGGCGGCGACCTCGCCGCGGAAGAATTCGCGCGCCGAGCGCTCGATGATCTCGATCGGCTTCAGATGGCCGAGCAGCGCGTCGAGCCCCGCCGCTTCCGCGGCAACGCCGGCCTCGACGTCGACTATACGGTCAAGCGGCCTTGGTTTCGCCAGCATACAGCGCCTCCTTGAACGGCGCGGGACCGACACGGCGGTAGGCGTCGATAAAACGTTCATCGGGACTGAGCCGAAGGCCGAGATACGTGTCGACGATCTGCTCGATGGCGTCGGTGATCTCTTCCGACGAAAAGCCGCGGCCGATGATCTCGCCGACCGACGTGTTCTCGTCCGCCGAGCCGCCGAGCGTCACCTGGTAGAGCTCGGAGCCTTTCTTCTCGACGCCGAGAATGCCGATGTGGCCGACATGGTGGTGGCCGCAGGCATTGATGCAGCCGGAGATCTTTAGCTTCACCTCGCCGATCTCGCGCTGCCGCTCCAGCGAGGCGAAGCGGCGCGAGATTTCCTGGGCCACCGGGATTGAACGCGCCGTTGCCAGCGCGCAATAGTCAAGGCCCGGGCAGGAGATGATGTCGCTGATCAGGTTGGAATTGGCCGTCGCCAGCCCGATCTCGACCAGCGCGTCATAGACCGCCTTGAGGTCGGCGCGCGCCACATGCGGCAGGATCAGGTTCTGCTCGTGGCTGACACGCAACTCGTCGAAAGCGTATTTCTCTGCGATGTCTGCAACCGCTTCCATCTGGCTGTCGGTAGCGTCGCCAGGCACCTCGCCGATGCCCTTCAGCGAAATGGTCACCGCCGCATAATCTGGATGACGGTGGGTCACGACATTCTGGTCGAGCCATTCCGAAAAGCTCTTGGAATCGAGCCGCGCCTGCTTCACGAGATCGTCGCCTTCCGGCCGGTCAGGCAGTGCCGGCGGCGCGAAATAGGTGTTGATCGCCTTGATATCGGCTTCCGGCAACTTCAGCTCGGCATCCTTCAACTCCTGCCATTCGGCCTCGATCTGGCGGGTGATTTCCTCCACGCCGGTCTCGTGGACCAGGATCTTGATGCGCGCCTTGTACTTGTTGTCGCGGCGGCCATAGAGGTTGTAAACGCGCAGGATCGCCGTGCAGTAGGAGAGAAGATCGGCTTCCGGCAGGAAGTCGCGGATCTTCTTCGCGACCATCGGCGTGCGGCCCTGGCCGCCGCCGACATAGACGGCGAAGCCGAGCTCGCCGGCCGCGTTCTTCTTCAGGTGCAGGCCGATGTCGTGCGTCTGGATGGCAGCACGGTCGCGCTCCGCGCCCGTCACCGCGATCTTGAACTTGCGCGGCAGGTAAGAGAATTCCGGATGCACCGAAGACCACTGGCGCAGGATTTCCGCATAGGGGCGCGGATCGGCGACCTCGTCGGCGGCGGCCCCGGCAAAATGGTCCGCGGTGACGTTGCGGATGCAGTTGCCGCTGGTCTGGATGGCGTGCATCTCGACGCTCGCCAGATCGGCGAGGATCGCGGGAATATCGGACAGCGCCGGCCAGTTGAACTGGATGTTCTGGCGCGTGGTGAAGTGGCCGTAACCCTTGTCGTATTTGCGGGCGATGTGGCCGAGCATGCGCAACTGCCTGCTGTTCAGCGTGCCGTAGGGCACGGCGATGCGAAGCATATAGGCATGCAATTGCAGATAGACGCCGTTCATCAGCCGGAGCGGCCGGAACTGGTCCTCCGTGATCTCGCCGGCAAGCCGGCGCTGCACCTGGTCGCTGAACTCGGCGACCCGGGCGTGAACGAAATCTTGGTCGAACTCGTCGTAACGGTACATGCTTCGTCTTTCAGGGCGCGTCCGCCCGCCTTCCCATGTTCTATGCCGCCCGGGCAGCTTCCGGGCTCGCCTGCTTGCCAAGGTCGGTTCGAATGGTCGGACCCGCGGCACGGATTTTTTCGCGCAGCCGAACCGGCTCGGCCACACCGTCGATCACGGTCACGTCGATCAGGTTGACGTCGACCACTTCATTGTTGGCGGCGGCCGCGGCGCCGATGGCCTCCAGCCGGGCCTCCGCCGCCTTGTCATGGGCGATGTCGGCATGGCCGACCGTCTCCGCCCAGCCGCCATCGGCATACCAGACGGCGATGCCGTCGGAGAGCCTGTTCGCGGTCAGAACCTTCATTGCTGAACTCCTTCGGCCGTAATCTTGGCCGCTTCTTCTTGCCCTACATCGTAATGTCTACGTGCCGCGAGCGGCTCGGATCGTTCGAAATTGGCGCCGGCGACCGCATCGCCGATGATGGTCATGACCGGGCCGGTGAGATCCGCGCGCGCTTCGAGCGACGGCAGGTCGGCCAGCGTGCCGTGAAACCGGCGGCGATTGCTCAGGCTTGCATTCTCGACGACGGCGACAGCAGTGTCGGGCGACAATCCGGCTTCGATCAGGCGGCCGGCGACTTCGGCGGCGACCGAGCGGCCCATATAGACCGCGACGGTGGCGCCCGAGATGGCGAGCTTGGCCCAGTCGGGCAGCGAGTTGCCCTTGAGGTCATGGCCGGTGGTGAACACCATCGAGGACGTGACCCCGCGCAGCGTCAGCGGCAATTCGAAATCGGCAGCGGCGGCGAAGGCTGCGGTGACGCCCGGAACCACCTCATAGGCGACGCCGGCTTCGCGCAGCGCGGCCATCTCCTCGCCGGCCCGGCCGAACACCAGCGGATCGCCGGACTTCAGCCGCACCACGCGCTTGCCGGCGCGGCCAAGCTCGATGAGCAGCGCGTTGATCTCTTCCTGGCTCTTGGAATGGCAGCCCTTGCGCTTGCCGACCGGCAGGCGCTCGGCGTCGCGGCGGCCCATGGCGATGATCGCCTCCGGCACCAGCGCGTCATAGACGATCGCGTCGGCCTCCATCAGCAGGCGGTGGGCGCGCAGTGTCAAAAGGTCTTCCGCGCCCGGACCGGCGCCGACCAGCGCGATATGGCCCGCCGCCGGCGCATCCGAAGCCAGAAGGTCGAGCGCAGCCCTATGCGCCTTGTCGAACTCTCCGGCTTCAACCGCCCTGGCCGGAGCGCCGGCAAAGAAATCGCTCCAGAAGCGGCGGCGGCGATTGCCCTTCGGCAGCCGCTCAGCAGCAGTGCGGAACGACGCCGCCAGGGCGGCCAGCCGGCCGAGCGAAGGCGACAGCAAGCGATCTATGCGGGCGCGCAGCAGTTGCGCGAGCACCGGGCCGGCGCCCTCGGTGCCGATGGCGATGGCGACCGGCGCGCGGTTGACCAGCGCCGGAGTGAAGAAATCGCAGAGTTCCGGCCGATCGACGGCGTTGACCGGGATGCCCAACCTGCGCGCATCTTCGGCGACACGGCGGTCGAGCGCCTCGTCGCCGCTGGCGGCAAATACCATGGCTGCGCCTTCGATCTGCGCGGCATCATAGGCGGCGGCGATATGGACGGCGCCGGCGGTGGCGATGAAACTCAGAAGTTCGGGATCGGCGTTCTCCGCGATGACGCGCAGCACAGCGCTCGACTGCGCAAGCAGCCGGGCCTTGGCCAGCGCCTCCTCGCCGTTGCCGACGATGGCCACGGCTTCGCCGTCGACCCGCAGGAAGACGGGAAAGGCATTGAGCTTGGCGTTGGTTGGCGACATAGCGATAAGCGTTACAGGAACAGTCTGGCAGTTTTATGCGAGCGCGGCAAAAACCAGAAGGCAAGCACTCGCGCATCCCCCGATGACAGGCAATCGCTTTTTCGCAACCGCGAAAGGCAGGAGAAAAAAATTCTACGCCGCAGCTTGAGGTGGGCCAGACACCTCGCGCGGCGCCCATTGATCCAGGGTAATTTTTAGCGTCGCCCACTCAGCACGGCAAAATAGTTTTTTCTAATTTCTACTAAGTTAGTAGATTAAAAGCCATACGCTCGCCAGGCAGCCGATGATGCGCTTTGCAAGAGATGATCGGGCAGTCTTCGCTGGCTGGAACAATCACGCTCGGCGGCACGTTTGGCTAATGATCTTATCCCGCCGACAGGCCGCATTTTGAAG
Organism: Mesorhizobium silamurunense; assembly: GCF_014843825.1. Lineage (GTDB taxonomy): Bacteria > Pseudomonadota > Alphaproteobacteria > Rhizobiales > Rhizobiaceae > Mesorhizobium > Mesorhizobium silamurunense. Next base: position 9,186 of record NZ_JHQR01000209.1, read on the forward strand.
CCTGATCGACAGATTTGGAAGCTGAAAAGGAGGAGCGCGATGGGCATCAAGCTGAAACACGGTCTTTGGGTCATCGTGGCTGACGGCGAGAAAGCGCTTTTTCTCCGCAACGAGGGCGACACCAAATATCCAAACCTGCAGGTCGTGCACGAGATGGAGCAGGAAAATCCTGCCACTCGTGAGCAAGGCACCGACAAACCGGGCCGATACGCCGAAGGGCCTCGCAGCGCGATTGAAGAAACCGACTGGCATCGCCTCGGCAAGGAGCGTTTTGCTGACGATATTGCAGAGCAGCTCTACAAGCTTGCGCACCGGGGTGAGTTCGAAGAGATTGTGCTGATTGCGCCGCCGCAGGTGCTCGGTGAGATGCGCCAGAAACTGCACAAGGAAGTCAGCGAAAAAGTGCAGGCCGAGATCCCCAAGACGCTCACCAACCACACCGTCTTCGACATCGAGAATCTGCTCAAAGCGGCCTGAAAGCCACATGGCGTGAGCTATCGAACGCGTGCCGGGTTGATGCCGCGCGGCAGGCTCACATCGGTTGAGTCTTTTCTGCCCTCGGTGCGCTGATTTCCGCGCGCCGAGGTTGCATCAAGGCTGTACTCCCCACCATATTGCAAAGGGCGGCGGCCTCGGGCGGCGCTTATCCGACATTGCAGTTTCTGAAAGGCGCTCCATCGACAATGCCGCATGACACGCCCCTTATCGCCACCATCGTCGCCGGTTTGGGGCTTGCCTTCGTCTTCGGAGCACTAGCCAACCGCTTCCGCATCCCGCCGCTCGTCGGCTATCTGGTAGCCGGCGTCCTGGTCGGGCCGAACACGCCGGGTTTCGTCGCCGACGCCGGGCTCGCCAACGAACTCGCCGAAATCGGCGTCATCCTGCTGATGTTCGGGGTCGGCCTGCATTTCTCGCTGAAGGACCTTCTGTCGGTCCGCGCGATTGCCGTGCCCGGCGCCGTCGTGCAGATCGGCTTCGCCACGTTGCTCGGCGTTGGGCTGGCCTGGCTGCTCGGCTGGTCCTGGGGAGCCGGCCTTGTCTTCGGCCTGGCGCTCTCGGTCGCATCGACCGTCGTGCTGCTGCGCGCCATGCAGGAGCGGCGGCTGATCGAGACCGAACGTGGCCGCATCGCTGTGGGCTGGCTGATCGTCGAGGATCTGGCCATGGTGCTGGCGCTGGTGCTGCTGCCGGCGCTCGCCGGCGTGCTCGGCGGTCAGCCGCAGGCAGACGACCATGCGAGCCTGCTCTCGCTGCCCGCTAGCTACGGCATATCGGGCGTGGTCGGCATGACGCTCGCCAAGGTCGCCGCCTTCGTCGTCGTCATGCTGGTCGTCGGCCGCAGGGTCATCCCCTGGATCCTGCACTATGTCGCCCATACCGGCTCGCGCGAGCTGTTTCGGCTCTCGGTGCTCGCCATCGCACTCGGCGTCGCCTTCGGCGCGGCGAAACTGTTCGGCGTCTCGCTGGCGCTTGGTGCCTTCTTTGCCGGCATGATCATGAGCGAGTCCGAGCTCAGCCACCGGGCGGCCGAGGAATCGCTGCCGCTGCGCGACGCCTTTTCCGTGCTGTTCTTCGTCTCGGTCGGCATGTTGTTCGACCCGTTCAGCCTGGTCAGCAACGGCCTGCCGATCCTGGCGACGCTCGCCATCATCGTCATCGGTAAATCGCTCGCCGCCTTCGTCATCGTCATCGCCTTCCGCTATCCGATCGCGACAGCGCTGATGATTTCGGCCAGCCTCGCCCAGATCGGCGAATTCTCCTTCATCCTGGCCGAGCTCGGCGTCGGGCTGAAGCTGTTGCCGGAGCAGGGCCGTGACCTGATTCTGGCCGGCGCCATCTTGTCGATCCTGCTCAACCCGCTGATGTTCCTCATCGTCGACTGGATGAAGCCGTGGCTGGAAAAGCGCGCAAGCAAAGCTCCCGAAGAGGCAAAGCCGATCGGCCCGGCGACCGAACTAGGCCAGGTGGCTTCGGCGGCGGCTCCGGAAAAGGTGGACGGCCCGCCGCCGCGGACGGCGCAGACCGGCCATTCCATCCTGATCGGCTACGGCCGTGTCGGCAGCCTCGTCGGGGCGGCACTGAAAGAAGCCGCCCTGCCCTTCCTGGTCATCGAGGATGCCGACAAGACGCTGGCCAAGCTCAAGGCGGATGGCGTCGAAGCGGTGGCCGGCAATGCCGCCAATGCGGACGTCTTCGCGGCCGCCAATCCCGAGGGTGCCGAACGGCTGATCCTCGCCATCCCCAATGCCTTCGAGGCCGGGCAGGTCGTGCTCAGGGCCCGCGCCGCCAATCCCGGCATCAGCGTCATCGCGCGCGCCCATTCCGATGCCGAGGTCGAGCATTTCAAAGGTCTCGGCGCCGACACGGTGATCATGGGCGAGCGTGAAATAGCACGCGGCATCGTCGAGGTGGTGACGGGCATGGCACCCATTCGGCCGGATGAGGTCGCTGCCGAGATCAAGCCGCGGCCTGCTTGATGTGCGCGTCCGCGCGCGGGCTGGTCGGACAAGCGATAAATGCGGAACCGCCGTTTTGGGCGATATCGCTGAGGTATTTTGCTGGCGGCTTGCCCAGAGCCTTCTTGAACATGGTGATAAAGGCCGTGACGGATTCATATCCGAGGTCGCCCGAGACCTGCTGCACGCTGGCGCCCGAGGCCAGTTCTCTCAGCGCAACGATCAGATGCAGCTGCTGGCGCCAGCGTCCGAAGGTCAGCCCTGTTTCCTTGACGACGAGGCGCGCCAGGCTGCTCTCGCTGAGCGCCACGCGGTTTGCCCATTCCGCCAGGGTGCTGCGATCGGCCGGATCCTCGGCCAACGCTTCAGCGATCCGTCCCAAGCGTGGCTCGGACGAGATCGGCAGATGCAATTGCTGCACAGGCATACGCGGCAGCTCAGCGAGCAAAACCTTGCCCAGGAAACCGCCTCTTGGCTCGTCCGGCGCGCATTCCGACAATTCGATGATCAGTTCGCGCAGCAGGGGCGAGATCGAAAGCGTGCAGCACCGGTCCGGCAGATCGGCAGCTCCGGGCTCGATGTAGACGAAGAAAATTCGTGCGTTGGCCGTCGCGATATTGCTGTGCTTCATGGTGCTCGGCACCCACACACCGCAATGCGGCGGCACCATCCATAGGCCGCTCGGAACACGGCATGTGACACCACCTCCCAGCGCGAAGACGAGTTGTCCCTTGCGGTGCCAGTGGTCGGGCACCTCTGCCCTGGTCTCGCTCACGTCGACGCGCACGGCGATCGCCGGCGCAAGCACGTCATCGACATCGAAATCTGGCCACGGCCAGCGGAGAGGTTGTCTCATCATTGCCGGTTTTTAGCGATTGAATGCCATAATAGCTGAATTCTTGAAAAGGGGAAATCGTTTAGGCTCAGATTTGCGCACGACAATCAGCCAAGAAGGTACGGTCCCCATGCTCGCTCTGGTCACGTCTCACGACAGCGCCGCCGGACTGAGGCTCGCCGAAGTCGAGGAACCTCAGCCTCACGCGAACGAGGCGCTTGTCTCGGCCCACGCAACCTCGTTGAACCGCGGCGAACTGCGCCTGCTCGCCATACGCCCGGACGGTTGGATACCCGGCCAGGACATCGTTGGGGTGGTCGAACGGGCGGCTGCTGATGGCTCCGGGCCAGCCGCAGGCACCCGGGTCGCGGCTTTGGTCGACCAGGCCGGCTGGGCTGAACGTGTCGCCGTTTCAACCGACCGTCTCGCCATCCTGCCGGATGACGTCAGCTTGGTTTCCGCCGCCACGCTTCCGGTCGCGGGCACGACGGCGCTGAGGACTTTGCGCCACGGCGGCGACCTGGCCGGTCAGCGGGTCCTGATCACCGGCGCAAGCGGCGCGGTCGGTCGTTTCCAGATCCAGATCGCCCGCGAGCAGGGCGCGTCGGTGACCGCGATCGCCGCCTCCCGTCATGTCGAGGATCTCCGTGGGCTGGGAGCCGAGCAGGTTGTCGAGTCGATCGATCTGGCTAAGGGGCCGTTCTCGCTGATCACCGAGTCGGTCGGCGGCGAAAGCCTTGCACACGCGATCGAACGTGTCGCATCCGGCGGGATCATCGTCATGTTCGGTTCGAGCAGTGGCGAACTTACGCCGATTGGCTTCCGCCAATTCGTTCCGGGCCACGAGGGAGCGAGGCTTCAGACTTTCGCGTACTATACGTCCGGCTCGGGCATTGGCGCCGACATCGCCTCGCTGCTCGCTCTGGTCGCGGCTGGCCGGCTGGAAACCCGCGTGGCATTGACCCTGCCGTGGACGGACATCGCCCAAGCCCTGGACGCGCTGCGGCAGCGCAGCTTCAGCGGCAAAGCTGTTCTCATCGTAGCCGGATGAGGCCCTAGCCTGAAGTCGGCCGTCTCACACGTGCTGGCCGCCATTGATGTGGATTTCCGAGCCGGTCACGTAAGACGCCTGGCCCGAACACAGGAAGAAGATGATGTCGGCGACTTCCGAGGTGGCGCCGAGGCGCCTGAGCGGGATCGTCTCGACGATCTTGTCGGTGCCGGGCGAAAGAATCGCCGTGTCGATCTCGCCCGGCGCGATCGCGTTGACGCGAATGCCGTGCGGTCCGAAATCATGCGCCATCTCGCGCGTCAGCGAGCCCAGTGCCGCTTTCGATGTCGCGTAGGCCGTTCCGGCGAACGGATGCACGCGCGTGCCGGCTATCGAGGTGACGTTGACGATCGAGCCCTTGGCCGCGGCCAGTTCCTTGAACAGGCCTCTCGCCAGCATGATCGGCGCGAAGAAATTGACCTGGAACACATCGCGCCAGACATGCATCGGCGTCTCGATCGAATTCATCCGGCCGCCGTCCTTGAGCTTCGGCGAGATGCCGGCATTGTTGACCAGCGCGTTGAGCTGGCCGCCATGCGCCTCCAGCCGATGGCGGATTTCCGAGACTGCAATGCCGACATCCTCCTGGTCGGCAAGATCGACCTTGATGTGGTCCTCGGGGCCGGCCGGCCACGGACAATCCTCGGCGAAGGCCTGTCGCGAGCAGGTGATGACGCGCCAGCCCTCGCGTGAAAAGCGTTTCACCGTCGCATGGCCGATGCCGCGGCTGGCGCCGGTGAGCACGATGGTTTTTCTGCTGTCGATTTCGGCCATGGCTTGATCTCCGGCCGGACATGTAGCCGAAGGCGCCAGCCATTGCGAGAGGCGAAGTTGCCGTGGACCATGATCCCGAGAAGTGGATCCGGTTTTCGGACAGGATCATGGTCGAACAAGAAACGAGAGCCCCATCCCGATCCCATCGGGATGGATCAGGCTCTAACCGCCGCTCAGGATGTCGAGTATCGAGGTCTGCCGCCGCTTCTTCGGGCCGCCGACATCGCCAGGCGGCACCGGATGCCCGACCGACGCGGTGGTGCCGCCGTCGCTGGGCATATCGAAACCGTCGGCATCGACCGTCTGGGCCGGACGCGCCTGGCGGGCAGGCGCCTGGGCGACAGGCG
>NZ_JHQR01000214.1 GCF_014843825.1 Mesorhizobium silamurunense
GAGCAGAACACGAGATCGGCGTGAGCCTTCTTCGCCGCCAGCTGGTCGAGCGCTTCCAGCCCGGCGCCGGCCTGGCCGGCGACGATCTCGGGATCGTCGAAGGGATGCAGCAAGGTGAGGTACTCGGTCTCGGCGATCTCGCGCGCCTTGGCGGCCGCCACTTCCTCGCGGGCGCGATCGCCGTGATCGGTCAGCACCACCCGCGCGCCATAGCCGGCCGTGGCATCGCGCTTGGCGGCGGGCGCGTCGATCGGCATGACGATGGTGACGGGAATGCCGAGCGCCTGTCCGGCGGCCGCCAGCCCTTGCGCGAAATTGCCGGAGGAATAGGCGACGACGCCTTTCTTCGCTTCGTCGGGCGACAGCCGCTTCAGTCGCCAATAGGCGCCGCGCACCTTGAAGGAGCCCGCCCATTGCAGCGACTCCGGCTTGACGAAGACGCGCGCCGCGCCCGTCTCCCTGGCGAGGGCGGCCGTCTCCAGCAGCGGCGTCACCTGCGTCGCCGTCGAGGTTGCGGCATAGGCCTGTTTCAGGTGGTCGAGGGTAGGGACGAGAATGTCAGCCATCATTCGCCTCGCGGATACCGTTTGCTCTCCTCGAGATTGTCGAGGTTCATGTGATTGCGCATGTAACGTTCCGATGCCTTCTGCAGCGGCTGGAAGTCCCAGGGGTAGTAGGCTCCGTTGCGCAGCGCCGGGTAGACCACCCAACGGCGCGCCTGGCTTTCGCGGACTGCGGCGTCGAAGCCGGCCATATCCCAGCGCGCCCGGACCTTGTCCATGAAAGCGGCCACCAGGGTGGCGTTCGCCGGATCGTCGGCCAGGTTGTCGCGTTCGAGCGGATCGGCTTCGAGATCGAACAGTTGCGGTGCGTCGAGCTCGCAATGAACGAACTTGTATTTGCCGTCGCGAATTGCGACTAGCGGCGCATATGAGCCTTCGGCGGCATATTCCATCAGCACCGGCGCGGTGCGTGCCTCGCCGCCAAGCAGGGGCAGGAGCGACTGGCCGTCGGTCCACGGCGTGATTGCCGCAATGTCGATGCCGGCGAGGTCGCAGAGCGTCGGCGTCACGTCGAGATTGGAAACCGGCGCCTCGATCAGGCCGGCCGGCACGCCCTTGCCGGCGATCATCAGCGGCACGCGCGCGGAACCCTCGAAGAAACTCATCTTGAACCACAGGCCGCGCTCGCCCAGCATGTCGCCGTGATCCGAGCAGAACAGGATGGTGGTGTCGTCGAGCATGCGGGTGCGCTTGAGAACGTCCAGAAGCTCGCCGAGCTTGTCGTCGACATAGGAAATATTGGCGAAGTAGCCGCGCCGGGAACGGCGCACCTGCTCGGGCGTGATCTCGAACGACGTATAATCGCTGGCGCGGTAGAGCCGCTGCGAGTGGGTATCCTGCTCGTCATGCGGGATGAACGGCGTTTCGGGATCGAGCGCCTGGCAGTTCTCGTAAAGATCCCAATACTGCTTGCGCGCGACATAGGGATCGTGCGGGTGGGACAGCGAAACGGTAAGGCACCAGGGCCGGCGGTCCGCATCGTCCTGCTCTCGCGACAGCTGGTAGAGCTTTTGCGTGGCGAGGAAGGTGACCTCGTCGTCATATTCCATCTGGTTCGTGGTCTCGGCGACGCCTGCGCCGGTGACCGAACCCAGATTGTGGTACCACCAGTCGATGCGCTCGCCGGGCTTGCGGTAGTCCGGCGTCCAGCCGAAATCGGCGGGATAGATGTCGGTGGTCAGCCGCTCCTCGAAGCCGTGCAACTGGTCCGGTCCGACGAAATGCATCTTGCCGGAGAGGCAGGTATAATAGCCAGCGCTGCGCAGGTGATGCGCGAAGGTCGGGATCGAGGAGGCGAATTCGGCCGCGTTGTCGTAGACCCTGGTGCGCGACGGCAATTGGCCGCTCATGAACGAGGCCCGGCCGGGCGCGCAGAGCGGCGAGGCCGTGTAGTTGTTGGCGAAGCGCGCCGAGCGGGCGGCCAGCGCCTTCAGATGCGGCACGTGCAGGAAATCCGCCGGGCCGTTTGGGAAGAGCGTGCCGTTGAGCTGATCGACCATGACGATCAGGAAATTGGGCCGTCGGGTCGTCAAGGCAGGCTCCGTCCGTTGAGCTTGGTTTCGAGATAGTCTTCGATGAGCGCGATCGCGGTCTGCGCGTTGGGCACGCCGTCCTTCAGCGCGCGCCGGATGTAGAGCCCGTCGATCAGCGCTGCCGTCGCTTCGGCGACGCGGTCCGCTTCGGCCTTCGGCAGGATGCCGGTCAGCCCGCTCATGAGGTTGGAATTGAGCCGCTTTGCATAGACGCGCAGCAGCCGCCGCAGGGCGGAAGACTGCTGCGCCTCGACATAGAAGGCGAGCCACGCGGCGATGATTTCGGCCTGGAACTGCTCGTCGGAGAAACTGACGGCGACCACGGCCGAGACGCGCTGGCGCGGGGTCGTTGCAAGGCGCAGCGCGCGCCTTGTGTCGGTGTTGAGTTCGGCAAGGATGTGCCGCATCGTCGCGAACAGCAGCTCGTCCTTGGCGCCGAAATAATGATGCGCCAGCGCCGACGACACGCCGGCGCGCCCGGCGATCTCCGACATCGTCACGTCCAGCGAACCGCGCTCGCCGATCGCCGAGATCGTCGCGTCGATGAGCGCCTTGCGGCGCAGCGGTTCCATTCCGATTTTCGGCATTTGGGGGATCCGGTTTCCGGCGAGATTATTTTTTATTGACGGATCAATCAATAAAAAAATCGACACTGGGATCAACCGATCGTGTCGCTCTGGCCCATCGTAAAGACTGGAAAAAAGTTCACTATTGAACAATATTGAATCACGTGCCGCGGCTGGATCGTGCTAGGCTGCGCGGCAAATGGAGGCTGCCATGACCGCATGCATCGTCGGCTGGGCGCATTCGCGCTTCGGCAAGCTCGAGGGCGAGACGCTGGAGGGCCTGATCACCAAGGTCGCCGTGGACGCGCTCGACCATGCCGGCATCGGTCCGGACGATGTCGACGAGATCGTGCTCGGCCATTTCAATGCGGGCTTTTCGCCGCAGGATTTCACCGCGAGCCTGGTGCTGCAGGCCGACGACCGGCTGCGCTTCAAGCCGGCGACGCGGGTCGAGAATGCCTGCGCCACCGGCTCGGCCGCGGTGAGACAAGGCATCCGCGCCATCGATGCCAGCGCCGCCCGCATCGTGCTGGTGGTCGGCGCCGAGCAGATGACGACCACGCCCGGCCCGGAGATCGGCAAGAACCTGCTCAAGGCCTCCTATCTGCCCGAGGATGGCGACACGCCGGCCGGCTTCGCCGGCGTCTTCGGCAAGATCGCCCAGGCCTATTTCCAGCGCTATGGCGACCAGTCGGACGCGCTTGCCATGATCGCCGCCAAGAACCACAAGAACGGTGTCGACAATCCTTATGCGCAGATGCGCAAGGACTTCGGCTACGAATTCTGCCGCCAGGAAAGCGAGAAGAACCCCTTCGTCGCCGGTCCGCTGAAGCGCACCGACTGCTCGCTGGTCTCGGACGGCGCGGCGGCGCTCGTGCTCACCGATACAGCGACCGCGCTCAAGATGCGTCGCGCCGTCACCTTCCGCGCCAACGAGCATGTCCAGGATTTCCTGCCGATGTCGAAGCGCGACATCCTTTCCTTCGAAGGCTGCGAGCGGGCCTGGGAGCAGGCGCTGAAGAAGGCCGGCGTCACGCTCGACGATCTCTCCTTCGTCGAGACGCATGACTGCTTCACCATTGCCGAGCTCATCGAATACGAGGCGATGGGGCTGGCCAAGCCCGGCGAGGGCGCGAAGCTCGCGATGGAGGGCGTAACGGCCAAGGACGGCCGCCTGCCGGTCAATCCCTCCGGCGGGCTGAAGGCGAAGGGCCACCCGATCGGCGCCACCGGCGTGTCGATGCATGTGCTGACAGCCATGCAGCTTACCGGCGAGGCCGGCGGCATCCAGGTGCCGGGTGCAAAACTCGGCGGCATCTTCAACATGGGCGGTGCTGCCGTCGCCAATTACGTTTCCATCCTCGACAGGATTCGCTAGAAGCAGCCCGCATTCCGCGGGAGAAAACATGGCAAATCCGGTTCTGGTCGAGGTCACGCGCGGCGCGATGGTCGAAAGCGCCCATCGCGGCGCGGTCTCTGTTTTCGATGCCGACGGCAAGTCCGTCTGGGAGATCGGCGACACGGAACGCCCGGTGTTTCCGCGCTCGGCCGTGAAGGCGATCCAGGCGCTGCCGCTGGTCGAAAGCGGCGCGGCTGACGCTTATGGCTTCGGCGACCGCGAACTCGCACTGGCCTGCGCTTCGCACTCAGGTGAACCGGCCCACGTCGAACTGGCCACCGCGATGCTCGCCAAGGCCGGTCTCGATAAAACAGCGCTCGAATGCGGCGCGCACTGGCCGTCGAGCCACGGTGCGACGATTGCGCTGGCTCGTGCCGGTGGCGCGCCGAATGCGCTGCACAACAACTGCTCCGGCAAGCATGCCGGTTTCCTGTGCACCTGCGTGCATTCCGGCATCGCCCATGGCGGCTACGTCAAGGCCGGCCATGCGCTGCAAGAGATGGTGCGCGACGCCATGGAATCGGTGACCGGCGCCGCTCATGACGTCGACCACTGCGGCACCGACGGCTGCTCGATCCCCACCTATGCCGTGCCGTTGAAGAGTTTTGCGCTGGGCTTTGCGCGTATGGCGACGGGCAGGGGCTTTGCGCCCGAACGCGCCAAGGCGGCGAAGCGGCTGCTCTCGGCCTGCATGGCCGAGCCGTTCCTGGTGGCCGGCACCGGCAAGGCGGATCTCGCGCTGATGCAGGCCGCGCCGGGCCGCATCTTCGTCAAGACCGGGGCCGAAGGCGTCTATTGCGCGGCACTGCCCGAACTTGGCCTCGGCATCGCTTTGAAATGCGACGACGGCGCCGGCAGAGGGGGGGAGGTGATGATCGCGGCGGTGCTCGCAAAACTGCTGCGCAGCGACGAAGCGCTCGCGGCAAAGCTCACCGGACTCGCCCGTCCGCCGGTCGAAAGCCGCATCGGCGCCAAGGTCGGCTCGCTGCGGCCGACGTCGGTTCTGACCTAGCGCGGACAATGCGACACGCATATGCTGTAGCGGCCTCCCCGGCGGACAGTTATCCCTTCTGAGCCATCTTCAGCGACAACACCAAAGTCATCGGATTTTTGGGGGAAGCCTGGAAGCCGTAGTGCTCATAAAACGCTTTGGCTTCGTCCGATATGGCATGAACCAAGAGACCGCGAATGCCGAGGATGGCTGCCGCTTGACCGGTCCGCAGCACCGCGTCCTGCAAAAGAGCGACGCCCAGACCCTTTCTCTGCCAGCTTAGATCGACACCCAAACGGCCAAGTACAGCCATGGGCACAGGATCGGGCATATTGCGTCGGATCGAACCGGGCGCGTCCGCCAGGTCAAGTCCGCCTGATGAAAGGCAATAATAACCGACAACGCGCGCGCTTTCTGCAATCACATAAGTTCTGGACGCTCCGCTGACTTGATTGGCGCGCGCCCGCCGTCGAAGCCATTGATCCAGGCTGTCGGTTCCGCTTTGAAAAAGGTCGAGTTCGTGACTATCGGCAAGAAGGGCTGGTGCCGATAGCATCAGTCCCGCCAAGGCTTGGGCGCATTCATCAGGCGGGAAAATCCTTCGCCGCTCGGTGGCCGATCGAGGATATCGAGATAATGCTGATAGCTTTCGGCATCGACCTTGACGAGCGTCTGGTCGAGCAGCGTGTCTTCGGCTGCACGGTAAGCGGCGTCGATCATGAAGTCGGAGCGGGTCTTCCCGCGTATCTTCGCGGCGCGATCGATCAGGATGCGGACATCCTCACGGATGCGCAGATTGACGGGCTTGGCGTGGGTGTCCTGGTTTTTCGGTGCCATGGCAATGAATCCTTCCGTCATCGATATAGCATATTTGCATACACAATGTGTATCTAAGTCGAGGCTGCCAATTTACGGCTAGGAGGCGAGAAGGATTGGCATCCGCAACCGACTACGCCGAATCCGTAATTGCTGACAGACGAGGTTGCCGCCAAAGATCCAGGCGCACATTATCGTGCCTGTGGCCTAGCTCACCTTGTTGCGCTCGACGGTCAGATGCGCATAACCCGTATCGCTTGACCGGGCGAGATCGCTGGTCACCGGGTCGGCCCAGCGCTGGCCGATGATGGCGCCGTTCGGTGCGCCGTCGATGACATTGTCGGAGATGACGGCAGTGCCGGAGCCTTCGACGACGCTGACGACGATGCCCGTGCCCGCCTTGCGGATGATGTTCCCCGTCGCCACCACATTGCGCAGATAGGGCCCCCAGCCAAGCAGCATGCCGTAGAGCGGCGCGTTCTCGACCACATTGCCGGAGACGGTGGTGTCGGCCTCGGCGCTGATGCCGACGCCGAAACCCGGCGGATCGGCGGTGTAGGGGCCAGTGGTCGAGAGGTTGCGCACGATATTGTTCGAGCACACTGCCATGCGGCCGCCCTCGTTGAAGTTGACTATCGAGATGCCGTTGGCAGCGCCGTCGACGAGATTGTTGCTGAGGATCGCGCCTTCGAAGGAGAACTCGGAATAGATCCCCGTTTCGCCCGAGCGCGAGCAGGTGTTGCCGGTGATCTGCAGATTGCTGGAGCTGTTGGCGCGGATCGCCGAGAAGGCGCAGTCCGAGACGATGTTGCCGGAGACGATGACATTGCCGGCCCGGAAGGCGTTGATGCCGTTGCCGTTCTGGCCGGTGCCGCCGCTCCTCGCGCCGATACGCTGCACGCGGTTGCCGCTGACGATGGTGCCATCCTCCGCCTGTTGCCAGCGATGCACCAGGATGCCGCCATTGGCGCAGTCGGACACGGTATTGCCCGAAATCTCCAGCCCGCCGGCCTCGACCGAGTAGATGCCGGCGTCCGCAGCACCGGAAATGTCGGAGCGGCCGACGCGGCCGGCGACATGCTCGAGCGCCAGTCCGTTCTTGCCGCTGCCCGTCACCTGGCAATTGTCGATGGCGAGATGGGCGACGCGGCGCAGATCGAGCAGCCCTTGCGTATAGTCGGCCAGCCAGCGGTTGCTGCCGTCGAGCACCAGCCCGCTGAGCTCGATATGCTCGGCCTGTTCGGCCATCATCAGGTGGCCGTTGCCGCCATAGACGATGCGGGTCGCGCCGGGCACGCCCGACAGGCGCACGCGCGCGGGCAGCTTCAGGTTGGAGACGAGATAGGTGCCGGGCGGCAGGAATATCGGCGCGTCGCGGTCGCTGGCTTCAGCGAGCATCTTGGCGAAGGTCTTGCTCTGGTCGTCCAGCGCGCCAGGCTGCACGCCGATCTCGATGGCATTGATCGAGCCGCGCATCGCGGTCTTCTCGATGCCGGGCAGCATCTTCGCCGACGCCTTGCCGGCAAAGAGACCGACGGCAGCGAGGCCGGCGGTCTGGGCAAGCAGCGTTCGTCTGTTCAACATCGGCACAGGTCCTGGCGTTTGCCTGATCTGTCGCAGGATTCGTGCCAGGCTGGTTCCCAGGCAAATCGCTTGTGCAGTTGTCGCGCCGGGCCTAAGTTCATTGCATGAGCAGAGCTTTCACGCGCGAAGAAGACAGCGAAAATGCCATCGCCGGCGTCGGCGAACGGCCGATCAGTTCGCACCGCAATCTGGTGACGGAGCGGGGGCTGGCGATGATCGAGGAGAATCTCGCGGATCTCCGCGATTTGATGGCCAAAGCCGAAAGGCGCGGCGACCGCGAGCGCCTTGCGGTGGTGTCGCGCGACCTGCGCTATTGGACCGCCCGGCGCGAGAGCGCCGAGCTTTCCGTGCCGGAGCCGGGCAGCGACGTGGTCCGCTTCGGCATGGGCGTCACGCTGGAAGGCGACGACGGCAAGAAGGTGCATTGGCGGATTGTCGGCGAGGACGAGGCCAACCCTTCGAAAGGAAGCATTTCCCACGTCTCACCAATGGCTGTGGCGTTGTTCGGCAAGAAGGTCGGCGAGGTCGTCAAGGTCAACGGCAAGGAATGGGAAATTGCCAAGCTCTCGGACAAGGCCGAGAACTAGTTCCCTAGCACAGAAATTTTGACCGGTCGGCTATGCTTGCGTTGGCAGGTCGCATGCCTTGGAGATTGGCCGAAACGCCCAACCCGTCGCCATCCTTGGGCGGAGCGGGAAGCGAAGCGTACCGCGTAGACCCAAGGATCCATGCCGTGACTTCAGAGCGCTGCTGCGATGCAGAATTCTGCTCCGCTGCACCCTTCGGTCAAGGTTACGGCATGGATCCCAGGGTCTCCGCGACGGAGCTGAGCTCCTGCCTCGCCCTGGGATGACGAGGTTGGGGAAGCTTCAGCTAATCTCCAGCGTTCGCTGATTTCACGGAAACGAACGGTGAAAATCTTGCCTGCCGACAGGTCTGCAACCTTTCAAAATCCCTGTGTCGACGAATTAGGCGGTAGCGTCTACTTTGCCAGCTTCTGCAATCCGACCGAGTATTTGTCCATGACATCGCGAGCGGCTCTCATCTGCCGCTTGAAGTTGTCATGCGCCGGCCTCACAATGATGCCGCCGTCAGTTTCGATGATCTGAAGCTGATCGCCCACCTGAAGATTCAAGCTGTCCAGCATTTCCCGTGGCACGATCACGGCTCCTGATCCGTCATCGAGCTTGTGAATGTTCGTTTTCACGGATGGCTTACCATTGGTTGCAGTAATTGCCATAATACAACCTTATCCGTAGTGCAATGTTCAGTCAGCCGCCAACAACCGATCCATCAGCCGGTCCGCCGCCTGTGGGATGACGGTTCCCGGCGGGAAGATTTCCGCCGCTCCAGCCTTCAGCACCGCGTCATAGTCCTGCGGCGGGATGACACCGCCGGCGACGATCAGCATGTCGCCATGGCCGAGTTTCTTCAGAGCGTCCTTGAGCTCGGGGATCAGCGTCAGGTGCCCGGCGGCGAGCGATGACGCGCCGATGATGTCGACGCCGTGTTGCACCGCCAACTTTGCGATCTCGTCCGGCGTCAGGAACATCGGCCCGACGGTGACGTCGAAGCCGAGGTCGGCGAAGGCGCTGGCGATCACCTTCTGGCCGCGGTCATGCCCGTCCTGGCCCATCTTGGCGACCAGGATGCGCGGCTTGCCGCCCGTCTTCTTCTCGAACGCCTCGATCTTGTCCTTGAGCCGGTCGACCGTCGGATTGTCGCCGAGCGCGTCGCGATAGACCCCGGAGATGGTCTGGACGGCGGCCGCATGGCGGCCGAACACCTTCTCCAGCGCCAGCGAGATCTCGCCCACGGTGGCGTTGGCGCGCGCGGCGCGGATCGCGAATTCCAGCAGGTTCTCGCCGCTCTCGGCAGCGCGGGTGAGGGCGGCCAGCGAGTCCTCCAGCGCCGCGACGTCGCGCGTGCCTTTCAGCCTCTGCAGCTTCGCCAATTGCCGGGCTTTCACCTCGGCATTGTCGATCTTCAGCACATCGACTTCGATATCGGCTTCCGGGCGATGCGCGTTGACGCCGACCAGCACCTGCTCGCCGGAATCGATGCGCGCCTGGGTGCGCGCGGCTGCTTCCTCGATGCGCAGCTTGGGAATGCCTTTCTCGATCGCCGCCGCCATGCCGCCGAGGCTTTCGACCTCCTCGATATGGGCGAGCGCGCGGGCCGCCAGGTCATGCGTCAGCCGCTCGACATAGGCCGAGCCGCCCCACGGATCGATCATTCGCGTGGTGCCGGATTCTTTCTGCAGGATGAGCTGCGTGTTGCGGGCGATGCGCGCCGAATGGTCGGTCGGCAGCGCCATCGCTTCGTCGAAGGAATTGGTGTGCAGCGACTGCGTATGCCCCTGCGTCGCCGCCATCGCCTCGATCATCGTCCGGGTGATGTTGTTGTAGGGGTCCTGCGCCGTCAGCGACCAGCCGGACGTCTGGCAATGGGTGCGCAGCGACAGCGAGCGCTCGTCCTTCGGCGCGAAATTCTTCTGCATCAGGCTCGACCAGAGCAGCCTTGCCGCCCGGAGCTTGGCGACCTCCATGAAGAAGTTCATGCCGATCGCCCAGAAGAAGGAAAGGCGCGGCGCGAAACGGTCGATGTCGAGTCTGGCGGCGACGCCAGCGCGTGCGTATTCAATGCCGTCGGCGATCGTGTAGGCGAGCTCGAGGTCGGCGGTCGCGCCGGCCTCCTGCATGTGGTAGCCGGAGATCGAGATCGAGTTGAACTTCGGCATGTGCCGCGAGGTGTAGGCAAAGATGTCCGACACGATCCGCATCGATGGTTTTGGCGGATAAATGTAGGTGTTGCGGACCATGAACTCCTTCAGGATGTCGTTCTGAATGGTTCCCGCCAGATCCTTTTGCTCGACGCCCTGTTCCTCTGCCGCCACGATGTATAAAGCCATGATCGGCAGCACCGCGCCGTTCATCGTCATCGACACCGTCATCTCATTGAGCGGGATGCCGTCGAACAGTTGCCGCATGTCGAGGATGGAATCGATCGCCACGCCCGCCATGCCGACATCGCCGGCGACGCGCGGATGGTCGCTGTCATAGCCGCGATGGGTGGCGAGGTCGAAGGCGACCGAAAGGCCCTTCTGTCCGGCGGCGAGGTTGCGCCGATAGAAGGCGTTGGATTCCTCGGCCGTCGAGAAGCCGGCATATTGCCGGATCGTCCAGGGCTGCTGGACATACATGGTCGGGTAGGGGCCGCGCACGAAGGGCGGCAGGCCGGGATAGGTATCGAGATTGGCGAGCCCCTTGAGATCGCCCTGGCCGTAAAGGTGTTTTACGGCGATGCCTTCCGGCGTCATCCGCTGGCCTTTGAGCTCGACCGGTGCGCGGCGCGGCGCCGACCAGCCGATCTGGCTGAAATCCGGGATCATGATCCGGCTCCGATCGACTGATCGATGCGCACTGGAAACAGCGGCTCGCATACCGCCACGCCCTCTGTCAGCGCGGGCCGGCGTTCGGCCGTCAATGTCTCGACCGGGCGCTCGCTGCCGGCGCGGAAAAGCGTCGTCCCGATAATGCCGCGTTCACCGGCCCGATAGGCGGCATTCCGCTTCGCGGCGGCCGTCTGCACGCGGTTCTGGATATAGCCCTGCTGCAGGCTGTTGAGCACGCCGCCCTCGGCCTCGATGCGCTGGAATTCTTCCCAGGCCGCGGCGCAAAGCTCGTCGGTCAAAGCCTCGACGGCGCCCGAGCCGCTTGCCGGATCGGCCACGTGATGGAGATGGCTCTCATGCGCCATGATCAACTGCGCATTGCGGGCGACGCGGCGAGCAAAACCGGCGGGCAATCCATGCGCAATGGTATGCGGCAGGATCGAGACGGAATCGGCGCCGCCGGTCGCCGCGGCGAAAGCGGCAACCGCGGTGCGCAGGATGTTGGTTTCCGGGTCTGCCATCGCCATCATGCGATAGGAGGTCTCGGCGTGGACGTTTGCCGTCGAGGCCGGGATCGAGCAGGCTTCCTGGATCCGCGCCCAGAGCGTGCGCAACGCCCGCACCTTGGCCATCGACAGGAACTGGTCCTGGTCGACGCTGAGGGCAAAGCCGATATAGGGCGCGGCATAGACCAGCGGCTGACGCGCCTTCTCGAACATCCTGAGATAGGAGACGGCTGACGCCATCATCGTGCCGAGTTCCTGCGCTTCGGTGGCACCGGCATTGTGGAAGACTCGGCCGTCGGCTTCGAGCAGCGCGCCCGGCACGCCCATCGAGAAGAAATGCGCCAGCGACTGCGGCATCGATTCCTGCAGCGCCTCGATCGAGGTGCGCAGCCGCCCGGTGCCGGCGAAGATCGCTGCCGGGTCGATGCCGAAGGAAAGGTTGAGCTTCGTCGGATCGGAGCGGCGCCGCGTCAGGAAGGCGAGCAGCCAGTCGGCCACGGCGCGGCTCCACGGATGCGCATCGATACGCACCTGCATGCGATTAAGCGGTACGCCGTCGAGCACCGTTTCCAGCGCCTCCGCCGTTCTGGGCAGGCCGTAGCCAAAAGCGTTCGGCGCGCCCTCGAAGACCAGCGACAGGCCGGTCGCGCCCTCAGCGATGTCCTCCAGCGCCTGGGCGCTGGCGCGGGCGATGTCCGGATCGTCGACGCGCTGGCTGACGATCCAGGGCGATTTCGGATTGGTGCGCACCAGCGGCTCGGCGCTGGCCGAGCGTTCGCTGAGCGGCTGGATTCGGATGCCGTCGTCGGTGTGCGAAACGAGCTTCTCCTCGAACGAGCCGCCGGCAAGCGCCTTTTCCGCCAGCGCCAGCCAGCGCTTGGCATCCGGGTTCGGAAGGTCGACATCCCTGGTCAAGGCGCCGGCGCCCATCGCACTCCTCATTTTCCCGTTCGCATCAGCCGGTCAAGCCAATCTAGGGCGCTGCGCCGGATATCACAATGCGGCATCCGTCGCGGCCGCCTTGCTGGCCGCTAGCCGATTGCCAAACATGCGCAAAATCCGCAAGCTTCGAAAGCTCAATTTCGGTTGCGGCGTCAATTTCGATGTCGGCCATTGCCGCTCGCCCATAGCGTTACTATACCTCGAACGAGGCTCGGGCTTTGACGGAACGGATTGCGGAGACTGGACATGGCCGACGACACCAGCATCTTCATCGGCGCCAGCCGCAAGCCTGACGATTCCTATCAGCGCGCCGAGGAGCTGCTGCTGCGCTACGGCAACCGCCACGGGCTGATCACCGGCGCCACCGGCACCGGCAAGACGGTCAGCCTGCAGGTCCTGGCCGAGGGCTTTTCCAACGCTGGCGTCCCGGTCGTCTGTGCCGACATCAAGGGCGACCTTTCCGGCATCGCCATGATGGGCGAGGCGAAGGACTTCCTGGTCAAGCGTGCCGAGCAGGTGAAGCTCGATCCTTACCAATTACAGGAATTCCCGGTCATCTTCTGGGACCTGTTCGGCGAGCAGGGCCACCCGATCCGCGCCACCATCTCGGAAATGGGGCCGCTTCTGTTGTCGCGGCTGATGAACCTCACCGAAGCGCAGGAAGGCGTCATGAACATCGCCTTCCGCATCGCCGACAAGGAGGGTCTGCTGCTGCTCGACCTCAAGGACTTGCAGGCGCTGCTCGCCAACATCGCCGAGCGTGCCGACGAGCTCAGCGCCCGCTACGGCAATGTCACCAAGCCTTCCGTCGGCGCCATCCAGCGCACTCTCCTGGTGCTGGAACAGCAGGGTGCCGCGAACTTCTTCGGCGAGCCGGCGCTGCGCATAGCCGATCTCATGCGCACCACGCGTGACGGCCGCGGCGCGGTCAGCGTTCTGGCCGCCGACAAGCTGATGATGAACCCCAGGCTCTACGCCACCTTCCTGCTCTGGCTGATGTCGGAGCTGTTCGAGGAACTGCCCGAGGTCGGCGATCTCGACCAGCCGAAGCTGGTCTTCTTCTTCGACGAGGCGCATCTGTTGTTCGAGGACGCGCCGAAGGTGCTGATCGACCGCGTCGAGCAGGTGGTGCGGCTGATCCGATCCAAGGGCGTCGGCGTCTTTTTCGTCACCCAGAACCCGCTCGACATTCCGGAAAAGGTGCTGGCTCAGCTCGGCAACCGCATCCAGCACGCGCTGCGCGCCTATACGCCGCGCGAGCAGCAGGCGGTGCGCACCGCCGCCGAGACCTTCCGGCCCAACCCCGACTTCGACTGCGCCACCGCGATTACCCAGCTCGCCACCGGCGAAGCCCTGGTCTCGATGCTGGAGGACAAGGGTGTGCCCGCCATGGTCCAGCGCACGCTGATCCGCCCGCCGTCGTCGCGGCTCGGGCCGATCACGCCGGCCGAGCGCAGCAAGATCATGGCCGAGAGCCCGGTCGCCGGCCAGTACGACCAGGTCGTCGACCGCGAATCGGCCTTCGAGATCCTGCAGAAGAAGGCGAAGGAAGCGCAGGACGCCGTGGCGCAGGCAAAGCAGGAAAACAGCGGCGGCTCGCGCTGGACCATTCCTGGCTTCGACGATGTCTTGGGAACGGGCAACCGGCGGTCTTCCAACCGCCAGACTGTCGCCGAAGCCGCCATCAAATCGGTGGTGCGTTCGGTCGGCTCCTCCGTCGGCCGCGCCATCGTGCGCGGCATCCTTGGCAGCCTGTCGAGGGGGCGCTAGGGCAATTCCAGGAAAAGTGTGACACGGTTTTCCGTCAGGAATTGCGCCAGAACAAAGAGATAGAGCGTTTCGCCGTTTCCGTGAAACGGTGAAATGCTCTAGCAGCGCCCCGCGACGGCCGACCGCCCCAACCTGGCCGGGTCGGACCGGCGCGGTTGCCATCAAGAGCGTTCATGACCGCCTCGGCCGTTCAACCACTTCGTTCCGCGAATCGAGCGCGCTGCCGGCGCGGAACTCCCAGCGGGGAAACGTCGCGCCTTGCTGCGACGGGGCGCATATTTGTGTCACCCGTTGTTACTCTTTGACGACCAAATCTTACCCCGCGACGATCGCTGAACGTCAGCATCATCTAAACTTTTCGCGAGGGAACTTTTTCCCTGCGGAACCGCAATTTCATGAAATACCGAGCGTGCCAAATCATGGCCTTTGACGTGCAGAAGCCGGGGGGCAAACTCGATAACCGACACCGCATGCGATCACGAATTATTGTGGCTGGGGAACCGAAAGCACCGTCTAAGGTTGGGCCAGGGCCGCGGGTGTTGGGCGTCAGGAGTCCGAATTGTCGCGTGACCACGATCTGCCAGCCTGGTTCTTGGAGATCCCGGCGGAGAGACGTCCGCTGCTGAACGCCAAAGGCGGGCTTTCGATGCGCGCCACCCGTCAGATCCTGAAGTTCCTGAACGAGAACTTTTCGCGAAAGCTTTCGCTCGCGGAAATGGCGGCCGTATGCGAGCTGTCACCCTACCATTTCGTCCGCGCTTTCTCGAAGACGTTCGGCGCCTCGCCGCATCAGTATGTCCTCGTTCTCCGCCTGGATTTTGCCGAAGAGCTGCTCGCCGACAGGCGCCTGTCGATCACGGACATCGCCGATTTGAGCGGGTTCTCGAGCCAGAGCCACTTCACCACCACGATGAAGAAATATCGCCACGTTACGCCCTTGCAGGTGCGGGAGAGGCGGCTTCGCGGCCAGGCGAATAAGTAAGAGAACACTAATTTAGCGATAGCGTTATTTTA
Organism: Mesorhizobium silamurunense; assembly: GCF_014843825.1. Classification (GTDB taxonomy): domain Bacteria; phylum Pseudomonadota; class Alphaproteobacteria; order Rhizobiales; family Rhizobiaceae; genus Mesorhizobium; species Mesorhizobium silamurunense. Next base: position 15,078 of record NZ_JHQR01000214.1, read on the forward strand.
CGGGCCGGCTTATAGAAGGTATATCTAAAGTAATTTTGCGTTAACCTCCAGACGATCCGCTGGATGTTTTCGGATGAACAGCAATTTGTTGGAATACGAGACCCCGAAAAGCTGTCTTTCTGCAGCAAATCCGGTATTGGGATTCTCAGCTGGCTGCGGGGGCATATGCGCGACGATACGGCCATCGGTCGAAGCCTTTCCGAGGAGATCGGCTACTGGCTGGAGTCGGCATCCAGGACGCTTGAGAAACATTACGGAAGCGGCGTGCCGCTCGCCAAGCAGGATCTCCTGCTCGCCCATTACCTCTATGGCCTCACCGCCGCGGTTCACGCCGGCGACGAGCCAGCCGTCCATCTGGCGGCCGTGCGCACCTATCTCGAGCGGCTGATTCCCAAGGAGCGGGTCGCGACTGCGCTCACGGCCGTGCCCGAGGAGGGTGACGCCTGGCTCGAAAACACGCTCGATCGCGTCGAGGCGATCGGTGAAAAACAGGGCCATGCGCTGCTGGCGCGCGGCGCAGACGTCATTCCATTTTCGAGCAGAAACGCTTCGGCGGGAGGGTCGGCGGAACCTGTCGCCATCGAGCGCGACCCACCAAAGGAGGCATTCTCGCAATGAACGTCAGGCAAGGACGAACCATCCGGCGCCGATCGGGCAGCTTCACTGGAAACTGGGTTTCCGGCGCCGCCGAGACCCGCTCGCTCCGTCGTCGCCTGATGGCGGCGCTGCGCAAGGCGTATCGCGTGCTCGGCATGCGCCGCAGAGGCCTGGGGCTCGGAACGCTCGGTCTCTGCAAGGTGCTGACAGCGGCGCTGGCTACGTTCGCATTGGGCGGCATCGCCACGCCGGCGCTGGCGCAATATGCCGCCGGCGGCGGGTCGGCGACCGCTCCCGAGACCGTGGCGATCGGAAATGGCTCAACCGCCAGCCTTAACTGGGCCATAGCGCTCGGCTTCCAGGCTCAATCGACGGCGCAATACTCGGTCGCCATCGGCCGGACCGCATCGGCCACGGGCCCCGGCGGCGCGGTGGCGCTGGGCTCCGGCACGATCTCGAACAACGTCAATACAGTAGCGATCGGCGTCAACGCCAGTGCCACCAACGCCGGCGCCAGCGCCTTGGGCACCTTCGCCGTTGCTTCGGGAGGCAACTCCACCGCCGTCGGCGTCAGTTCGCTGGCCAGCGGCGGCACGTCGTTCGCCGGAGGCTGGGGGTCCCAGGCCACCGGGACGCGCGCCATCGCGATCGGGAGCCAGGCAGTCTCGTCGGGACTGGACACCGTTGCCCAAGGTACCAACACCATTGCAAACAGCCAAAATGCCATCGCTATCGGCTTCCAGTCGACCGCAACCGCGGTAAACGCCGTCTATCTCGGCGCGCGCACCGCCGCAGGAACGGGAGCGTTGGCCCAGAGCGCCATCGGCATCGGCACCGACGTGACGGCGTCTCAGGCTGACGCCATGGCGATTGGGCGCGCAAGCAAGGCGACCGGCGCCACCAGCATGGCGTTTGGTTTGCAGAGCCAAGCCACGGCGACCAATACCATCGCGGTTGGTCCCCAGGCGAATGCATCCGGCACAAACTCGGCAGCGCTTGGCAACGTCGCCACGGCTTCGGGCAATTTCGCGCTGGCCCTGGGCAATTCGGCCACGTCGAGCGGGGTAGGCTCGCTCGCGGCGGGCTCGGGAGCCCAAGCCACCGACGTCTCCACCACTGCCGTCGGCAACAACGCCGCGGCGACTGCCGCGAACGCAAGCGCGTTTGGACTGGGCGCCACGGCGGGTGGTGTAGACAGCACCGCGGTCGGCAGGTCCGCCAATGCGAGTGCGCAAAGCGCCATCGCCATGGGCACCACCTCAAAGGCGAGTGGCTCAGCCAGCACGGCGGTTGGCAACACGGCCGTTGCCAGCGGCGCAAACGCCTCCTCGTTCGGGTCTGGGGCGAGTGCGGCAGGAGACAATTCCCTCGCTGCCGGTGTCAGCGCCAACGCCGGCGGGAGCTCCAGCACCGCTCTCGGCATCGGCACCGTAGCCAGCGCCGACAATTCCACTGCCGTCGGACGTGAATCCCGCGCCACCGGATTCAACAGCACCGCGCTCGGCCGCGGCGCCCAAAGCAGCGCCCTGAACTCCATCTCTCTCGGCGCTGGGACGAGGGCGTCCGGGATAAACTCCGTCTATGTCGGCTCGAGCACTTTTGCAACGAGCGCCAGTGGAGCCAACGCCATCGGCATCGGCACGGATGTGACGGCATCTGCGGACGACGCCCTTGCGATGGGACGCGAGAGCCAGGCGACGGCAGCCAACGCCGTCGCGGTCGGTCTACAGTCGGCTGCGCTCTCCGCCGACTCCGTCGCCATCGGCACGGGCGCGACTACCGATGGCGGCAAGGCCGTGGCCATCGGCGCCGGCAACACCGCCTATGGCGACGGCGCGGTGGCCATCGGCGATCCGAGCTACGC
>NZ_JHQR01000228.1 GCF_014843825.1 Mesorhizobium silamurunense
AGGTTCCGCTGCCCGCCTTCGCGCCGAGGCCGAAGGCCGATGTCGGCCAGCAGACGCCTGAAAACGTGCCGTTCGCCGTGGCGGACGCCTCGGCCACGGCCGAGCAGGCGGTGGCGACGGCGCATGCTCCGGCCAATGTGCCCTTCGGCATGGCCGATGCCACCGGCGCGGCGCAGGCCGCGGCCGATCCCGCGCAGGTGGCTGTCAACAACATCCCGCTACCGACTTGGCGTCCCGATCGTTCGACGCCGGCCGAGCTCGTCTCCAAGGACAAGAACGTGCTGCTGGCGCTGGCGGAAACCGCCTCGCAGGATAAGAGTGCGACCGACGCCTTCTCGGTGTTGCCGACCGCGCGGCCCGACGCGGGCAAGCCGGATGAGATCAAGGCTGTGCTCGAGCAGGCCAGCGCAACCACCGTGGCCGGCGCGAGCGGGGCCGAATATGAGGTCGCTTCGCTGACGGCGCCGGAGCCGCGCTCGGCGTTCAACGATCCGTCGGGGCTCGATGCCGCCTCGCCGCGTGAAGCCATCGCCGCCC
>NZ_JHQR01000245.1 GCF_014843825.1 Mesorhizobium silamurunense
GAACAGTTTTGCGACCGCTTCGTGGCCCCAGGCTTCCGACCAGGCCCCAAGCAGCGGCTCGCTGACGGGCAAGCCGTGCTCCTCGAGCACGTCCCGGTAGGCCTGCGCCCGCGTGTGCACCACCGCGAAGCTCGCCGGGCCGCTGACGTGGGCGATGCGGCGGCGCCCGAGCCGCAAAAAGTGCTCGACCGCCAGGCGCGCGCCGCCGGCATCGTCGGAAACGAGGCCGACCGCGCCGGGATCCGGCTGGGTGAAGGCATAGACGACAGGAACGCGCAGATTGGAGAGATCGACCGGCAGATGGCGGTCGATGCGTTTTCCCGTGGCGATGATGCCGTCGACGCGCTTGTCGAGCATCGCCTCGACATGCAACTGGCCGAGCCTTGTGTCGTCCTCGACATTGCACAGGAACACCGAAACGCCATTGTCGACCAGCGCATCCGAAACGCCGGCCATCAGCGGCAGCGAGAAGCGGCCATAGGTATCGTTGGTGAGCAGCCCGACGGTGAAGCTGCGCTTGCGCAACAGGCTCTGCGCCAGGTGGTTCGGCCGGAAGCCGAGCAGCCGCGCCACCTCACGGATGCGCTCGCGCGTCTCGGCGGTCATGCGCCCCTGCCCGTTCAGCGCTTTGGACGCCGTCGCCACGCTGACGCCCGCCGCGGCCGCCACCTCGCGCAGCGTGACCGGCGTCTTGGCGGAAACTGGCGCTGGCTCGGCGTCGGCGGACATGGATCGAGGCGCATCCCCCTGGTTGGGAAAAGGTTTTCTCTTATCGCCCTGCGCGGTGATGACGGGTGAGGTCAGCAGGTGCGGGCGATTTGGGAAAAGGTTTTCTCAGAGGGAGACTAGGGGAAGGTGGGGAGGTTGGCAAGGGGGATGGCGAGCAGGGCGGCGCGATCATTCGCCACTAGTTCTGGAATGGACGGGATGGGCCGACACCGGACTGGCAGCTTCAAGCTGCGGATCTTCAAGAGCGGATATGATGCTCGGCGTTGGCATCGTCATGACCTGACCCAATCACGATGTTCACCCCGGCCAGTGGATGTCTGGATTTGGCGCGCGATTCCGACCTCAGCGAACGAAGTTATGACACGCCATTCGATCGCTTCGCCAATTGCACTGCAATAACATCCGAGACACTCGCGCTTGCCGAAGGGGCTGTCGGCTCTGACGGGATTGGCGTAAGCTACTGTCTACAAGGGGTGCACACATGCACCGTATCATCGCCATAGCGATCGTAATTCTCGCGGCCGTGTTCAGTTCCGCGAGGGCTGAGGTGCTGATCGGGGTATCGGCTGCGATGACAGGACGGCTTGCCTGGATCGGCGAGCAGGGACAGCGCGGCGCGGAGATGGCGGTGGCCGACGTCAACGCGGCGGGCGGCGTGCTCGGCCAGAAGGTGAGGCTCATTTCGGTCGACGATTTCTGCGATCCCGAGCAAGCGGTCGCGGCCGCCCAGAAGCTGGTGGCCGACGGGGTGGTGCTCGTCGTCGGGCATTATTGCTCCGGGGCCTCGATCCCCGCATCAAAAGTGTACGAGGAGGCGGGCGTCGTCGAAATATCCCCAGGCTCGACCAATCCGCAGTTGACCGAACAGGGCCGTGGCAATGTCTTCCGCACCATTGGCCGCGACGATGCGCAAGGCTTCATCGCCGGCAACTACCTTGCCGATCGTTGGGGCGACAAGAAGATTGCAATCCTTCACGACAATTCGACCTATGGGAAGGGTCTCGCCGACGAGACTAGGAAGCAGCTGAACAAACGGGGCGTGACTGAAGCTGTTTACGACGCATACACGCCAGGGAAGGACGACTATTCAGCCGAGGTCGCTGCGTTGCAGACCGCCGGCGTCTCAGTCTTGTATGTGGGTGGGTATCATGCCGAGGTTGCGCTGATTGCTCGCGCTGCACACGACCGTGGCTACACGGTTCAGCTCATATCCGGAGATGCCTTGGCTACCGAGGAATTTGCCCTGATCGCAGGCTCAGCGGCGGAGGGAACCCTGTTCACCTTCCCGGCGGACCCGCGGCGAAATGCCGGCGCGGCCGCGATCGTGGAGCAGTTCCGTGCGGAGAACTTCGAGCCCGCGGGCTACACGCTGTTGAGCTACTGTGCGGTCCAGGTCTGGGCCCAGGCGGTCGCGAAGGCAGGTTCGCTGGAGCCGAAGGCGGTCATCGCGACACTGCACGAACAGGAATTCGACACCGTCATTGGCCGGGTCGATTTCGACGACAAGGGCGACCTCACGAGACAGAGCTGGGTTTGGTACGTCTGGCGGGGCGGGGAGTACGTGCCGGTTGAATAGGGTTCGCCGAACGCCGGCGTGCCGCCTGAGACATCTAGTCTGATGCAGACCAGTGTGGCTCGATTGTTCCGACTCACCGCGATGCTTGAACGCCTCGGCATACGCGGCCGGCTGTTGCTCGCCTTTTTCGGGATCAGCGCCCTTGCGGTGCTGGCAACCGCTGCTGCGCTTTATGCCTTCCTCCAAGTCGGCGACGTCGTCGACCGAATTACCACGGATCGGGTGCCGTCGGCGCTGGCCTCCCTCCAGCTGTCGCGCCAGGCCGAACGGGTCGCTGCTGCCGCGCCATCGGTGCTGGCGGCGACAAGCAGGGCTCAGCACAGCGAGGTCTCGAGCGCCGTCGCGCTCGAGATGTCCCGCCTCGAGGCTCTGCGCACGGACCTCAGGGATGCCACGCTGGGCACAGTGCCTTTGGCTGAGATCGAGGAAGCCGCGGTTGTTCTGAGGCGCAACCTGAAGGAGCTCGACTCTCTGGTTGTCGCGCGGCTCGATGTGGTCGCCCGCAAGGAGGAGCTCCTGAACCGCCTCGCCGCGACGACGACCGGAAGCCACCGCCTTCTGGCCACCGGCATCCTGGTGATGGATTCTAGGCTCCCGCAATGGCGGGCGTTCGCGGCCGATACGTCGCTGTCGCCCGATCGACGCGCAGCGGCAATGGCCGACCTGGTCCAGGCGATTGCGGCTTACATCCCCCAGCAGAAGGCGCTGCTGGAGATCTCGGCAGTCAACGACGCGCTGGTGAAGGCCGCGACCGCGCCGACGCGGGGCGACCTGGCGTTGATCCTCTTTCCGCTGCGCCGCTCGCTTGCCGCTCTGGAAACGGCTTCCTCGGAGATCGACGAAAAGCTGCAGACCCGTTTCCGGCAGCGGGTGGACGAGTTCAAGGCCCTAACCGATGGTGAGAACAGCATCCCGAAGGCACGGGAGGATGAGCTTGCGGTCCTCGCGCAGGGCGAAAAGCTTCTGGCCGAAAACAATCGGCTGTCGCGCAGTCTCACCGCTGCCGTCGACCGTCTTGTCGCAGCAGCCGACCGCGAGATTGCTGCCTCCGGTCGCGAAGCCGCGCGCGTCCAGCGCTTCGGCACCGGCGTTGTCCTCGGCTCCGCCTTTCTCAGCCTGTTGATCTCGGTTCTGGTCGTCTGGCTCTATGTCGACCGCAGCCTTCTCGCCCGTCTGGGAGCGGTGAGCCAGGGCATGCTCGCGATCGCGGGCGGCGATCTTCGTGCGCCGCTGCCGGCCGCGGGCAGCGACGAAATCGGCCGCATGGCCGAGGCGCTGAGCCTCTTCCGGGATACCGCTGTCGAGGTCGAGGAAAAGAATCTGCGCGACGTTGCAGAAGCGCGTCAGCGGCTAGTCGATGCCATCGAAAGCATTTCCGAAGGTTTCGCTCTCTATGACAGAGAGGACTGGCTTGTCCTTAGCAACAGCCGCTACCGCGAACTGCTATACGCCGGTCTGGAGGCCGAGCTAACCCCTGGCACGGCATTCGAGGAGATCATTCGCCGATCCGCCGAGCGCGGCTACATAAGGGATGCCGAGGGGCGGGTCGATGAGTGGGTTGCTGAGCGCCTGTGGCGGCACCGCAACCCTGGCGAACCATGGGTGCAGCGGCGGGGCGACGGACGATGGATCATGGTAAGCGAGCGGCGGATCAGCGCCGGCGGCACGGTCGCCGTCTATTCGGACATCACCGAGCTGAAGCAAAGGGAGGAGAACCTCGCCGAGAAGTCCACTGCCCTAGAGGCGCTTTCCAGCAAGCTGGCCAAATATCTGGCGCCCCAAGTGTACAGCTCGATATTCACCGGCCGCCAAGACGTTAGAATCGCCAGTCAGCGCAAGAAGCTGACCATATGCTTCTCCGACATTGCCGGCTTTACCGAGACCACCGACAAGATGGAGTCCGAGGATCTCACCCAGCTCCTCAATCACTACCTGACGGAAATGTCGAAAATCGCGTCGGATCATGGTGCCACGATCGACAAGTACGTCGGCGACGCGATCCTGATGTTTTTCGGCGACCCTGAGACGCGCGGCGTCAAGGAGGACGCGCTGGCTTGCGTACAGATGGCGCTTGCCATGCAAAAGCGGATCAGCGAGCTTGCCGAAGTCTGGCGGGACATGGGGATCGAAACACCACTGCGCTGCCGCATCGGCATCCATACCGACTACTGCACCGTCGGTAACTTCGGCAGCGAGGACCGGATGGACTACACGATAATCGGCGGCGCCGTGAATCTCGCCTCGCGCCTGGAACAGGAGGCGGCGCCGGGGGCCATCCTCATTTCCTACGAGACGTTTGCGCAAGTGAAGGACACGATCGATTGCGAGGAGATGGGGCACGTCCAGGTCAAGGGGATCGCCTATCCAGTCGCCACCTACCGCGTCATCGATCTGAAGGCCAATCTGGCGGGCGCTTGTCGCGCCGTTCGAACCGAGCTGCCGCACTTCAGGCTGGAACTTGAACCGGAGCTGATGTCCGCCGACGAGCGTGGCGGTGCCGCCACTGCGCTTCTAGATGCACTGGATCGGCTTTCCCACAAGCCCGGGCAGTAATGCTTGGTTCACAACGACCCCTCCCAATGGACGCAAGGAGTAGGATGTGGGACTCCGCTTATTGGCGCTGTCGATGCGAAGGCCGCAGAACGGTCGCGGTTAGAATAGTTCAACACAAGGACACTCGGCGTGCCGCGCATCTTCACCACGCAGCTGACCGTGGCCTGGCTGGGCAAGCTGAGCGTCGTCCAACGCGACGACCAGGCGCGAGCTTGGCTGGACACCGAAGATTCCATTCGAGCAGAGTCTTGCCGAAACAATGGCCACGCTGCAGGAGCTTCGCGCTACGGAGAAAGCCTGCGGGTGACGCCGGTCAGATCCATGGACCGCCTAGCGGCGGACTTTCCTCCCCGATACATCGGCATCGTCCCCAAGGAGTCGAACGCGGCGTTTGCGGGGTTTCGCAAGGTCTGGAGATGGTGCACCTCGGCTGCGAGGGCAGTCTTTGATCCTGTAGGCGCGTCCGTGGCTCTCGGTCTTTTTCCGACGCGACCGTCTGCCCGACTCTTCTTAGGCGCCCCAGCGATGGCGCCGCGCACCGCCATAATCAAGTATAGTTCCTAGCCGATCGCAGACGGAGGAGGAGAAGAGCAAATGTCCGTGGACGTGGGACCGAGAAAAGTGGACGCCGAATATGCGATTGAGTACCTCCAGGAGCATCCGGAAGCCGGGCTTTGCTGCGAGGATCGGCGCTGCTGGATTACGCCGAACGCAAACGAGACCGATCAGCGGATCCTGCTTCTTGATGTGGTTGAGGCTGACCGGCTCAAAGATGATCCTCGCCTTCGACTCGTGTCCGGAATCGCTCATGCGGGCCGGTCGCTCTGGGTCGTTCGGAGAATGACATAATTGGGTGCAGGCCTGGCTCCACAGCAACGCTGCGGCCGGTAGGCCACGGCAGACTGTGGTTCTTCAACCCAGGTGGCGTGGCGTCCGAGACAAGGGAGAAACATCATGAGAAAGCTTATCGTCACCGAATTCATCAGCGTCGACGGCATCGCCGAGGTCGAGAAGCTGCCGGGTGTGACCTGGAACGACGAGATGAACGCGTTCAAGGAGGACGAGCTTGCCGACAGCGGCGCCGTGCTTCTCGGCCGCACGACCTACGAGATCTTTGCCGGTTCATGGCCCAAGGAAACCGGGGACTTCGCCGACCGCTTCAACGCGCTGCCGAAATATGTCGCCTCGACCAGGCAGAAGGCGTTCGACTGGCAGCCGGCGGAATTGCTTGCCGGCCCCCTGCCCGAAGCGGTCGCCAGGCTGAAGCAGCAGAGCGGCGGCAACATCTATGTCCACGGCAGCTTGAGCATTGCCCGGCAGTTGCTCAGCCACGGCCTCGTCGACCGCCTCCGGCTGCTCGTCTATCCGGGCGCCGTCGGCCAGGGCAAGCCGTTGTTCCCGTCCGACAAGCCGCTTGCGCTGGATCTGGTCTCCGCCGCGCCGTTCAGCAACGGCGTGGTGGCGCTGGAGTACAGGCCTGCAGCGAAACCGTAAGCGCTCTACTGCCGGAACGCGCGGCTGATCTGGTCCTGCAGCGGCTTCGCCAGATAGGACATCACCGAACGGTCCTTGGTCTTGATGAAGGACTCCACCGGCATGCCGGGCACCAATTTTACGTCGCCCAGCCGCGCCACCTCGGTCGCGGTCGTCGCGATGCGCACGGTGTAGTAGCTGACGCCGGTGCGCTGGTCGGTGGTGATGTCGGGCGAGGTCCGCTCGACCACGCCGTTGATCTGCGGCGTGGTGCGCTGGTTGAACGCCGAGAAGCGCAGCGAGGCGGGCTGGCCGACCCATAGCTGGTCGATGTCGCTCGGCGCGATCTTGGCCTCCACCGCCAGACTGTCATTGTCGGGCACGACCTGCATGATCGTCTGTCCGGGCGTGACCACGCCGCCGATCGTATAGGCGATCGACTGCTGCACGACGCCGTCCTGCGGGGCGCGGATGTCGACCCGCTTCAACTGATCCTCGGCCGCGACCTTGCGCTCCAAAAGCTCACCCACCTTGCCGTCGACGTCGCGCAGGTCCTTGTTCACTTCGGTGCTGAGGTCGAGGCCGATCTGGATGATCTGCAGCTTGATCTCGGCGATCCTCCCTTGCGCCTGCGCCTGCGCGGCAATGAGCTGGCCGCGCTCGCCGTCCAGCCGCGTCGCCTCGCGCTCAGTCTGCGTCAGGCGGTCGATGGAAATGAGCTTCTTGGCCCAGAGCGTGCGCACCGAAGCGAGCTCCTTTTGCACCAGCTCGATCTCCTTGCTCTTTGCTTGCGCCTGGCCGGTGTCGCCGCTGATTTCCTTTTCAAGCTGCGCGATGCGTTCCTCGAGCTGGCTCTTCTGACCCGCGCGGGATGTACGCCGCGTCTCGAAATGCTGCTTTTCGCCGGCAATCGCCTCGGCGACATCCGGGTCGGCGGAGCGGTCCAGCAGGTCGGCCGGAAAGACGATCGCGTCGCTGCCCAGGCGCTCGGCGTCGAGGCGCGCCTTGCGCGCCGCAAGCTGGTCGAGCGCCTTGCTCACCACGGCAAGATTGGCGGCGGGCACGGTGCGGTCGAGCCGCAAAAGCAGGTCGCCGGCCTTCACGCGATCGCCGTCGCGGGCATCGATTTCGGCGACGATGCCGCCGGTCGAATGCTGCACGTCCTTGACGTGGGAATCGACGACGAGCGTGCCAGGAGCGATTACCGCGCCGGCGATCTCGGTGACCGAAGCCCAGCCGCCGACGCCTCCGGCAAGCAGGATCACGATGCCGAAGCCGAGCCGCATGTAGAAGCGGATCGACGAGTGGGAGGCGCCCGGGTAAACCATGCTAGTGCCCTCCCTCGCTTCCGTCACCGACGGCCCGCGGCGGGTTTTCGGCTGCCACCCTCAACTGCGGGTTGGCTGCCGGCACCGGCCGCAGCGTCGGGAACATCTTGGCGAACACCTCGTCCTTCGGGCCGAAGGCATGGATGCGTCCCTGGTTCATGGCCAGCACGAAATCGACGGCCGTCAGCACGTTCGGCCTGTGCGCGACGATAACCACCACGCCGCCGCGCTCGCGAACCGCTATCATGGCCCGAATGAGCGCCTGCTCGCCATCCATGTCGAGGTTGGAATTCGGCTCGTCGAGCACGACGAGGAACGGATCGCGATAAAGCGCGCGCGCCAGTGCGATGCGCTGCCGCTGGCCGGCCGACAGCGCCTCGCCATGCTCGCCGATCTCGGTCTCATAGCCTTCGCGAAAACCGACGATAAGCTCATGCGCGCCTGCCGCCTTCGCCGCGGCGATGATGGCGCCGGCATCGGCGTCGGGCTCGAAACGGGCGATGTTCTCGGCGACCGTGCCGGCAAAAAGTTCCACGTCCTGCGGCAGGTAGCCGATATGGCGGCCATGCTCCTGCTGCGACCACTGGTCGAGATCGGCGCCGTCCAATCTTATCCTGCCGGCCACCGGCAACCATGCCCCGACAAGAGCGCGCACCAGCGTGGATTTTCCCGACCCGCTCGGCCCGATGATGCCGACGGCATGGCCCGCCTCCATGGCGAAGCTTGCGTCATGGACCAGCAGCCGCTGCGCGCCCGGAGCGGCGATGGAAACGTTCTGCATGCTCACATTGGCGCTCGGCGCCGGCAGCAGCATGGGCTCGGCCTCCGCCGGCAGCGCCGCCAGCACCTTCGTCAGACGCTGCCAGCCCAGGCGCGCGGTGATGAAGCCTTTCCAGTTGGCGATGGCAAGGTCGACCGGGGCCAGCGCGCGCCCGCTGAGGATCGATGCGGTGATGATGATGCCGGCCGTCGCCTGCTGCTCGATGACCAGCCAGGCGCCGATGCCGAGCATGGACGACTGCAGCAGCATGCGCAGCACTTTCGATATCACGCCGAAGCCGCCGGCGACATCGCTCACCTTGCGCTGCTCGGCAATGTATTCGAGGTTGGCGTCTCCCCATCTCGCGGCAAGCCAGCCGGCCATGCCCATGGCGGCGACGACCTCAGCGTTGCGGCTCGCGGCGGTGATCAGGCCATTGCGGCGGATGCCGCTCAAGGTTCCCGACGACACCGGCTTTCGCGTCAGCCGTTCGGCCATAATCGTCAGCGTGACCAGCACGATCGCGCCGACCAGCGCCGTCACGCCAAGCAGCCAGTGGAACATGAAGATGATGACCAGGTAGAGCGGCAGCCACGGCAGGTCGAAAAGCGCTGTCGGCCCCATGCCCGACAGAAAGGCACGTACACCGTCGAGGTCTCGCATAGGCTGCAGGCCGTCGCCCTCGCGCCCGGTCTTTAGCGGCAATCGCAGCATTGACGTGTAAACGCGTTGACCAAGCGCCTCGTCGAGGGCGCCGCCGATCCGCACCAGCACCCGCCCGCGCACGAAATCGAGGATGCCCTGCCCGCAATACAGGATGAGCAGCAATATCGAGATGCCGACGAGCGTCGGCAGGCTGCGGCTCGGCAGCACGCGGTCATAAACCTCCAGCATGTAGAGCGAGCCGGTGAGCATCAACACGTTGAGCACGCCGCTGAACAGCCCGACCGCAAGGAAGGCCGATCGACAGGAAGCGAGCGCCACGGCGAGCTCGGAGCGAGGCGAGCGCGCCGCGCGGCGTCTTGGCGGGTTTGCCGATGGCTTGCCGCTTGTCACGGTGGGCCGGCCGGC
>NZ_JHQR01000303.1 GCF_014843825.1 Mesorhizobium silamurunense
CCTTTTCCCTGGGTCAATGTGCGCGGCGACCGCGCCTACATCTCCGGCCACGGGCCGCAGGAGCCGGACGGCCGGCTCACCGGCCCGTCCGGCGTCGTCGGCGAGAGCGTGTCGCTGGAAAAGGCGCGGGCATCGGCCCGCAAGGTCGGGCTGTCGATGCTCGCGAGCCTCAGGCGCGAGCTCGGCAGCCTCGACCGGATCACCGGCTGGTGCCGCGTGCACGGCATGGTCAACGCGGCGCCGGGCTTCACCCAGACCCCAGCGGTGATGAACGGCTTTTCCGATCTCATCCTCGAAATCTTCGGGCCGGAGATCGGCCGCCACGCCCGCACCGCCATCGGCGTCTCCGCCCTGCCGTTCAATCTCCCGGTCGAGATCGAGGCCGAGGTGATGATCGGGGGGTGAGGGCGGCTTGACCAGGCCATTGTCGGCGCGATAGGCGGGGCACACGCCATCCAACCAACGAAAGGCCCGCCATGACAGACGCGATCGTAAGGGACAGCAACGGCACGCCGCTGACGGACGGCGACTCCGTGACCCTGATCAAGGATCTTAAGGTCAAGGGCACGTCCGAGACGATCAAGCGCGGCACGCTGGTGAAAAACATCCGCCTCAACGGCAACCCTGGCGAGATCGAATGCAACACCAAGCAGGTGAAGGGCCTGGTGCTGAAGACGGAGTTTTTGAAGAAGGCGTGATTGCGGCTTCGGTGCGGGGAGATTAAGGGCTCGGCTGCTTTCGCCAGTCGCCAGGTTGCAGGAGGAAGCGGGTCGGCCAATCTCCCCCCGCAAGGGTGGAGATCGGCAGTTCCAGCGCCGCCGCACGCCCTCACCCCCTCCCCTTATGTTGCACTGCGTTAGATTTGTTGCATTGCGATATAAACCCGTAGGGGCGAGGCTTTCCTGCAGGCGGGATACGAACGACCGTTGCGAGGTTCGCCTTCGTGTCAGCACCATCGCCGGACTTCCGGCCAGACATTGAGGGGTTGCGTGCGCTCGCCGTGGCGGGCGTCGTCGCCTTCCACTTCGGCCTCACCGCCCTGCCCGGCGGCTTTGCCGGCGTCGACATCTTCTTCGTCATCTCCGGCTACCTGATCACCCGCCATCTCGTCACCGAGATTTCCGGAACCGGCCGGCTCGACTTCCTGCGCTTCTACGCCCGGCGCGCGCGCAGGCTTTTGCCGGCGGCGCTTTTCGTCATCGCCGCGACGCTTGCCGCGGGTGCGATCATCCTCTCACCGGAGGAGCAGGCGCTCTATTCCAAGGGGGCGATGTGGGCTTCGGCCTATATGATCAACCTCTGGCTGATCCGCTGGTCGTTCGACTATTTCGCCAACGACGCCGCAAACAACCCGTTCATCCATTACTGGTCGCTGTCGGTGGAGGAGCAGTTCTATCTCGCCTGGCCGGCGCTCTTGATGCTGGCGGGCTGGCTGAAGCCCGGCAAGCGGACGATCATGCTTGTGATCGGCATTGCCGGCCTCGTCTCCTTCGCGGTCTGCGCTTGGCTGACCACCGTGTCGCAGCCCTGGGCGTTCTATTTCTCGCCGCTGCGCGCCTGGGAATTCGCCGCCGGCGGGCTGGCCTCGATGGCGCCGGCATGGCTGCTCCAGAAGCGCCGGTGGCTTGCCCTGGCGCTCAGCCTGGCCGGACTGGCGATGATTGCTTTTGCTTACTTCACCTTCAGCGAGGAGGCTCCCTTCCCCGGTTTCCTGGCGCTGGTGCCGGTTGCCGGCACTGTCCTTCTCCTGCTGGCGGGAGCGGCCGGCGTCAGGGTCGGCGTGAATGCCGCCCTGGCGCTGCCGCCCTTGCAGTGGGTCGGAAAGCTTTCCTATTCGCTCTATCTCTGGCATTGGCCGGTGATCGTCTATGCCGGCATGCTGGTGGAGCAGCTGACGCTCGCCCAACGCCTCGCCTGCCTCGGGCTGACGTTGGCGCTCTCGGCGCTGAGCTACCATTTCATCGAGAATCCGATCCGCCGCAACGGCTGGCTTATGGCCAATGCGGCGCGGGCGCTGGTGCCGGCCCTCCTCCTGACCGGCACCGGCGTCGCAGCCGCCTATGGCAATGCGGCGCTTGCCGTGCGCCACCAGGACCCCGAGCAGCGCAGCATCGCGGCAAGCGCGGCCGAACCCGCCACCGCGCGCGCCGAGGCCTGCGTCGAGGGCTACGACACTGTGACGCCGAAGCCATGCGTGTTCGGCAATGGCCGGCGCATGATCGCGTTGTTCGGCGATTCCCACGCCGATCACTGGTCGACGCCGCTGATCGAGGCGGGAAAGAAGAACGGCTACCGCGTCGAGACCTGGCTGAAGAGTTCGTGCCGGCCCTCGCGTTTCTCCTTCTATGTTACCAAGCTCAACCGCAACTACCGCGAATGCGACCAATGGCGCGAGCAGGCGATCAAGGAGATCATCGCCGCAAAACCTTCGCTGGTGGTGATCTCGGAGCTGTCGCTCACCTCCTCGCGCAAGATGGCCGCCGGCAAGGGCGAGCCGGACACGCCCGACGCCGTGTGGAGGGCCGGCCTGCGCTCGACGCTGACGACCTTAAGCAAGGCCGGACTGAAGATCGCCTTCATCCGTGACGTGCCGTTCAACGACGAGAACATCGACACCTGCGTGGCGCGCGCGCTATGGCGCGACAAGGCGCCTTCGCTCTGCGACCAGACGCGCAGCTATGCCGCTAACGACGCGATGGCCGCGGTCGAGCGCGAGATCGTCACCAGCGTGCCTAACGCCTCTTACGTCGACCTCACCGACCGCTTCTGCAACACCACCACCTGCCACGTCTTCATCGACGGCCAGCTCGCCTTCCGCGACCAGCACCATCTGGCGACGCCGTTTGCGGAATCGCTGGAGCCGGAGGTCGAGAAAAGGGTGATTTCGAAGGTGGGTAGGTAAGCGGGGCGCTGGAGCGCGTGATCTCCCCTCTTGCAGGGGAGATCAGCAGCTTCGGCGATGGCTCTCTACCCCGTCACAACCACAAAATGCTTGGTCACCGGCTCGAGGATCTTCCAGGTGCCTTTGAAGTCCGCCTCGACCACGAAGGCGTCACCCGGTCCGACCTCGACCGGCTCGCCGCCATCCGGCGTGATGACGATGCGGCCGGCGATCATGTGCACGAACTCGTAGTCGGTATAGGTCGCGTGGTAGGTGCCGGGCGAGGCGCGCCAGGTGCCCGCCATCACCTTGCCGTCGTCGGTGGCGTGCTGGACGGCGGTCTGCATGGTCGGCGACCCGTCGACCGCGATCCAGCCCGGCAGGTCGCCGGACTCGGCATGCTCGACGGCGCCGAATTTGAAAATGGTCTGTTTGGTCATTGAAGGCTCCTGGGATCGGGTTGGCTGGGCGATTGAATAGCCGATGGCGCCCGGGCTTCGCGCGCGATAACGCGACACGGCGCGACGGGATGGCGATTGGCCAATCCCTGCAGGGGATCGCCCCTCGCTCCATCCAAAATAACGCCGCGCATTTTCCTGGGAACATCGCCCGCTCCGAAACCGTTTACCCGTTGAAGGGGCATCCATCGAACCTAAAGGAGGCAGCGATGAAAAAGCTTCTGCTTGCTTCGATGATCGCCATCGCCTCGGCGTTTGCGATCGCGCCGGCCAGCGCCGGCAGCGTCCAGCTCGGTATCGGTATCGGCCCGTCCTATGACCCATACTACGGAGACGACTACTATGGCGGGTATTACCCTCACCGCTATTACCGACACGTCTACGATGACGACTACTACACTCCCTATCGTGAGCGTTATGTGGTGCGCTATCATAACCGGTATTATGGTGATAATTGCCGGATCAGGATCGTGAAGCACTGGCGCCATCACCACCGCGTCATCGAAAAAATCCGCATCTGCGAGCGCTGACCAATTAGCGCCCGTAAGCGGCGACATCTCCCCTCAAGGGTAGATGTCGCCGCAGGCGACAGATAAGACGTAAGTGGCTCGGACGCCGACATTCGAGGCGCGGCCTCGCGCTCCGGGCCCAGATATTGATGCCCTGCCGCCCTTCGCGGCGACCTCCTCCCTCAAGGGGCCGGTGACACCGGCCAACATTAGCGATCGGGAACATAGGCTTCCCGCGATGCGTTTACCTGATGATCAGCCTTCAGGAGGAGGTTGCCATGAAAAAATTGTTATTTGCTTCGGTGATCGCCGTTGCCTCCGCGGCAGCCACGGTCGCGCCGGCGGATGCGCGCGGATTCTTCGGTCTCGGTTTCGGTCCGTTCGGCGGCTATAGCCCGTTCTACGGCGGCCCGTTCTACGGTGGACCCTTCTACGGCGGACCGTTCTATGGCGGCCGCTATTACGGCCCGCGCTATTACGATGACTATTATCCCGGTTACGTGGTCCGCTATCCGCACCGCTACTACTACCGGCACTACCATTACCGCCATTGCCACGTGAGGTGGGTGAGGCACTGGCACCATCACCACCGGGTGCTGGAACGCGTGCGGATTTGCCGTTACTGACTAGGCGGGCAGCTTCGTCATCCTAACAAGGAGCGAAGCGACGCGGCGCAGACGCCGGAGGATGACGGAGAGGGGCGCTCCGTCTTGCCCACCTTGCAAATCCCACCCCTGCCATCTACCTCTCCGGTAACCACGGAGAATTGACGTGACGCAGCGAAGCGGCAGCGCCGACCTGCCGCTGCATGGCGGGCGGGTCCCGAAATGGCTGGGCGAGCGCATGACGCGGCTCGGCGCGGTGCTCTGCGAAGCCATCATCCACCATTACGGCTGCGACGAGCTTTTGCGCCGCCTGGCGCATCCCTTCTGGTTCCAGTCCTTCGGCGCCGTGATGGGCATGGACTGGCATTCCTCCGGCATCACCACCTCGGTCATCGGCGCGCTGAAGCGCGGCTTGAACCCGCTATCGGGCGAACTCGGTATTCATGTCTGCGGCGGGCGCGGCGCGCATTCGCGCAAGACGCCGGGCGAGCTGATCGCGATCGGCGACCATATTGGCCTCGATGGCGAGGCGCTGGCCACCGCCAGCCGCCTCGTCGCCAAGGTGGACAGCGCCGCCGTGCAGGACGGCTACGACCTCTATCTGCACGGCTTCATCGTCACCGATGACGGCCGCTGGGTGGTGGTGCAGCAGGGCATGAACGGCAACGCCCGCCAGGCCCGCCGCTACCACTGGCTGTCGGAGGGGCTTACGAGCTTCGTCGACCAGCCGCATGCGGCGATCGAGGGCGAGCGGCAGGGCGAGATCGTCAACCTCACCGACCGTCGCGCGGAAAAGGCCCGCATCGGCCAGATCGAGTTGCTCAAGACCATGAGCCCCGAAAAGATCCTGACGGAGCTGGCCGTGCTGGAGCCGCAGCCTGAGCCAGAGCCCGCCGCGCAGCCGCTGTTGCCCAACCTCGTCATGCCCGCGCATCACGACGTGCGCGAGAGCGACATCGTCATGCGCCGCCTGCACGGCAACATCGCGTCCGCGATCCAAAGCGGCCCGAAGGATTTTCCCGAGCTGCTCCTGGTGCCCGGCGTCGGCCCGCGCACGGTGCGCGCCCTGGCCATGGTGTCGGAAGTGGTGCACGGCGCGCCCTTCCGCTTCTCCGACCCGGCGCGCTTCTCGCTGGCCCACGGCGGCAAGGACCGCCACCCCTTCCCCGTGCCGCTAAAGGTCTATGACGAGACGATCTCGGTGCTGAAATCGGCGGTGAGCAAAGCCAAGCTCGGGCGGGATGAGGAATTGCAGGCGCTGCGACGGCTGGACGGGGAGTCACGCAGGATGGAGCGCTATGTGACGGGTCCGAGCTTGAAGGAGATTGTCGCGGGGGAAATGGACCAGTCGCATCTGCTGGGGGGACGGAGTGTGTTTGGGTGGGAGAAGGGGCCGCCTGACAGCGAGCCGAAGCCGCTGAAGAAAGGCGCTTGAGGCGCCTCTGAACAACTCTGACAAGGGCCGTCGGTCGGCGCCGCCCCTCATCCGCCTGCCGGCACCTTCTCCGTATGGTGACGGGGAGAAGGGAGATGACCGCGACGCCGGCGCCTATCTCGCGACGCTGGCGATCGGCGAAAGCGTCGGTGACAGCATCTTTCTCCCCGTCACCATACGGGGAGAAATGCCCGGCAGGGCGATGAGGGGCAGCGCCGGGCTTGGGCAATCTGGGACTTCAAAGCGCCGTCCAGCTCAGAGTATGAACTTTTCCGGCACTCAGCGTTTCATCATCAATCAACGCCCAGCATCCTGGCCGTGTGTCTCATCTCGTCACTGACCTCCAGCCCGTTGAGTTCCCGGTAAACGAACTCGGCGAGAACGATGGACGATGTCTCGAGTTCTTTGGACTTGAACGACAACCCCAGGTAATCCGCTACGTCCTTTCGGCGCAGTTTCCACGCATATGTGGCGCAGAGGATGATGTGATTGACGTTGTAGTTGCCGCTTTTCAGACGGTTGACCGCCTCCTCCAGAGCTTGCTCTTGCTTGCCTTCCTCCCAGAGAACTTCGCACTCATATGCGTGCCGTTGATCGGGGTTTAGCGCCGTAGGTTTCATCCAGGAATCTTCGCAATTCAGCGAATTTTCTTTCGCGCAGAAGCGTGATGTGTGTTTCTACATTCCTCTTTATGACGCTCAGAATTTCATCGTCATCCTCATCCATGGGCGCCTCCTTTACTTCCCCAATTTACTGAATTTCATCCGCATCGCCATGACTGGCTTACCACGATTGGGAGAACGTTCCGGAAATCCTTTCTAGCTGGTTGCGAATTTGCAATCCGGGCGAAATCTAGCGCACTTCACCCCGCCCGCCTCCCCATCATCATCCCGTAATGCACCGCGAGCAGATCCAGCCCGACCTTCAGCAGCTTGACCACCACATCGCGCCCCTCGCCCGTGCGTTCGGCGATGGCCTTTACCGACTGGCCTTCGAGGCAAATTCTGCGCACCACCTCGGCCACTTCCCAATGGGCGAGCGCGGCCGCGGCTTGGGCATGCGCGCGGCCGGCTGAGAGCACGCGGTCGGGGATGCCGCCGCCCA
>NZ_JHQR01000314.1 GCF_014843825.1 Mesorhizobium silamurunense
ATCTCGACGGCGGCGATCTCGGCACCACAACAATAACAGAAGTGCGGGACTATCTCGGCCGCCCGGTGCCGGCGCTGATCGTCACGGCAGACGGCTCCGAGCTCGTCGCCAAAGCCGCCCGCGCCGCCGGCATCGAGCTCATGCGCAAGCCGCTGAAGCCGGCGCAGCTGCGCGCGCTGCTGGCGCATCTGCTGGCTTAGCTCCACACCCTCCCCTCGATGGGGAGGGTCGGCGCGCAGCGCCGGGGTGGGGTGGACATAGCCAAGGCACCCCCACCCCGCTCCGCTTCGCGGATCGACGCTCCCCACAAGGGGGAGGGTAAGAAAGCCTCAAAACCCCGCCTGATCCCGAACTCAGCATTCTCCAGCTTCGACACTCGAATTAAGGTGACAGTGCACTTTTAAGATGTCCTCTCAACGCATTTGATATGCAGGCCGCTGAGCGTGGCGCGCATCCGCTGGCTTGATAGCGCAATGCCGGAAACGGGTGGCGGGGTTCGACCCGATCTGCGAACCTGACCTCTTGGCCTGCATATCGCAGGCGGGAAGGATTTGCCATGAGCCCGGAACATCAGAAAAGCGAAGCAATCCAGCCAGGCGTACGCAACCCGTTTGACGTCATGGACGTCCCGAACCCTGGAGATCAGGAGGTGATGGACTTTGCCGCCGGCGCAACACTGTCCGGATCCGCCGATGACGAGAATGCCAAGGCCTGGAGCGCAACCGGTGGTCAGAACGATTCAATCGAAGGCAACTGGGCCAGCCGCTGGAATGGCGGTGCCGACCCCACGATCGCCGGCGATGCGAAGGACAAATGGAAACAGGGGCAAGCCGAAGTGAGAACCGTCGGCGAGCGGGTCTATCTGCATTTCAATTGGGACAACGCCGCCCGCCACGGCCTCATCGAAGCGCGGCGCGAAGGCAGCAGGATGGTGGGAAAATACATCAATCTGAGCGATCCCTCAGTCACGCGGCCCTGGATCGGTTTGATCGTGAACGACGAGCGGATCGACGGCCGCTGGCCGGCCGGACGACTGGATTTTCGCAGATAACGGATCGAACGATGGGAGTATGTTACAGGAATGACCAACGATATTCTTAGCTACCTGGGAAAGCCGGCGTCGGCGCTTTTGACGTCACCGCCGTTTGAGTCGTGGAAATTCAAAAAGACAGTCGATGATGACCCGCCCGAAATCCGCATTAACTACGTATCTGCGCCCAATAATTTTTCAATCACCTCCGATGTCCACGACAAAATAGACTGCATATTCATAGAGGCTGACAATCTGGATCGAGGTCTCTGGGACATTCCCTTTTCATCCAGTCGCAACGACGTGCTGAGCCGTTTTGGCGTGCCTTCAAAAAGCGGCGCCGCACGGACTGACCCCATTTAGGGCGAGTACGGCCCTTGGGACCGATTTGACGAGGTGGATCATTCAATACACATCGAAGATCAGCCTCATGCAGATCGGATAAGGAGGGTGACGCTGATGCGCGCCGACGTGGTGCCATGAGTAACCGAGGGCTGCCCTCAAAACCCCGCCTGATCGCGAAACAGCTCCGCATTGTCCAGCTTCGACACCTCGATCACCGCTTGCGTGCGGCTGTAGACGTTGAGCTTGCGCAGGATCTCCGAGACATGCGCCTTCACCGTGGTCTCGCCGACCTGCAGCTCGTAAGCGATCTGCTTGTTGAGCATGCCCTGGCGCAGCATCTGCAAAACCCTCAGCTGCTGCGGCGTCAGCCTGGCCAGCCGCTGCACCATGTCGGCGCGGTCGGTGCTGTCGGGGTCCGGCGGCTGGCCTTCGTAGTTTTCCGGCACGTAGACCGCGCCGTCCATCACCGAGCGGATGGCGGCGGCGAGATCGCTTTTCCTCGCCGACTTCGGGATGAAGCCGGCGGCGCCGTAAGACAGCGCCTCGGAAATGATCTTCGGCTCCTCGTAACCCGACACGATCACCACCGGCAGGCGCGGATAACGGGTCCTGAGCTGCAGCAGTCCCTCGAAGCCATGCACGTCAGGCATGCTCAGATCGAGCAGCGCGAGATCGAACGGCTTTGCGTCGGCGAGGAGATCGATCGCCTCCGCGATCGAGCGCGCCTCGACCGTGTCGACATCCGGGTAGGCCATCTGCACCGCGCTATGCAGCGCCTCGCGAAACAGCGGGTGGTCGTCGATGATCAGGAAGCGGGCGCGATCGCTGATGACGGTCATTTTATCGGTTCGGACATCGGTTTATAGGTTCGGACATCGGTTCGGTTTTTTCAGGGCACAGGATAGTCCGGTGACCATGGCCAGATTATTGCCAAATAGTACATCGTCGAAAGTCGCCTTGTCGGCAAAACGACAGGGTCAATGGTTTCGCGGGACCTAATGCCTTGCCCGGCTGGCGAAATCGGCCGAATGTGCGGGCAGATTCATGCCAACGCAGAGAAAGCCCATGACAGACTTCGTCCTTCCGCCGCCAGCGATCGCTTCGGTTGCCGTCGCCGGCTCGGCGGAGCGGTTTGCCGTGCGCCGCATCTTCTGCGTCGGCCGCAATTACGCGGCACACGCTCGCGAGCTCGGCAATGACGAGCGCGACCCGCCCTTCTTCTTCACCAAGCCGGCCGACGCCGTGGTCGACAGCGGCGCCGAGATCCCCTACCCGCCTTTGACCTCAAATCTCCACCACGAAATCGAGCTGATCGTGGCGATCGGCAAGGCCGGCTTCCGCATCCCCCGCGAAAAGGCGCTCGCCCATGTCTGGGGCTACGGCGTCGGCATCGACTTGACGCGCCGCGACCTGCAGGACCAGGCCAAGAAAGCAGCCCGCCCGTGGGACTGGTCAAAGGCGTTCGACCAGTCCGCGCCTTGCGGCCCGCTGCTCCCGGTCGCGAAGTCAGGTCATCCCGAAAAAGGCCGTATCTGGCTCGCGGTCAATGGCGAAGTCAGACAGGATGGCGACCTTGCCGAGCTGATCTGGCCGGTTGCCGATGTCGTTGCGATCTGCAGCGAGGCCGTTGAGCTTCAGCCAGGCGACCTGATCTTCACCGGCACGCCGGCCGGCGTCGGCGCGGTTCAGGCCGGCGACAGAATCACCGGCGGCGTCGATGTTGTCGGCACCATTGAAATCACGATCAGACAGCCGAGATCGTAAGCGATGAGCGACCTCGTCCTCCACAACTACTATCGCTCCTCCACCTCTTATCGGGTGCGGATCGCGCTGGAGATGAAGGGGCTGAGCTATACCTACGTGCCGCATCATCTGCGCCATGGCGAGCATCTCGAGCCCGCCTATCTCGCGGTCAACCCGCAAGGCCTGGTGCCGGCGCTGGTGCTCGACGACGGCACGCTTTTGACGCAATCGCTGGCGATCATCGAATATCTCGACGAGATCGCGCCCGAGCCGCCGCTGCTGCCGAAGGATGCGCTGGGCCGTGCCCGCGTCAGGATGCTGGCGCAGATGATCGCCTGCGACATCCATCCGGTGAACAATCTGCGCGTGCTCACCTCGCTGCGCACTTTGTTCGGCGCCGGCGACGAGCATGTCGTCAACTGGTTCCGGCACTGGGTGAACGAAGGGTTCCAGCCGCTTGAAAAGATTCTGTCCTCGTCGCCTGAGACCGGCACCTTCTGCCATGGCGGCCAGCCCGGACTGGCCGACATCTGCCTTGCCGCTCAGGTCACCAACAACGCCCGTTTCGGTGTCGACATGGCGCCCTACCCGGTGATCTCGCGCATCCACGCCGCCTGCATGGCGCTGCCGGCGTTCCAGAAAGCGGCTCCCCAGAACCAGATCGATGCCGAATAACAAGGACCTCCCATGAAAGCTGTCGTCTTCGAAAAATTCGGCGAGGCGCCGACCATCCAGACCGTTCCCGACCCGAAGCCCGCGGCCGACGGCGTCGTCATCAAGGTCGAGGCGACGGGGCTGTGCCGCAGCGACTGGCATGGCTGGATGGGCCATGATGACGGCATCACCTTGCCGCATGTGCCAGGCCATGAACTGGCGGGCGTCGTCGTCGCCGCCGGCAAGCAGGTGAGCCGCTGGAAGGCGGGTGACCGCGTCACGGTGCCGTTCGCGGTCGGCTGCGGCCGCTGCTTCGAATGCAACTCCGGCAATCACCAGGTTTGCGAGCACCAGACGCAGCCGGGTTTCACCGGCTGGGGCTCGTTCGCCGAATATGTCGGCATCGAACATGCCGATACCAATCTCGTGCGCCTGCCGGACGAGATGGAATTCGCCACCGCCGCCAGCCTCGGCTGCCGTTTCGTCACCTCGTTCCGCGCCATCGTCGACCAGGGCCGGGTGACGCCCGGCGAATGGGTGGCGGTGCATGGCTGCGGCGGCGTTGGGCTCTCGGCGATCATGATCGCCAGCGCCATGGGCGCCAATGTCATTGCCATCGATTTGACAGATGAGAAGTTGGAGTTCGCGAAAAAGATCGGCGCGGTGGCGACGATCAACGCCGCGACGACGCCCAACGTGGTCAAGGCGGTCAAGCAGATCACCAATGGCGGCGCGCATATGTCGATGGATGCGCTCGGCCACCCGACCACCTCGTTCAACTCGATCGCCAATCTGCGCCGGCGCGGCCGCCATGTTCAGGTCGGGCTGATGCTGGGCGAGCATGCCCGCCCGCAGGTGCCGATGGACAAGGTGATCGCCTTCGAGCTCGAAATCCTCGGCAGCCACGGCATGCAGGCCTACCGCTATTCCGCGATGATGGAGATGATCCGCACTGGCAAGCTGAAGCCCGAGCTGTTGGTCGGCAAGAAGATCAGCCTTGAGGAGGCGCCCGCCGCGCTGATGGCGATGGGCGGTTTCGAGGGCATCGGCATCGGCGTGGTGACGAAGTTTTAGTAAGGAACAACGCTGTCATTGCTCGGCTGCGCGCAGTGTCGGACCGGGCTTTGCAAACTTCTTCGCCCCGAACACGCACATCACCACGCCGAGCGTGACGACCACCATCAGCGGGCTGACCTGCTCATGGAGCAGTGTCGCCGCCAGCGCCAGGCCGAAGAAGGGCTGGAGAAGCTGCAACTGCCCGACGGCGGCGATGCCGCCTTGTGCCAGGCCGCGATACCAAAACACGAAGCCGATCAGCATGCTGAACAGCGAGACATAGGCCAGCCCCATCCATGCGCCGGAGCCGACGCCGGCGAAGGACGGCGGCAGCGTGACGAAGGTCAGCGCCAGCATGACCGGCAGCGACAGCGCCAGCGCCCAACAGATCACCTGCCAGCCGCCAAGCCTACGCGACAGTGCGGCGCCCTCGGCATAGCCCAGCCCGCAGGCGATGATGGCGGCGAGCATCAAGCCATCGCCGACCGGTGAGGCAGTCACGCCTTGCGTCAGAGCAAAACCCGCAACGAGCGCGCTGCCCAGGCATGAAAACAGCCAGAAGGCCGGGCGAGGACGGTCGCCGCCTCGCAGCACGCCGAAGATTGCGGTTGCCAGCGGCAGCAGGCCGACGAAGATGATGGAATGCGCCGCCGTGACGTGCTTGAGCGCCAGCGCCGTCAGCAAGGGAAAGCCGACCACGACGCCCAGCGCAACGACCACCAGCGAAACCAGATCGCCTCGCTCCGGGCGCTTCTCGCGGAACAACAACAGCATCGCAATGCCGAGCAGGCCGGCAATCGCCGCACGGGCCGAGGTCAGGAAGGTCGGGTCGAAATCCACCACTGCCACGCGCGTCGCCGGCAGCGAGCCGCTGAAGATCAGTACGCCTATGAAGCCGTTCAGCCAGCCGTTGAAACTCTTGTCCATCATCTGCTCCGTTTGCGCTTTCGTACCGGTGCGGCGCATGGCATAGCCAGAGACAATGGGGTACAATTCCGCAAAACTGTAATGGTCTGTAGAGAAGTACAGATGGACACGCCCGACCCGAATGCCGGCGGAACACTCGTCGAAACGATCATGGCGGCAATCCGGCAGCGGATCGCCGCGCGCATCCTGACGCCGGGCGCGCGCCTGCCGTCGATCCGCGCCTTCGCCGGCGCGATGCAGGTGTCAAAGTCCACCGTGGTCGAGGCCTACGAGCGGCTCGCGGCCGAGGGCATAATCCGTTCGCGGCCCGGTTCCGGCTTCTATGCCGCCGGCCCGCTCGCGCCGCTGTCGCTGGCCG
>NZ_JHQR01000319.1 GCF_014843825.1 Mesorhizobium silamurunense
CAGGACCGCCCGCGCCAGGCCCTCGGCATCGCGCAGCGCATCCGAAATGCCGTGCGCGGTGATCGGATCGCGGAAGAAGCCGGCGTCGCCGACCAGCGCCCAGCCAGGGCCGTAGGCCTGGCGGATATAGCCCGGCACGCCGCGGAACGCCTGCAGGCGGGCATCCTTGGCCGCGCGGTCGGCTTGCGCGGCAAGGGCGGGTGAGAGCGCTTCCAGCACCTCCATGCGGGCGCCCGCATGGCCGATGCGGAAGCGCTGGTCGAACAGCCTGGTCGGTACCGAGGCGACGATGCAGGCCATGCCGTCATTGGTCGGGATCAGCGAGCCGGCAATTCCGTCGCGAAAATACCAGTGGTAGCCGGCGCCGGGTTCGACGGGCGCATAGCCATAGACATGGGCGGCCGAGACCGCGCCTTGTCGCAGCACCTCGGCGTCGCAGCACTTCGCCACCAGCGAGCCGATGCCGTCGGCGCCGACCACGATATCGGCGCTGACCCGCAAGGCGGCG
>NZ_JHQR01000106.1 GCF_014843825.1 Mesorhizobium silamurunense
CCGCGGTCGCTGTTCATCCTCGGCCGTGGTCCTTCCTTCGCGATCGCCAGCGAGGCGGCGCTGAAGTTCAAGGAAACCTGCGCCATGCATGCCGAGGCCTACAGCTCCGCCGAGGTCATGCACGGGCCGCTGGCGCTGGTCGGGCCGGGCTTCCCGGTCCTGGCGCTCGCCGCCCGCGACGCGTCGGAACCTTCGGTGGCCGAGGCCGCCGACAGCTTGGCAGCCAAGGGCGCGGCCGCTTTCGTCACTTCCGACAAGGCAAAGAGCGCCAGGCTGCTGCCGCATGTCGCGACCGGCCATCCGCTGACGGATCCGCTGCCGCTGATCGTGTCCTTCTATGGCTTCGTCGAGGCCTTCGCCCGCCATCGTGGCCTCGATCCGGATGCGCCGCGCAATTTGCGCAAGGTGACGGAAACCGTATGAGCGACCGTTTCGCCCTCATTGGCGCCCGCATCTTCGACGGCGCCGACTGGCATGACGATGCGGCCCTTCTCGTCAAGGATGGCCTCGTCGAAGCCATTCTGCCCGCCGGCGCCATTCCATCCGGCGTGCCCCGTGTCGAGACCGGTGGCGGCCTGGTGGTTCCCGGCTTCGTCGACATCCAGGTCAACGGCGGCGGCGGCGTCATGCTCAACGACCATCCCGATGTCGCCTCGATCGAGACCATCTGCCGGGCGCACGCGCCGTTCGGCACCACCGCGCTGCTGCCGACGCTGATCACCGACACGCCGGCGATCACGGCCGCGGCCATCGCGGCCGGGGCCGAGGCCGCCCGGAAGAAAGCGCCGGGTTTTCTTGGCCTGCATCTCGAAGGGCCGCATCTATCCGTCGTGCGCAAGGGTGCGCATGACCCGGCCCTGATCCGGCCGATGACGGACGCCGACCAGGCAGCGCTGATCGCCGCGCGCCGGGATCTCCCGGTGCTGCTCACCACGATCGCGCCGGAATCCGTCGAGCCGGCCCGCGTCACGGCGCTGGCCGAAGCCGGCATCGTCGTCAGCCTCGGCCATTCCGACACCGGCTATGCCACGGCAACGGCCTTCGCCGAGGCGGGTGCCTCGGTCGTCACGCATCTTTTCAACGCCATGAGCCAGATCGGCAATCGCGAGCCGGGACTGGCCGGAGCGGCCGTTGACACCGGCAAGTTCTACGCCGGCATCATCGCCGACGGCATCCACGTCCACCCGGGCACGATGACGCTTGCGCTCAACGCCAAGAAGGGGCCGGGCAAAATCCTCTTGGTCACCGACGCTATGGCGACGATCGGCACCGACATGACCTCCTTCACGCTCAACGGCCGCACCATCTATCGCAAGGACGGGAGTCTCAGGCTTGCCGACGGCACGCTGGCCGGCGCCGACCTCGACATGATCTCCGCCATTCGCTTCGTCCACCGCGTCGTCGGACTCGATCTCGACGAAGCCTTGCGCATGGCCTCGCTCTATCCTGCCGAAGCGATCGGCCAGGCGCACCGCCTCGGCCGCTTCGCCAACGGCACCGCCGCCGACATCGTCGGCCTGTCGGAGAGTCTGGATGTGAAGGATGTCTGGATCGGCGGTGAGAAGGTGTTTGCCGCCTGAGTTGCTGGTCCGGGCCGCAATTAGCCGGCTCTGCCCGTGGCATAGATATCCTTATACGCCTCGCGCAAAACGTTCTTCTGCACCTTGCCCATCGTGTTGCGCGGCAATTCGTCGACGAAGATAACCTGCTTCGGATGCTTGTATTTCGCCAGCAGCGCGGCGATGGCGCCTGCGATATCGGCGGCGCTTATCGCCGAGCCTGGCTTGCGCACCACCACGGCCGTGACGCCTTCGCCGAAGTCGGGATGCGCAACGCCGATCACGGCGCTTTCACTGACGCCGTCCAGCGCGTCGATCTCGCTTTCGATCTCCTTCGGATAGACGTTGTAGCCACCCGAGATGATCAGGTCCTTGCCGCGACCGACGATATGGACATAGCCGTCGGCGTCGATCAGCCCGAGATCGCCGGTGATGAAGAAACCGTCGCCGCGGAACTCGGCTTTGGTCTTTTCGGGCATCCGCCAATAGCCGGCAAAGACGTTCGGCCCCTTCACCTCGATCATGCCGATCTCGCCCTGGGCAAGCGGTTTGCCGCCTTCGGGATCGGTGATGCGCAGCGTGACACCAGGCAACGGAAAGCCGACCGTGCCGGCGCGCCGCTCGCCGTCATAGGGGTTGGACGTGTTCATGTTGGTTTCGGTCATGCCGTAGCGTTCGAGGATGGCGTGGCCGGTGCGCTCGCGCCAGGCATTGTGCGTCTCGGCAAGCAGCGGCGCCGAGCCAGAGATGAACAGCCGCATGTGGCTGGCCGCGTCCTTCGTCAGGCCATCCTGCTGCAGGAGCCGCACATAGAAGGTCGGCACGCCCATCAGCGCGGTCGCGCGGGGGAAAAGCGAAATGACACGGCCTGGGTCGAATTTTTGCTCGAACAGCATCCTGGCGCCGGCCATCAGGATGACATTGGTGGCGACGAACAGCCCGTGCGTGTGGAAGATCGGCAGCGCGTGGATCAGCACGTCGTTGGCGCCGAAGCGCCAACGCTCGACTAGCACGCGCGCGTTGGAGGCCAGGTTCTCGTGGCTGAGCATGGCGCCCTTGGAGCGGCCGGTCGTGCCTGACGTGTAGAGGATGGCGGCGAGATCGTCGGGCCTGCGCGCCACATCCACGAAATCCGTCGGCTGCAGCGCGGCGCGATCCGCAAGCGTGCCCCGCCCGTCGCGGCCAAGCGTCAGCGTCACGGCCCCCGCCGATGCGGCGAGCGGTTGAATGTCCACTACCTTTTCCGGATCGCAGACGACAAGCCGCGGTTCCGCGTCGCGAAAGAAATAGTCGAGTTCCGGCAGCGTATAGGCGGTGTTGAGCGGCAGGAAGACGGCGCCGGCGCGTAAGGACGCGAGATAGAGGAGCAAAGCTTCCGGGGTCTTCTCCACCTGCACGGCGACGCGATCGCCGGGCTGGACGCCCGTTTGCGTCAGCGCGTGCGCATATTGCCCGGACCGTTCCAGCATGTCGCCATAGGAGATTGAACGCCCGTCATCCGTTTCCATCAGCAGCCGACCGGGCGCCGGCATGCCGGCCCGAAAGGCGTCGAACAGGTGGTTGGTCATGATCGTCCTATGGCCTCATCGCTGACGGAATTTCGCCGGTTCGGCCAGAGCGAATATCAGATTTGCCAGCCAGAGCAATTCCAGGAAAAGTGCGTAACGGTTTTCCGTCCGGAATTGCGTAAAAACAAGGAGTTAGGCAGCTATTTGCGGCCGCGCGCGGCCTTGCCTGCCCGAGCCCTCGGATCGTAGTCCTGGTTGAGCCGCGCCATGCACATCTCTGCCGTCAGCCGGTAGTGACTGAGCAGGGCTTCGACCGCGCCGTCGGCGTCGCCGTCCAGCGTCCGCTCGGCAATCGTCCGGTGCTCGCCGAGGTCGTCGCGTTCGGAGCCCGGGCCGCGCTGCGAGATCAGCCGGTAGCGGGAGGCCTGGTCGGAAAGCTGGTCGCAAAAGCCGATCAGCCAATGCGACCGGCAGGCCGAGATCAGCGCGCGATGGAAGGCGCGGTGCAGCGTCTCCCATTCCGGATTGTTGGTTGCCGGGTCGTTGGGCTGGCGCCGCTCGGCGCGCGCCAGGCGATGCAGGGCGAGCACCAGCTGCTCTTCCCATTCCGCCGTGCGATGGGCGATGGATTCGCGCAATGCGCGTTCTTCCAGCCAGCAGCGCGTGCGGGTCAGCTCCTCCAGCTCCGCCGCGCTCACCGGCATCAGGAAGAAGCCGCGCTGGTCATGGCGGCCGATCAGGCCCTCGGCGGCAAGGCGGTTCAGCGCCTCGCGCACCGGCGAGGCCCCGGCGCCATAGCGGGAAACGACCCATTCGACGCGCAGCTTGCCCTCGGCTTCCAAAGCTCCGCGCAGCAAATCCTCGCGGAGCTGGTGGTAGACCGAACTGGCCAGCGTGCTCTTGGCACCCTTGCCTTCGCCCGTATCGGCGTGCCCGTCTGTCAACTTAACACCTGTTGCTTGCCCCTGTTTGCCAGGGCCCCTCGGCGAAGCAAATACCGTACATGTATCATACATCCGGGCACCGTCGTCTCAAGCGGAAGATGACGATATTCGACTTTAAGACAGGGGCGGGCTATTTATCGATTAAGTAAGTCTACGCAGAAAAAGCTGAGGTTTAGAACCAACTTGATGAATTGACTGACGGTTCGACACCCGTACGATCATGCAACTTCGGCTGGAATTGCAGGACGTCATCTTTAATTGGCGGCCTTGTCGGCTGCTGAGCGGATTGCCTCGATATTTTCCCGATAGGCTTCGACTGTGCCGCCCTTGAAGATGGCCGCGCCAGCCACCAGCACATCGGCGCCGGCGGCCGTCACCAGCGGCGCCGTTTCCGGGGAGACGCCGCCGTCGATCTCGATGCGGATCGGGCGGTTGCCGATCAGCGCCTTCACCCTTCGCACCTTGTCGACGATCGCCGGGATGAACGCCTGGCCGCCGAAGCCGGGATTGACGGTCATGATCAGGATAAGGTCGAGCCGGTCGAGCACATATTCGATCGCCGTTTCCGGGGTCGCCGGGTTGAGCGAGACACCTGCCTTCTTGCCGAGGCCCTTGATCGTCTGCAGCGAGCGGTCGAGATGCGGGCCGGCCTCGGCATGCACCGTCATGCCGTCGCAGCCGGCCTCGGCGAAAGCCGCCAGATAGGGGTCGGCCGGCGCGATCATCAGATGGCAGTCGAAGAAGGTTTTTGTCCGGTTGCGGATCGCCTTGATCACCGGCGGGCCGAAAGTGATGTTGGGCACGAAATGACCGTCCATCACGTCGAGATGGATCCAGTCGGCGCCGGCGGCCGCGACCGCCTCGACCTCGTCGCCGAGCTTCGAGAAATCCGACGCCAGCACCGACGGCGCGATCAGGGTCTTTTTGCTCACGGCCTTGCCCTTTTGTTCCAGACGCAAATGTCAGGACTGACTAGAGGAAGATGCTGGAAAGGGGAAGCAGCGGACAAGAAAAACCCGCCGGATTGTTCCGGCGGGTGTCTTCGTCCTGAGCCATCGGAAGTTACGGCTTGAAGTTCTGGATGTTTGCGCCTGCCGGGTCCTGCAGCATCCGCCTCGGCTGGCGCTGCGGGACCAACTGCTGCAGGATGTTCGGATTGAGCAACAGGTTCGGATTGATCTCCAAACCCGGTCGCTGGCGGATCGGGAAGCAATCCGGATACCGTCCGGTCGTCCCGACCGGGCAGCGCCGCCTGATGATCGGCTGGCAAATGCCGTCGATCATCTGCGAGCCCGGGGCGCACTCGGCGTCAACCCTGCGGCATGCGCCGTCGATCACTTCCGTCCCGCGCGGACACACACAGGCGCCGCGCTTGTTGAGGATCTGGCCGCGGATGGAGCATGCCTGCGGCTTCCTGACCGGCGCGCAAACCTTGCCCCTCACCTCCGTCCCCTTCGGGCAGACGCAATCGCCATCGGCATTGCGCACCTGGCCGCGGATGCGGCACTGGCTCGGCGGCTGCCTGTCGGGCACGCAGGCCTTGGCGGCGCGGTCGAGATGCGTGCCCTGGGGGCAGACGCATCCGTCCTGTGTCGGCACGGCGCCGCGGATCGTGCATTTCGGCGGAATGACCTGGCAAACGCCGTTCACCAGCTCACCGCGCCGGCACACGCAATTGCCGTCCTGGTCGCGGTACTGGCCAGGGCGCAGCGTGCATTGCGGTTCGGGCTGCTCGCTCTGCACGCACCTGCCGTTCTCCAGCTCCGTGCCGCGCGGGCAGACGCAGCGCCCGTCCTCGGTGCGGATCTGGCCCTTGAGCAGGACGCAGCGCGGCGGCACGGGCAGCGGCTGCAGTTTACCGCCGCCGGAACTGCATTGGCCATTGCGGAAGGTCGTGCCCTCCGGGCAGGCGCAGCGTCCGGCCGAGTTCAGCACCATGCCGTTCGAGCACTGGTTCTTCACCTCACGTTTGATGGTGAAGGGGTGGCAGGCATAGGCCTTGCCGCGATCGCCCTGGGCGTTGGTCGGGGCGCGCGACAGCACGTCGCCGCCGCCCTGCACCGGTGTGTTCGGCGAAAGCACGCCGACGCAGTTCTGGCCGCTGACCGTGCCCTGCAGGTCAGCAAGCCGGCCATCGTCGGGGAGGATCACCGTGACGTGATGCCTGTGGCTTTCGCCGGCACCCAGCGTCAGCTTGGCGATGCAGGATGCAGGCAGCGTCGTCGGCTCCGGCGAACAGCCGAAGGGCGGGTCGATCGCGGTGATCCGAACGCCTTCCAGGCGGCCAATGCCGTCGATGCCGACCGCATCACCGATGCGGACCGGACCGGAGAGGGCGTCCGGACCATCATTCGTGATGGTGATCTCGAACGAGCAGGGTTCTCCTGGCCGGCACTTGGCATCGCCGGTCTTCTCGACACGGATGGTCGAGCCGCCGCCGCCCTTCGCGCAAGCCTGGCCGATCGGATAGACGATGTCGTCTCCCGGCGCCGGCCCATAGGAGCCGCGCGCGCAGTTCTCGAACGCGCCATTGCCGCTCACCGTCACGTCGAAGTGCCGGCTCGTTCCGGGCGTCATCGCGGCGCCGGGAATCTGGCACGACAGCGTGTTGGCGGGCACCGCACCGCAGTTCCAGTCCGCGCCGTCAGGGGTCAGGCTCTGGATAGCGACCGGCGCTCCGCCCGCTATAAGCGTCGCGGCATCGTTGACCCGCACCGGACCGGCGGGGGCGGCAGTGCCGGCGTTGCTGACGGTGATGCGGCAGGACACGAAAGCCGCGCCGGCAAGCGAGCCCTCGCACGTCTTGGTGATGCGCAGGCCGGGCTGGCCGCCGTTCGGATGGCGGATGCGTTCGCTCGCGCAGGCCTTGTTGTTGGCGAGGTCGACCTCGCCGGGAATGGCCTTCACCTCGGCGCAGTTCTCCACCGTGTCCGGCCGGTAGTTTGCCGGCATCACCGCGTTGACGACGATCGGCGTCGAGGCGCCCGGAGGCAGCGAGATGCCGGCATTGTCGCAGCGGAACTGGCCGGGGCCGTTCGGTCCGCAGGTCCAGGGTGGGCTCGGCCCGAAGGTAGACGAGGCCGGTGCGCCGCCGGGATAGCTGTCGATCACCGTCAACGGCCCGTGATAGGTATTGGTGCCGTTATTGATGATGTCGATCACGAAGGTACAGGCGCCGTCCGGCGTGCAGACCGGGACGCGGGCGCGCTTCTTCAGGATAAGGTCGACCTTCTTCTCGACCGGAGGCTGGCATTGCGGGTCGCGATCGCCACGGCGGCAGATCGGGATCGAGGCGCAGCCGCGGTCGTTCTGCTGGCTGCCGAACAGCGGCTTGCCGCTGGCCTGGTAGTCATAGGCCGCGCAGTTGCGCAGCGCGCTGCCCTGCCAGCCGCCGGCCGGCTTGAAGCCGAGCTTGAGGACGACGGATGCGCCGGGATTGAGTGTCGTCACCGGATAGGTGCAGGTCATCGGCGTCGTCCCGGGCACGCAGACCCACGGCGGGTTTGGTCCTGCGGACAGCACCGAGCCGGCCGGCAATGTCACCTCGTCGAGCACGATCTTGCCGTTATAGGGCGCGTCGCCGACATTGGTGACGGTGATCGTGAAGTCGCAGCCGCCGGCCATCGTGCAACGCGGCACCCCGGCCCACTTCTCCACCTTGAGGTCGGGCTGCTTCTCGGGCGGGCACCTGAGGTCGCGTGGGATGACGATGTCGATCGTCTGCGTGCAGCAAAGGCTCCAGCCTTCCTTCGGCCCGGCATAGGTCTCGATGCCGGTGACGACGAGATGGATGGCCTCGCCGGGCGAAGCGCCGACAATCTTCCAGTTCAGCACGCCACCGCCGGCAGGCACCTGCTGCGTGTCGGGGACAATGGTGATGCCGGGCGTCGTCGTCGACACCTGCACCCACTTGCCGCCCATCTCCGGGCCGACCGGCATGTGGTAAATGAAGGCGCCGCCGCCAGGCACGCAGTCGACGGTGCCGCGCTCGACCTTGAAGCATTCTTTGCCGGGAGGCGGAGGCGGCGGGTTGCACTTGGTCAGGTCGATCGTGATCGAGGTCTTCACGCCGGTGAGGAAATCGCCGTCGTCGGGCTTGCCCGGATCCTGCGAGGGAATGGTGGTCGCCGGACCGCCCCTGAAGGCCACTTCCATCAGACCCTGATTGTCGACCGTCGCTGGTGCGGGAAAGGCGGCATGGTCTATCTTGGCCGTGATGCGGAAAGTGATCACGCGTTCGTTCGCGGTGCCGACGCCGTCAAGGTTGGAAGCGCTGATCCGGAAGTTGGAAACGCTCGCCGTATCGTTCCGGCTGGCCGATGTGCTGATCGAAGCAGCGGGCAGCGGCCCGCCTGAAGCGCTGGTGCCGTCGCCGACGACATCGACGCTGACGATCTGCAAGCCGTGCGGCAGCTGGTCCTTGAACTCGAGCCTTGTCGCTTTCAGCAGGGCCGCCACGCTTGGCCGGTCGAAGTCCTGCGGGTCGCCACGGATGCCGAAGCTCAGGACATACTCGACGGAATCGCAGCTTCGCTGGCCGCCCTTCTTGGTGAAGAAGGGTATGATCCGCCCGAGCTCCGGATTGATGCCGTGCGGTTCCGGATTGGCGGTCTGGCCGGTCGCGGCCGGAGCCTTGTCTTGGGCAAGCGCCGGCAATGCCGGCATCATGGCGACCGCGACACCGGCCGCCATCAGCCAGCGCGCCCCGCGCCTGGCGTATGACAGGGGTTTCATGATCGTCTCCATGACGGTTTTGCGCGAGGCGAGGCGGGAAAGGGCGAGATCGCTCATCTGTCCCTCCTCGGCGCTTCGCAACTGACGGCCGGCGTTCTGAGCGGCAGCGTCATCTTG
The DNA here is from genome assembly GCF_014843825.1 of Mesorhizobium silamurunense. GTDB lineage: Bacteria > Pseudomonadota > Alphaproteobacteria > Rhizobiales > Rhizobiaceae > Mesorhizobium > Mesorhizobium silamurunense. The sequence continues at coordinate 8,863 of NZ_JHQR01000106.1, forward strand.
CAGCAAGGATAGTAGCCACCCTTGTCCTGGTCGGACTTCCTGTAGAAGCAGAGCCCGACATTGACGGTGTCGCCCGGATTATGGCCGGTGATGTCGATCGTGTACGGCTTGCCCGGCGCATGCGACACGGGGGAGGTCACCCCGACGCCAGGTGTTTTGGACAAAGCCTTGATCGAATCGCCGCCGAAGCCGGCATGGTCATGGAGATAGAGATCGGCCTGGAGCCCGCGGGGCGTGCAGAAATACTGGACGTCCTCGACATCGAGGCAGGGAGGCAAATTGCCGGGCGGCGGGAAGTCAGGCGGGTAGAAGGGAGCCAGATAGCCGCCGGGAATTTCCTCATAATGGCCGGCACGGCCCTCGCACGGCCGCCAGACCCTGACGTCGCCGACATGGCCCTGGACGTCCGGGTCTTCGAAATAGCCGTCGAAGTCGACGAACCATGAGCCGAAAGGCGGCACGTTGGCCGGCTTGACCAGCGCGCTCGGCGTCACCTGCACGCCATGCACGGCGAGCGGTCCGCCCGCGGCTAGCCGCTCGGCAAGCTCGGGATTGTCGCGCAATTTATCGCCGGTGTTGAGCACCGTGTCGGTGCACACCGAGTTGTCGAGGTTGCCCTCGGCATCGTAGCGGTATTGCAGATCGACGCCGCCGGCCGACTGGCGATTGCCCTGCGGGAAGCCGATCGCATATTCCTGCGGCACCTCGATCCAGACCGATTCCGTCGCCGGATTGTCCGGATCCTCGCGCTGGTAGCGAATGACCTCGCCGTTGCCGGAATCGGCGAAGCGGCCGTAGTCGTAGCGGTTCTCGACCGCGCCGCGCTGGGCGAGGTACATGAAGCCCTTATTGTCGAAGGCGATGTCGGTGACGGCATAGTCCTTGTCGGCCTTGACCGTCAGCTCCCAGCGCGGATCGCCGGCAAAGCTTCCGTCGCTCGCAATGCCGACCGACCAGATTTCGGCCTTCTCGCCGACGGAATAGTAGAGCCGGCCGCCATGATAGGCGACAGCCCAGACGCGACGCGCAACCTGCGTATAGCCCCATGTCGCGGGGTCTTCGCTATCGAAAGCGGCGGCCTGGATGTTCATGACGGCGCCGTCGTCGGCGACCGGGGCGAGCCCATGCGCGGGACGCCCGGCAACGCCATGATCGAAGCTGTCGATCAGATTGCCCTCGACGTCGATGCGGTGGATCAGGCCGGTGTCGAGGTCCGACGCGAAGAACTCACGATGGGTTGGATCGAAGGCGAGGTTGCCGATGCCGGGACCGCTGTTGGTGTCGATATCGGCGAATTTCGATACGGCGCCGGTGATGCCGTCGATCTTCCAGATCGTGCCCGGGCCGCCGCCGTTTTCGATGCCGAACTGGCCGTCCATGAAGGTAGCGCCCGCGCTACCGCGGCGCTGCCGCTCGGGGCGCCCGTCATCGTCGGCATCCGGCGTGACGATCTCGACGCCGTGTAGCGAGGTCGCTGCCGCATAGAGGTTGGGGATGCCCGAAGGCATGCCGTCGCGCACGCCGTCGTCATAGGTGAGGCCGAACACCTCGCCGATCTGGCCGGCCGTCACCTCGAAAGGCGGCGGCGTGTAGACGAGCTGGCCCGAGGCCGGGCCGCCGAGCCGCGAGACGTCGAAAATGCGCAATGAGGCCTGCGAGGTGTCGATGAAGGTTTCTTCGACCGGGTCGACGCCGGGCGGCAAACCCTGATCGAAATCGGGAATGATTGTGCCCGGGAAGCCGGTCACCGCCATCGAGCCGGGATAGATGATCCGGGTTTCCTGGGCTTTCGCAAGGCCGCCAAGCCAGAGGCCGGCGGACAACGCCAGGGCGAGTATTCCGCCGGCTGTCGTTATCGCGCGGCGCACACCGCAGGCGCGAGAAGCCACGAACGAGCCGCGGTCGCAAAACATTGAACTCCCCCCGAAGTCTTCGGAAGAACCATCCGTTTTCGCCGCGCAAATCAGGGCAAGGCGCGGCGTTCCGGCTCGTTCGTCCCTGATCGAATTGTCTTTTTTCCGCCTGGTCACGATACGACGGCTGCCTGGCAGGGTCAACGGAATCAGCCGAAAGCCCAGCACATCGATCCCATCCCGAAGGCGATGGTCGCGCCGGACTCCTGTTGCTCCCGGAGGCCCCCGAGTCTCTGGGTTTCTGGTCATTGTGGCTCCTTTCCGGCGCATGCCAAACGGCGCCTGGCCGTCAGTCGCAGGCTGACGCGGAAAGGTTCAATGCATGAGAGGCGCGGGGGCGGAACACATGCCTTTGCCGCCAGGGAGGATCACCAGGTCCACTCGCCCCCGCCGAGCGCCGACACCGCCTCGACGATGCGGGTGAAGCTCGACCGTGCCCGGCCGACCGTGTGCCGGGCTCTCAAATAGCCGTGCACGAGCCCCGGTTCCTCGAACCAGTATGCATGCCCGCCGGCCGCGACGACGCGGTCGCGATAGGCCTCGCCGTCGGACGACAGCGGGTCGCATTGCGCGGTGATCAGCACGGTCGGCGGCAGGTAGGCGAAATCGGCATCGGCGAGCGGATACAAGGTGATGTCGCCGGTTCGGTCCACGCCGCCGGTGCGGATATGCTTGTAGAACTCGAGATCACGCACCGTCAGCATCGGCGCCTCGGCATGCGTGACATAGGAGCCGCGCGAGCGGTCGCCGCCAAGGCTGGGATAGATCAGCACCTGGCCGACCGGCTTCTTCACATGGCCGCGCGTCGCATGGGCAACGGCGGCGCAGAGATTGCCGCCGGCGCTGTCGCCGCAGAGCAGGACCGGGCAATCATAGGTCGAGGTCGCCCACTCGAAGGCGTTCATGACATCGTCGAAAGCGGCCGGATGCAAATGCTCCGGCGCGAGCCGGTAGTCGACGGAGACCACTTCGTAGCCTGTGCGGGCGCAAAGCTCGGCGCAGACATCGTCATGGCTGTCCAGCCCGCCGAGAATGAAGCCGCCGCCATGGACATAGAGCACCATGGCAGCCTTGTCCGGCGCCGCGCTGCGATAGATGCGGATCGGGATACTATTCCACGGCGCGGCTATTGCCATCGTTTCCGCCGTCACGCCCTGTGGGTAGCCGGCGAAGAACTCGCGGCACATCCGGTCGTAGATTTCACGCTGCTGGGCAATCGTGTGGTCGATCGTATCCGGCGGGCAATAGGAATTGGTCTTCTCGATGAAGGCCCAGGTCTCGGCGTCGATGGGGGTCTTGTAGTCGGTCATGGCGCGTGGACTGGCTGCAAAGGTTGAGCCTGGGCGCCCCCCTCTGGCCTGCCCGTCCTCCGCAGCAGCTGCGCTGCAGCTACGGAGGGTGGACCGGCCTTCTCCCCCTCAAGGGGGGAGATTGGATGTCTTTTCGGCTTTCGCCAATTTTCGACGTTGCTAAGGAGGCGCCGGCGAAGCATCCGCCAATCTCCCCCCTCGAGGGGGAGATCCCCGGCAGGGCAGAGGGGGGTGGGACGCGCCGTCATCTTCGCAGTGTCACTTCCCTTTCCACACAGGGTCGCGCTTTTCGGCGAATGCCCGGAACCCTTCCATATTGTCCTCCGAACCGTAGAGGATATCGACCGTCGGCAGCTGCCGGCGCGTCACCTTGTTCATCGCCTCCTGGAAGGTCAGCGCTTCGGCGACGCGCGCCGTCTCCTTGATCGCGGCGAAGACTAGCGGCGGGCCGCTGGCGAGCAGGCGTGCGATCTCCCAGACGCGATCCTCGAGCTTCTCCGTGGGCAGCACCTCGTTGACCAGGCCCCAGCGATGCGCCTCCGCCACATCCATCCAGCGGCCGGTGAGAAGCAGGTCCATCGCGACGTGATAGGGGATGCGCTTCGGCAGCTTGATGGTCGCGGCGTCGGCAAGCGTGCCGGCGCGGATCTCGGGCAGCGCGAAGGAGGAGTGGTCCGAGGCATAGATGAGGTCGCAGGACAGCGCCAGCTCGAAGCCGCCGCCCACCGCCATGCCGTTGACGCAGGCGATCACCGGCTTGTTGAGGTCGCGCAACTCCTGCAGCCCGGCAAAGCCGCCGATGCCATAGTCGCCGTCGACCGCGTCGCCCGAGGCCGCCGCCTTCAGGTCCCAGCCGGCGCTGAAGAACTTGTCGCCGGCGGTCTTGACGATGGCGACGCGCAGGTCCGGATCGTCGCGGAACGCCTTGAAAGTCTCGCCCATCAGCCGCGAGGTCTTGAGGTCGATGGCGTTGGCCTTCGGCCGGTCGAGCGTGACTTCGAGGATGGTGCCTTCGCGGCGGGTGGTGATGACGTCAGCCATTCTTCTTTTCTCCAAGCACCAGCAGGGCGTCGGCGATCCAGGCGCCCTTGCCTTCGGCGCAGACGATCAGCGGGTTGATGTCGAGTTCCTCGATCTCGCCTTCATTCTTCTGCACGAAGTCGGCAATGCCCGAAATCGCAACGATGGCGGCCTGGGCGTCGGCCTTCGGCCGGCCGCGATAGCCTTCCAAGAGCGGATAAAGCTTCAGTCCACGCAGAGCAGCTTCGATGTCGTCGCGCGTCGCCGGCAGCATCAGGGTCACGCTGTCGCGCAACAGCTCGACCAGCACGCCGCCGGTGCCGAGCGTCATCACCGCGCCGAACATCGGGTCGCGGGTGAAGCCGACGATCAGCTCGGCGACGCCGTCGCGCACCATGCGCTCGGCATAGAGGCCGGTGCCGAGCGGCAAAAGGTCATGCGCCGCGTTGCTGACGGATTCGGCGTCCTTGAGGTTCAGCCGCACCGCGCCGACTTCCGACTTGTGGGTCACGCCCAGCGCTTTCAGCGCCACCGGGAAGCCGAGCGCCATCGATGAGATCACCGCCTCGACCGCGTTGGAAGCGCGCTCGCCTTTCGGCACCGGCAGGCCCGCCTTGATCAGCCTGTCCTTGGCCTCGGCCTCGTCGGGAGTGACGTGGCCGCCATCGGTCGCGCCGGCGGCCGTGGTGTCGACCGGCTGCGCCTGCGGCTCGCGCCAGGCCCAGCCGATGAAGGCCGCCGCCTGCGCGGCATCCAGGGCCTCGGAAATACCGAACAACGGCACCATGCCACGCGCCATCAGCCCGGCCGTGTATTCCTCAGGCAGGTTCTCAGGGAGCGAGGAGACGATCGCGCCCTGCGCCCTGTTGGTCTTCAGCGCCGCCTCGAAGGCGCGCAGCGTCGCCCACCAGTCGGTGTCGGAGCAGCGGTCGGGGCGCGGGAAGTCGAGCACCAGCATGTTGAGGTCGAAGCCGCCCGACACCATGGCGGTGAAGGTGGCCGTCATCGCCGGCTCGTTGTTCCAGATGAAGGTGTGGTAGTCGAGTGGATTGGCGACCGCGACCAGTGGCCCGAGCGTCGATTTCACATGCGCGCGATGCTCGGCGCTCAGCGTCGGGAAATGCACCCAGCGCCCTTCGGCGCTGTCGGCCATCACTGAAGCCTCGCCGCCCGAGCAGCTCATCGACGACAGCTTGTAGCCCGGCAGCGGCCCGGTGATGTGCAAGAGCTTCAGCGCCTCGATGAAGGCCGGGATGGAATCGACGCGCGCAATGCCCAGCCGCTTCAGGAAGGCGCCCGAGGCGGCATCGGAACCGGCCAGCGAGGCGGTGTGCGACACCGTCGCCTGCCGCGCCTGCTCCGAACGGCCGACCTTCATGGCGATGATCGGCTTCTTCAGCTCACGCGCCCTGGCAGCCAGTCGCTCGAAGCCGGCCACGGAGTCGAAAGCCTCGATATGCAGGCCAAGCGAGGTGACGCGCTCGTCCTCGATCAGCCCGAGCGCCATTTCGGAAAGGCCGGTCTGCGCCTGGTTGCCGGCCGTCATCAGGAAGGCGATCGGCAGGCCGCGCTTCTGCATCGTCATGTTGATGGCGATGTTGGACGACTGCGTGATGATGGCGACGCCCCTGCCGCCTTCAGCCAATCTTATGCCGCCGTGCTGGTCGGGCCAGAGCAGCGCGCCGTCGGCATAGTTGATCAGGCCGTAGCAGTTCGGACCGATGATCGGCATCTGGCCCGCGGCGGCGACGAGCTCCGCCTGCAGCCGCTCGCCGTCCTCGTCATAGGCCTCGGTCTCGAGGAAGCCCGCCGCGAAGCAGACGGCGCCGCCGGCGCCACGTTCGGCCAGCGCCTTGACGACCTCGATGGTGAGGTGACGGTTGACGCCGACGAAGGCAGCATCGGGCGCTCCGGGCAGATCGGCGACGGAGCGATAGGCCTTGCGGCCGGCGACCTCGTCCTTGCTGGGGTGCACCGGCCAGATCTCGCCGGCAAAGCCCATCTTGATCGATTGCGCCACGACGGCGGCGGCCTGCGCCCCGCCGAACACGGCGATCGATTTCGGGCGCAGGAGACGTTCGAGTTTATGCATGGTCATCTTTTCGTTTGAGCGCGATCTCTTCCAAAAACCGGATCCCGGCTTGTGGCGATCATGCTCTAAGCGCCGAACGGGCGCAGCAACGCCCGCGAAATAATATGTCGCTGAATCTCTGAAGTGCCTTCCCAGATGCGCTCGACGCGCGCGTCGCGCCAGATGCGCTCCAGCGGCAGGTCGTCCATCAGCCCCATGCCGCCATGGATCTGGATGGCTTCGTCTGCCACGAAGGCGAGCATCTCGGTGGCCTTCAGCTTGGCCATCGCCATGTCCTGATCTGTGACGGTGCCCTGATCGTACTTCCAGCCGGCTTCGAACACCATCAGGTCGGCGGCCTTCAGCTCCGTCGCCATGTCGGCGAGCTTGAAGGACACGCCCTGGAACTTGCCGATCTGCTGGCCGAATTGCTGGCGCTGCGCGGCATATTCGATGGCATGCGAAAGCGCGCGCTCGGCACGGCCGAGGCAGGTGGCGCCGACTTGCAGGCGCGTGGCGCCAAGCCAGGAATTCGCGACCTCGAAGCCCTTGTGCACCTCTCCCAGGATCTGGCTCGCCGGCAGCCGGCAATCGTCGAATTCAAGGATCGAGTTGGTGTAGCCGCGATGCGAGACATTGCGGTAGCCGTCGCGCACCGAAAAACCCTTGGTGCCCTTGTCGACGAAGAAGGCGGTGATCTTCTTGCGCTTGCCGCGCGGCGAATCCTCTTCGCCCGAGGCCATGAAACAAATCGCGAAATCGGCAATATCGGCATGGCTGATGAAATGCTTGGTGCCATTGAGCACCCAGTCCGAGCCGTCCTGAACGGCGGTCGCCTTCATGCCGCGCAGGTCGGAACCGGCGCCCGGCTCCGTCATCGCCAGGCAGTCCCACTTCTCGCCGCGGATGCATGGGAAGAGGTACTTTTCGCGTTGCTCCGGCGTGCCGGCGAGCAGGATGTTGGATGGACGCGCGACACAAGTCCAGTGCAGCGCGTAATTGGCGCGGCCAAGCTCCTTCTCGTAGAGCAGCCAACTTACCGTATCGAGGCCGGCGCCGCCGACATCGGCCGGCATGTTAGCGGCGTAGAGCCCGGCCGCGATCGCCTTGGCCTTGATCTCATCGATCAGCTCGCGGCGCAGCACGCCGGTGCGCTCCACCTCGCGCTCATGCGGGTAAAGCTCGTTCTCGACGAAGGCGCGCGTCGTCTCGACGATGAGCTTTTGTTCCTCGGAAAGACCGAAATGCATCGCCTCAGCCCTTCTTCTTGCTCTTCTTCGCCTTCTCAGCCTTTGCCGGCTTCGCGGCCTTCTTCGCCGGCTTGGCCGCCTTGGCCGTTGCGGTAGCCTTGGCTGGGGTCGGCTTCTTCGCCGCCAGTTTGGCGAGCTGCTTGGTATAGTCCTTGTGCAGCGCGCCGGCGCCCCAGCCCTTGCCCTTGTTCTGCTTCGACAGCGCCTCCATGATCGCGACCAGATTGTCGTCGCGGATCTTTTCCAGCTCGCGGATCGACAGGCCGTTCGCTTGCTCGTCCGACTGCGTGGCGATCAGATCGACCAGCTCGTCGTTGAATTCGGGCACATCCATCAGTTTGGTCCACGGCCATTTCAGGCAGGGCCCGAACTGCGCCATGAAGTGGCGCATGCCGGCCTCGCCGCCGGCGACGCGGTAGACCTGGAACATGCCCATCTGCGCCCAGCGCAGGCCGAAGGAATAGCGCATGATGTCGTCGAGTTCCTCGACGGTGCAGATGCCGTCCTTGACCAGCCACAGCGCCTCGCGCCAGGCCGCTTCCAAGAGGCGATCGCCGACGAAGGCCTCGATCTCCTTGCGCACCACCACCGGCTTCATGCCGATCGAGGCGTAAAGTTCCTTGGCGACTTCGATCGCCTCCGGGAAGGTCTGCAGGCCGCCAACGATCTCGACCAGCGGCAAAAGGTAGACCGGGTTGAACGGGTGGCCGACGACCAGCCGCTCCGGATGCTTCTTCATCGCCACCTGCATGTCGGTCGGCTTGATGCCGGAGGTCGAGGAGCCGACGATGGCGTTGGCCGGTGCGTGCAGGTCGATCTCGGCCAGCACTTTGTGCTTGAGGTCGAGCCGCTCCGGCACGCTTTCCTGGATGAAGTCGGCATCGGCGACCGCCTCGGCGATCGTCTTGGCGAAGGTGAGCTTGCCTTCCTTGGGCAGGCCGCCGGGCAGCATCTGCTTGTAGGCGCGGCGCGCGCCCTTCATCACTTCGCCCACCTTGCGTGATGCTTCGGGATCGGGATCGAAGATCGACACGTCGATGCCGTTCAAGAGCAGCCGCGCCACCCAGCCGGCGCCGATGACACCGCCGCCGATGGCGGCCGCCTTGTTGATGATGCTCATGATCAGGCTCCGGTTCTTGTCCTGGCTGTTTCGGGATCGGTAAGCGGCACGCGCTCGCCGGCGCGGATCACCGCCGGGTCGTAGGCCTTGCGCGCGAAGACGTCGAGCACGAAAGGCCGGAAGAATTCGATCGGCAGCGTGTCGTAGTCGGGATCGAAGCTCGACTGGTCCCAGCGCTCGCAGAACTGGTCGCAGTCGTCGAAATAAAGGTGGCCTGCGAAGCGGTCGCGGGCATGGCGGTTGCCGCCGAGATGATGCGCGTAATAGAGGCGCTGGAAATCGCCGTGCTTCTCCACCACCCAGGTGCATTGCTCGCGCACGAACGGCTTCAGGATCGTCGCGGCATATTCGTCATGGTTGTAGGGCGCGTAGATATCGCCGATGTCGTGCAGCAGCGCGGAGACCAGCCAGTCGCTGTCGGCGCCGTCGTGCCAGGCACGCGTCGCGGCCTGCAGCGAGTGGCCGAGCCGGGTGATCTTGTAGCCGGAAAGGCCCTCGTCGAGCTGCACGAGTGCATCGAGCAGCCGGTCGCCGGTCCTGGCGGCATAGTCGATCTCGTGCGCGGTCAGGAATTCATAGTCTTGCCTGTCGCCGTCCTTCATCGCCGTGAATTTGACGGTTGTCATATCCGACCCCCCGAATCACGCGGCGATCGGCGCCCGCTTGGTAAGGTTGAGCTTCTTACGCACTTCCTCGGGCCCAAGCACGCGCGCGCCGAGATTGGTCACGATGCTGGCGGCGCGCTCGACGAGCTGCGCATTGGTGGCCAAAACGCCTTTGTCCAGCCAGAGATTGTCCTCCAGGCCGACGCGGACATTGCCGCCGGCGAGCACTGCGGCCGCGACATAGGCCATCTGGTTGCGGCCGATCGAGAAGGCCGACCAGTTCCAGGTTGACGGCACGTTGTTGACCATTGCCATGAAGGTGTTGAGGTCGTCCGGCGCGCCCCACGGCACGCCCATGCAGAGCTGCACCAGCGCATCGGGGTTCAGCACCTTCTCCTCGACCAGCTGCTTGGCGAACCACAGATGTCCCGTATCGAAGGCCTCGATCTCGGGCTTTACGCCCAACGCCGTCATCATGCCGCCCATGGCGCGCAGCATGCCGGGCGTGTTGGTCATCACATAGTCGGCCTCGGCAAAATTCATCGTGCCGCAATCCAGCGTGCAGATCTCCGGCAGGCACTGGCGCACATGCTCCATGCGGTTGGTGGCGCCGCCCATGTCGGTGCCTTTTTCATTCAACGGCAGCGGCGCCTCGGGCGAGCCGAACACCATGTCGCCGCCCATGCCGGCGGTGAGGTTGAGCACCACGTCGACATTTGCCTCGCGGATGCGCTCGGTCACTTCGCGGTAGAGATGCACGTCGCGCCTGGGCTTGCCGGTCTCGGGGTCGCGCACATGGCAATGGACGATTGCGGCACCCGCCTTGGCGGCCTCGATCGCCGAATCGGCGATCTGCTTGGGGGAGCGCGGCACATTCGGGCTGCGGTCCTGCGTGCCGCCGGATCCGGTCACGGCACAGGTAATGAAGACCTCACGGTTCATCGCGAGCGGCATCGTCTTTCCTCCCAAATTAAATCAGCCATCCATGTCGACCAAAAAGTCGGAAACCGGCTTTGGTATGACGACATGCGCCGAAGCTGACCAACAATGCCCGACTTGCCGGAAACTGTTTTGCGTTTTACGAAGGCCTCATGACTAAAAGCGAAAAGCCGACGATCTTTCGCGCCGAACGCGAAACGCTCAAGGTGACGTTCCTGGTGTTCTCGGGCTCGTCGATCATGTGCGTGGCCTCGGCGGTCGACCCGCTGCGCGCCGCCAACCGCATCTCCGGCGAGACATTGTTCGACTTCAAGCTGGTCTCGGTCACCGGAGAGGCGCCGGTGACGACTTGCGGCCTGCCGGTCGCGGTCAGCGGCCGCTTCGACGCGGCCGAGCCCACCGACATGTTGGTCGTCGTCGCCGGCTTCGGCACGCAGAACTATGCCACTTCGGCATTGCTTGCGGGTTTGCGGAGGGCGGCGCGTGCGGCCCGCGCGTGCGGCG
>NZ_JHQR01000379.1 GCF_014843825.1 Mesorhizobium silamurunense
CGTGCCATCGATCAACGTCACCGAAGCCTTCACGCAGGCGTCGCGCATCACCCGGTCGGCGCGGGTGGCGCCCATCAGCGCCAGCACCAGCGGCGAGCCTTTCAGCGTCTCGCCGAGCTTGACCAAAAGCATGTGCCGGCAATCGGCGGGCAGGCGCGCATCGGCGATCAGCGCCTCGCGCACCAGCGGCAGGTGGCCGTGCCGCTCGGCCATGCGGCGGAAGCTCAGCGACGCGATGTCGGCGCCGCCATTGGCAACGAGCGTGGCGCAGGCTTCCGGCTCGCCGATTTCAGCGATCGCGGCCGCAAGCGGCATCGAGACGACGGGGCGGTTGGCTATGAGCTTCTGGGTGGCCTTCTGGCCGCAGGCGACACGGTCGATGAGGTCGGCATCGGTAAGCAAAGGCGAACGCGCCAGCACCAGCGCCGCCACTTCCGGTTGGTCGGAGGCAAGTGCTGCGATCACCTGCGGCGGCGCGTGGTGGCTCATCGACAGCGCTTCGGCGAGCGAATGTCGAACCTTGGCGGAGACGTCGTCGAGCAGCAGCGTGAGCGCCGCCTCGGCGGCGCAGCGATCCTCGAACGGCAGGTCGGAATTTATGTAGGCGCGGGCCAGCGCGCTCGCGGCGGCGGCGCGCTCGGAAACCCTTGCCGTATCAATCCATTTTAGAAAATGCGAAACAATCATGCCGACCAGCTACGCCCTTGCCGGAGCGTTCCCCGGCCCCGTTGTGAACGGTAGGCTGGAAATGGTTTACGAACGGTTCACCATGTTTCTTAACCGGCTTGATGGAGCCGCGACCAACGCCTATCAAGCAAGGATAAGCGGAGGAGATCGACCATGGCCGGGCTTTATTTGGAAGAGTTCGTCGTCGGCCATGTCTTCCGGCACACGCTGCGCAAGACCGTCACCGAAAGCGACAACATGCTGTTTTCGGTGATGACGCTGAACCCGCAGCCGCTGCACATCGATTTCGACTTCGCCGCGAAGAGCGAATGGGGCAAGCCGCTCGTCAATTCGCTGTTCACGCTCGGCCTGACGATCGGCATTTCGGTGAACGACATCACCGTCGGCACCACCGTCGCCAATCTCGGCATGAAGGAGACCGTCTTCCCGCACCCGGTCTTCCACGGCGACACGATCCGGGTCGAGACAACGGTCGTTTCGGTGCGCGAGTCCAAGTCCAAACCCGATCGCGGCATCGTCGAGTTCGAGCATCGCGCCTACAATCAGGACGATGTTCTTGTCGCCAAATGCACAAGGCAGGCGATGATGATGAAGAAGGCAGCCTGATGCGCTCGCTGCTCTTCGTGCCCGGCGATTCCGAGCGCAAGCTGGAAAAGGGCTTTGGCGCCGGCGCCGACGTGGTCATCGTCGACCTCGAGGATTCGGTCGCCGCCGCCAACAAGGCGGCAGCACGCGCGGTCGCGGCGAGCTTCATCGCTGGCCACCGGCGGCAAGCCAGCTCCGCCATCTATGTGCGGGTCAACGATCTGACGACCGGTGTGACCGACGATGACCTCGCGGCCCTCGTCCCGGTGGAACCCGACGGCATCATGCTGCCGAAGTCGAACGGCGGACAGGACGTCCAGCAGCTGGCGGCCAAGCTTAGAGTGCATGAAGCCGAAAGCGGTCTGCCGGACGGCGGCATAAGGATCCTGCCGATCATCACCGAAACTGCGGCCGGCGTGCTGGCGGCGGCGAGCTATGCCGGGGCAAGCGCGCGCCTCGCCGGCCTGACCTGGGGCGCGGAG
>NZ_JHQR01000109.1 GCF_014843825.1 Mesorhizobium silamurunense
ATGATCCAGATGTCGCCATGCCGGGTCAGCGCGACGAGATCGGCGCGCCGGCCGGTGGCCAAGGACAACTCCGGCAGCACGTGCGCGCCCATCTCGGTGAGCAGCCGCTGCACGCCGCGCCGCACCAGCATGGCGCGCTCGGATTGGCGGCCGTCGATCAGCGGGTTGAGGGGAATCGGGGAAACGAGTGGCATGGCCGGCACCATGCCAGATTTTGTTCACGGTTTGAACCCCGTCGTCCCCGGCGATTGTATGTTTGACAAACCCTACCCGAGTTCCCCTTCCAAGATGAGCAGAACACGGTTCGACGCCTGCAGCGCAAGCCGCTTGGCTTCGTCATAGGCCGGGTCGGCATAGCAAGCCTTGGCGATCTCCAACGTCGGGAATTCGACGACGATTACCCGGCGGGCATCGCGCGCCTCCATCAGCAAGGGCGGGTTTTTCATGGAACTGAGGCGCGCTTGATACTTCTCGCCTATGGGTTTCCACAACCGTCCATATTCAGCTTGCGCTTGCTGATCCGAGATCTCGGTGCCAATGATGAGCCAATATCCCTTCATGGTGTGGTGCTCCTTGCCGTTAAGTGTTGCTGGCTCGTGAGCTAAGATAGGGATCTGACAATTGTCTAGGTCCGGTACGATGCCATTCAGGCCACGCCCGCCATATCATCCAGGATCGGACAGTCCGGCCGGTCGTCGCCGTGGCAGGCGTGGATCAGCTTCTGCAGCGTCGCGCGCATCGACTGCAATTCGCGCACCTTCTCCTCGATCGCCCTGACATGGGCGCTGGCGATTTCGCGCACGTCGTGGCTGGCGCGGTCGCGGTCCTGGTAGAGCGCCATCAGCTGCCTGCAATCATCGATTGAAAAGCCGAGATTGCGCGCGCGGCGCAGGAAAGCCAGCCGGTGCACGTCGTCGCGCGAGTAGTCGCGGTAGCCGTTATCGGCCCGAGCTGGCCGGATCAGGCCGATCTCCTCATAGTAGCGGATGGTCTTGGCCGGCAGGCCGGAACGTTCGGCGGCATCACCGACATTCATGGCGCTCTCCTTCATCTCTGGCGGCTATTCCAGTCGCCCCATTGATTTTGCTTCACAATCCTGCGAGCCCTGTTGCCGAAATGCCGCAGTTCGGCACTTACCGGCAGGGAAGGTCTTGCATATAGGCAGTGCGCGCTTGGCAAGCAAAAGAAATGCCAGCATGAATGATGGCGAGAAAGCGGCCGACTCGTGCCGCTGATATTGAGGCGGGGCGTCAGACCTATTCATGCGCTGGAAGTCACTTGCAATCCTCGCCGCTCTTGCGCTCTCGACCGCGGTCAGCGGGTGCAGCACCATCGGCGGGCAATTGTTCACCAACAACTATGGCGCGATGACCGATGCCGGCTATCAGCTGCCGCGCATCCCGATCGAGAAGGTTCCCGCCCGCTTCCACCGGCAGGAAGTGCGGTACGACTCCCCGGAGAAGCCGGGCACCATCATCATCGACACGCAGAACAAGTTCCTCTACTTCATCGAGGGCGACGGCATGGCGATGCGCTACGGCATCGGCGTCGGTCGCGAGGGGTTCGAGTGGCACGGCACCGCCCATATCGCGCTGAAGCGCGAATGGCCGACCTGGACGCCGCCGGCGCCGATGATCAAGCGCCAGCCCGAGCTCGCCAAATTCGCCGGCGGCATGGAGCCAGGCCTGAAGAACCCGCTCGGCGCGCGCGCCATGTATCTCTTCAACAAGGGCGGCGACATGGGCTATCGCCTGCATGGCAGCCCGGAATGGTTCTCGATCGGCAAGGCGATGTCGTCGGGCTGCATCCGCCTGATGAACCAGGACATTATCGATCTCTACGACCGCACCTCGGTCGGCGCCAAGGTCATCGTGATGTGATCACGATGGCCGCGGCCAAAAGCTTTCGTGCGCGGACCGTCTAGGCAACAACAAGACGTCCACAGACAGAAAACCGGGCTGTTGGGGCCCGGTTTTTTGTTTTTGTGTTTTTGTTTGCTTGTGGCGCCGCCGCCGGAAGATCAGGCGACCTGCTCGACGTGCTGAACCTCCGGTACGAAATGGCGAAGCAGGTTCTGGATGCCGTGCTTCAGCGTCGCCGTCGAAGACGGGCAGCCGGCGCAGGCGCCCTTCATGTGCAGGAACACGGTGCCGTTCTCGAAGCCGCGGAAGGTGATGTCGCCGCCGTCCTGCGCGACCGCCGGGCGCACCCTGGTGTCGAGCAGCTCCTTGATGGTCAGCACCAACTCCTCGTCGGCCTTGTCGTAGAACTCGCCGGTCTGACTGGTCTCGGTGGCGGGGCCGGCCGACACCATGACCGGCGCGCCGGACATGAAGTGCTCCATGATGGCACCGAGGATCGCCGGCTTCAGGTGCTGCCAGTCGGGACCGTCCTTGGTCACGGTGATGAAGTCGTAGCCGAAGAAGACTCCGGTGACGCCGGGGATCTCGAACAGCCGGCCGGCCAGCGGCGAGGCCTGGGCGGCCGCATCGGCGTCGCGGAAATCGGCGGTGCCTTCGCGCAACACTTCCTTGCCGGGCAGGAACTTCAACGTCGCCGGGTTCGGCGTCGATTCGGTCTGGATGAACATGAGGGTATCTCCAGGCCCTTCCCGGGCCGATAGTTTGGAATAGTTCTAAATAGGCTCTATTGGCTGGACATTCAAGCGAAACGCGTCGCCCGTATGGCTGGCTGGCGGAATGTTTTTGCCCGGTCGGAGCGCTTCGGCCAAGCCAGGCCTTATCCTCCGACTTCCACGCTGAGTTGTCCATTCGTCCTCTGAATGTTCACCTCGGCTCCGTCGGCCGTCCGCCTGAATTCGAGATCGGCACTTGCCTCCCCGACCCGCAGTCCGCGAAGCTCGATGCGGTTGACGAAATCGGGAAGCCGCGGCCGCACGATCCGAAGCTTGCCTGCGGAGGCATCAGGTTCCAGGCCGAGGCAGGTGGTCACCATGAATGGCACCGCGCCCGCCACCCAGGCCTGCGGGTGACAGGCCACGGGATAGTGCACTGGCACCTGAAAATCCTTGCGCGGGAAGCCTGCCATCGCCTCGGGCAGCCTATGATGCCGGAAGTGCATGGCCGCCTCGGCGATGGCGGTGAAGATCCGCAGCGCCGCGTCGTCCTCGCCATACCGTCGGCAGCCGGCCGCCAGCAGCGCGTTGTCGTGCGGCCAGACGGTTCCGAGGTGGTATCCCACGGGGTTGTAGCGCCGCTCCACGGTCGAAAGCGTGCGCACGCCCCAACCGTTGAACATGTCGTCCTGCATCAGCCGCCGCACCGTTCGGCGGCCCTTGCCATGGTCCGCGATGCCGGTCCATAACGCATGCCCCGGGTTCGAAGAAACCACCGCGACCTGGCGGCCTCGCGCTTCGAGCGCCAGCGCAAAGGCGCCCAGGTCCTCGCACCAGAAGTCGTGGTTGAACCGTGTTCGAAGCCGTTCGGCCTCGCCGCAAAGCTCTTTGGCGCGATCGCGCTCGCCAATGCGTTCGTAAAGGTCGGCGACGGCATGTTTGGCGGCAAAGACATAGCCTTGCGCCTCGACAAGCGCGATCGGCGGCTTGGCGATGCTGCCGTCGGTCCTGACGATCGCATCGGCCGAATCCTTCCATCCCTGGTTGACGAGGCCGCTCTCCGATACGGTCCGATATTTGAAATAGCCTTCGCCATGATTGTCTCCGGCCTTGGCGATCCAGCCCAAAGCCCGTTCCACCGGCTCCTGCAGTTCGCGGAAGAGTCCCACGTCGCCTGTCCACGCAACATAGCGGCCGAGAAGCAGCAGGAAGAGCGGAGTCGCGTCCACCGTGCAGTAGAACCTGGCATGCGGAACATTGCCTGCGCGAGCGAGCTCGCCGACGCGCAGCTCATGCAGGATCTTGCCCGGCTGCTCCTCTCGCCATCGATCCGTTCGACGTCCCTGATAGCTGGCAAGAAGGCGCAGCGTCTGGGCGGCGATCTCCGGCTGAAAGGCGAGCATCTCATGTGCGACGACCAGACTGTCTCGCCCGAAAAGGGCAACGAACCACGGCACGCCGGCCGCGAAATACTCCCTGTTGCCTAAATCCGATCTGAGCACCGCGAGGTCGCGCAGCGAGCGGTCCATGATGCTGTTGAGCAGCAGGCTGTCGCTGTCGAATTTCGTATGTCGCTCCAGCCATTCTTCGGTGTCCGCCTGAACCTTCCCGGCAAAACCGTCGAGAGCAAACGTCGGGAGTTGGCTCAACTGCTCGGCTTCTGGCCCTTCGGGCAGTTCCTTCAGTTCTATGGTGATTGCGATGGTGCGCTTTTCGCCCGACGGTACATCGAACCGGAACTCGGCCGTCGTCTTGTGCATGGCATCGGGTGCCGGCGAGAAGACGATTGTTGCCGTTCTGCGAACGTGATCGGCGCCGTGATAGGCAAAATGCAGCCTGCCCTCCCGCCAGACGGGCCGCTCGGACCTGCCGAGATATTTCGGCACCAGCCCGCGCACATTGAAAATGTCCTCGAAACCGGCGCCGAAATGCAGGGCTAGCGGAAAGCCATGCGACTCGTTGCCGAAATTCTGGATGGTCAGAACCTCCCGCACGCATGTTCGCCCCGCATCGAGAATGCGCTCCCAGCGGATGCCGAGCTCGTCCTTGGGGATCAGTCGCGCTCCATCGCAATGGAGGTCGGGATTGGCCAATTCGAAAAGCGCGGCGTAACCCTTTTGCGCGGTCGAAGCCAGCACGATCGGGGGCAAGCCGCCCAATGTCATCTCGTAGCCGCCGAGGAAGCGGCAGTCGTGGAAATAAAGCCCGAAGCCGTGCTCGCCTTTCAGGGGAATCTGCGCGTCGGAAGCGACGACATAATAGAGATCGAGATTCTTCACGGTAACCGCGCTGGCAATGCTGTCCACCATGGCCGGATGGCCCTTGGCGAGCACGCGGCGCTTGCGCTCCTGCTGCGCATGAGGCGTCTGCCGGGCTCTTTCCTGGGATCGCGCTGCCTGCGAGCGGGGCTGCACCGATGGTCCGGTCGCCTCGCTTTGACGTGTCGACTTTTTGCTTCGGCTTGCCCCGCGCTTCAGTTTGGCCATCGGCCCTCCATTGGAATATCGCCTGCCTGACGATTCCAAAATGGCGCGCTGCAAAGCCAGGCCAAGGGGCCGCAATATGGATGCGGCCGCACCAATATGTGTTCTGGGAAATGAGTGCTTGCCTCGGAACCGCAGCCGGTCAGGCCAGGCTCTCGATTTCCTCGTCGGAGAGGTTCTGCGGCACCACGGTGACCGGGATGGGGAAGGCGGCGCCTCGGCCGGCCACGGCGCTCACCAGCGGCCCCGGGCCTTCCTTGCCGGCGCCGGCCGCCAGCACTAGGATGGCGATGTCCTGGTCTTCCTCGATCAGCTTGTGGATCTCTTCGGTCGGCTTGCCCTCGCGCACCACCAGCTCCGGCTCGATGCCGACCTTCTGGCGCACCTTGTTGGCGTAGCTGTCGAGCGCCGCGCGTGCGGTCGCGTTCGCCTCCTCGCGCATGATCTTCTCGACCCCCAGCCAGTGCTGGAAATCGTCGGGCTCGATCACATAGAGCAGCACCAGCACGCCGCTGGTGCTTTGCGCCCGCTTCGAGGCATAGGCGACGGCGCGCTCGCATTCCGGCGTGTCGTCGATGATCGCCAGGAACTTGCGGCGATGGCCGGCTTCACGGCTGAGGCGTTTGGAGACCATGTCTATCTGCCCGGTATCAATTCGGCCGCAATCTGCCACCGCCACTGACCGGCGGCAAGCCGCCGGCGGCATGGTGACGGAAGTTAGCAAGCAGGATCGATCAATCCTGCAGCAGGCCGATGATGTCGCGCACCGTCTTCATCGTGCCTTCGGCGATCGCGCGGGCGCGCTCGCCGCCATCCTTCAGCACGGCGTCGACATAGGCGCGGTCGCCCTCGATGCGGCGCATTTCTGAAGCGATCGGCGCGAGCTTTTCGACCGCAAGGTCGGCGAGCGCCGGCTTGAACACGGAAAACTGCTGCCCGCCATATTCCTTCAGCACGTCGGCCTTCGAGATTTCGGCGAGCCCGGCATAGATGCCGACCAGGTTTTCGGCTTCAGGCCGGCTTTCCAGCCCGTCGACCTCGCTCGGCAGGGCCTCCGGATCGGTCTTGGCCTTGCGGATCTTCTTCGAGATGGTGTCGGCATCGTCCGTCAGGTTGATGCGCGACAGGTCCGACGGGTCGGACTTCGACATCTTCTTCGAGCCGTCACGCAGGCTCATGATGCGCGCCGCCGGACCGCCGATCACCGGCTCGGTGATCGGGAAATAGCCGTTCACCGTCTCCTCGCCGACCTGCATCTCGACGCCGACGCCGAGCGCCGCAATGCGCTCGGAGAAGTCGTTGTTGAATTTTTGCGCGATGTCGCGGGTCAGCTCCAGATGCTGCTTCTGGTCCTCGCCCACCGGCACATGGGTGGCGCGGTAGAGCAGGATGTCGGCGGCCATCAGGCTCGGATAGGCGAGCAGGCCGAGCGAGGCGTTCTCGCGGTCCTTGCCGGCTTTGTCCTTGAACTGCGTCATGCGGTACATCCAGCCGATGCGCGCCACGCAGTTGAAGATCCAGGCGAGCTCGGCGTGCTGCATGACCCGTGACTGGTTGAAGACGATGTGCTTCTTGGGGTCGATGCCGGAGGCGAGAAACGCGGCGGTGATCGAGCGCGTCTGATCGCCGAGATCCTGATGCACGAGCTGCGCCGTCAGCGAATGCAGGTCGACGACACAATAGATGCAGTCGGACTGTTCCTGGAGAGCGACGAATTTCTTGATGGCGCCGAGATAATTGCCGAGATGCAGATTGCCGGTCGGCTGGACGCCCGAAAAGACGAGTGGCTTGAAGGCGGACATGAATTCCCCATGGCTTGTGGAGGGCCGTAAAAGCGTGATTCCAAAAAGTTGCAGACTTTTTGGAGCCAATCACGCGGCTGGAAACCGCGCGCGGCGAAAGTCTTGCGACGGCGCGCTTATGGACGAAGCCGAAAAACGCGGCAAGAGATTATCAGCGGGCCGGACGAAACTTGGCGAGCATCTGCGTTCCCTTTGCAACAATGCTTCGCCACCCGAGCGGCGTCACCTCGATGTCGGCCACGCCGATACCGTTGCGTCCCGCGGGTCTCTGCAATCTGGTGAGGTGAAGCTCCAGGATCGTGTGATCGTCCTTTCGCAGCGCCGTTTCAAACGTCGCTTGCGCGTTCCAAAGATCGCCCTCCTGGCGCGCCTCGGAAATGCTTGTCACAACCGGTTCGTCATTTGCAGACAATTTGAGCCCGGTCAACGCCTCGCGGTGAAGGTGCCAGATGTCCATGCGAGTCCGCGCCTTGCCGGCATATTTGAACGGCACAAGCAGCTTTGGGCGCGGATTGCAGCCGACCCAGATTGTCCAGCCGCCGCCCGTTTGGAGCGGAAACCAGTCGAGCGCCTTTGCCGAGTTGTCCTGCTTGATGACCTCGCGCTGTCTGAGGGTGCGCAGATCCGGGCGGACGATACCCTTGTTCGTCGCGATCTGGGTCGCGAGTTGACCCTTCTCAAAGCGCTCATAGTCCGGGTGGACAACGACCATGTAAGCGTTGGCTGCCTTTGCCTTGGCCACTTCGGTGGCGAGATAGCCGTCGAATCCTGGCCTGGCCATTCGTCGGGCCATTCGTTCCTGCTCGTCAGAGCTTTGGCTCATATAACTTAGATGGCGGTGACCGGCCGCGAATTTCTGCACTGTGATCCGCTGCGTCGAGACAAAATGCATGCCTGACTTTGCCGCCCGCAGCATGAAATCCGCGTCGACGGGCGCATTGATCTCTTTGGGGTAACGCCATTTGCCTATTCGATCGACAACGTCGCGTCGGTGACCAAAACTCGAAGGCGGAAAGAAGTGCTTAAAAGCGGCGTCCGGTTCGCTGAAGATGCCAGTCACCCACCGATAATTGCTTGCCCTGGGGCCATGAAAGATCGCGCCGCTTACGACAAAGTCCGGTCGCGGATCCCGTCCGAAAAGATCGGCGAGTGCCTCGAGATGGTCCGGAGCCCAGAGATCGTCATGACCGAGATAGGCAACGTATTGCCCGCGCGACATCTCGATGCCCGCATTGTTGGGGAAGGCTTGGCTGCCGCCGCGCTCGGAAAGGTTCGACCAGCGGATTTGAGGAGACGCAAGCGCCCGTACCACGTCCGCGGTCTCGTCCGTGCAGCAATCGCCTACAACCAGCAGCTCGAAGTCCTGGCAGGTTTGGCGCAACACCGATTGTATCGACGGAAGAATGTGCCTGCCGCGATTGTAGGTGGCCATGATGACCGAAAACATCGCCACCTTATTCGAATCTGTACGGGATGCCCGGGTGATCGAAGCGAATCCGCGACTTGTCCGGATTTTTAGGGTCGTAGAAGTTCGTCGGCATGTTTACGAATGTCGCGGTACTCTTGCCACGGTTGTGAACCCCATGAACGACATATGGCGGAATTGTCAGCAGGACCTTGTTTGCTGCGCCAACGTCGAGAATGTCCAATTTTTGGTATGTGGGGCTATCCTCGCGTAGATCGTAGAGTACGACCCTGATGTCGCCGTTTGTATAGGCGAGTCGGTCGGACTGCCGCCTGTGATAGACCCATGCCCTGATCGATCCCGGCTCGGCCGATACCAGATAGACATGCGGCGGCGGAGTGATGGGCTCCAGCAGGGCCGATATCAGAACCGTAAGATCGCCGCGCTTGTCGGCACGAGTGATCAACCGTTGAATCCGGACGCCGGCTATAAGATCGCCGTTGGAAATGTCCTCCAGCAAGGGAGTGTCGTCGTGCCACGGTTTGTCATCATCGAAATCGTCAAGCGACAGCGTTTGCATTCAACTGGTCTCCAACAGGCTCGCTGACGGAGGTAATACACGACCTGGCGTCAACGGCTCAACAGTTGGCGCAGAGTTTCGGGTCAGCTCCCCGAAGTGCCTAACCGTTATGGCTTCGCCCGATATTCCTCCGGATCATGCCGAAATCGGCGCCGCCCGTACCGAAGGCGGTGATGAAGTAGAGCGCGGCACCCCCGCCGACGAGCGCGAGCAGCGTCGTCGCCTTGACCACCAGCGGCGAGCCCGGCCCGAGCTTTGCGGCCAGATAATGCTCGGCGAAGTAAAGCGCCACGGCCATCACAACAGCCGAAAGCACCAGCCGCGGAATGCGTTTCAAGAGCGGCACGTCGCGGCCCCAATGGCCGCGCCGGATCAGCATGCCGAGCAGCATCAGCGCATTGACCCAGCCTGCGACGGCCGATGCGACCGCGATGCCCGGCGCGCCCATCGACGGGAACAAGGTCAGCGCGGTGGCGACGTTCACGCCGACCGAGATGGCGGCGAAGATCATCGGCGTGCGCGTATCCTCGCGCGCGAAATAGCCGGGCGTGAAGGCCTTGATCAGCACGAAGGCGGGCAGGCCGAGGCCGAAGATCGCCAGGATCGAGGCGACGATTGGCGTCGAGTGGTTGGCGGCGAAGGCGCCGCGCTCGTAGACCAGCCGCACGATCGGTTCCGACATTACCCAGAGCGCCGCCGCCGCCGGCAGGGTCATGAACAGCGTGAACTCGACCGAGCGGTTCTGCAGGTTGGCGGCCTCGATCAGATTGCCCGATTTCAGCGCCCGCGACAGTTCCGGCAACAGCACGATCGCCACCGCCACGCCGACGACGCCCAGCGGCAGCTGGTATATGCGGTCCGCATAAGCCAGCGACGACACGGCGCTGTTCTGCCCCGAGGCGATCGCCGTGCCGATCAACTGGTTGATCTGGGTGATGCCGCCGGTGATCGCAGCAGGCAGCGCGAGGATCAGCAGCCGTTTGACGTTCGGCGTCATCTTCGGCCGGCGGAAGCCGATCGAGATGCCGGCATGGCGCACCGCCACCCAGACGATGGCGAGCTGCACGATGCCCGCCGCCAGCACGCCCCAGGAGAGGCCGAAGCCGACATCATACGCGTCGAGCTCGTGATACCAGGCATAGGCGAGCACGCCGATAAGGATGATGTTGAGGAAGGCGGGCGCGATCGCCGCCGCGAAATAGCGGCGCAGCGAGTTCAGCATGCCCGCCATCATGGCGCCGAGCGACATGCAGATGAGATACGGGAACATGATCGTCGCCAGCCGGACGGTCGTCTCGAACTTGCCCGGAATGTCGGCGAAGCCCGGCGCCACCAGGTAGCGCACGATCAGCGGCATCGCCAGTTCCATGGCGATGGTCAGCGCGAGCAGCGCCGAGAACAGCACACCGAACACTTCCTCCGAAAAGCGCTTGGCGCCGTCGGTGCCATGCGTCTCGATCTCCTTGGCGAAAAGCGGCACGAAGGCGGCGTTGAAGGCGCCTTCGGCAAACAGCCTGCGGAAGGTGTTGGGGAACTGGAAGGCGGCGTTGAAAGCGTCGGCGACCGGCCCGGTGCCGAGGGCCGCCGCCATCAGCATCTCGCGGCCGAAACCCAGCGCGCGGCTCATCAGCGTGCCGGAAGCGACAGTGGCGAATTTCTTGACAAGGCTCATGCGGTGGATGACTGCCTGCGGAATTGCGTCAAATGGATGTCACTCGGCCGCCGCCTTGGCCTTGCCGTTGCGTTCGGGCGCGTTGCCTTCGAGCGTGTCGATCAGCCGCTTGTGGATCGTGGCCGTGCGCGTCGGGCTGTCGATCTTCTGGCCGGTGAGGTCGGTGACATAGAATGTGTCGATGACCTTCTCGCCGAAAGTGGTGATGTGGGCCGAGGCGATATCGAGCGAAAGGTCCGACAGCGCACCGGTGACCTCGGAGAGCAGGCCGGGCCGGTCCAGCCCCTCGATCTCGATCACCGAAAAACGGTTCGACAGCGTGTTGCGGATCTCGGCGCGCGGCGGAATGCGGAAGGCCTTGGCGCCGCGCTTCGGCTTGGTGCGCTTCTCGATCATCTCCGGCAGCCAGCTCTTGCCTGACAGCACGTCCTCGATCAGCTTGCCGACGCGCTCGGCACGCCGCCGCTCGTCCTCGTCGCGGTCGAATTCCCGGCTGATCAAAATGGTATCCAGCGCGCGCCCATCGGAGGTGGTGAAGATCTGCGCGTCGACGATGTTGCCGCCGGCCGCGGCACAGGCGCCGGCGATCACCGACAGCAGGCGCGGATGGTCCTGCGCCAGCACCGTGATTTCGGTTACCGCTTCGAACTCATGCGTCTTCACCATGGTGGCGAGCTTCTTGCCGGCTGCGTCCGCCTCGCGGACGAATTCGGCATGCCGCAACTGGTCGGGCAGGTCGACGGCCAGCAGATAGTTCTCGTAGTGCTGGGCGACATAACGCTTGCGCTCCTTCGCCGGCCAGGCGGAGAGCGCCTCGGCCAGCTGCTCGCGCGCTGCCGCGGTGCGCTCGGCGCGCGACACCTCGGAGAAGCCGCCGGTCAAAAGCAACTCGGTCTCGAAATAGAGCGTGCGCAGCAGCTGCCCTTTCCAGCCATTCCAGACGCCCGGTCCGACGCCCCTGATGTCGCAGACGGTCAGGATCAGGAGCAGCTTCAGCCGCTCGACCGATTGCACGATCGAAGCAAAGTCCTCGATCGTCTTGCGGTCATTGAGGTCGCGCGTCTGCGCCGTCATCGACATGACGAGATGGTTCTCGACGAGCCAGGCAACCGTCTCGGTATCGGCGGCCGACAGTCCCATATGCGGGCAGATGCGCCGCGCGATCCTGGCGCCGGCTTCCGAATGGTCTTCCGGCCGGCCCTTGGCGATGTCGTGCAGCAGCACCGCGACATACAGCGCCTCGCGGCTCTTCTTCAGCCCCGGCATCAGCGAGTGCGACAGCGGATGCACCTTGGCGCCGTCGCCGCGCTCGATCTCGGCCAGCACGCCGATGCAGCGGATGAGATGCTCGTCCACCGTATAGTGGTGGTACATCGAGAATTGCATCATGGCGACGATCTTGCCGAAGTCCGGGATCAGCCTGCCGAGCAGTCCCGCCTCGTTCATGCGCCTGAGATTGAGCTCGGCATTGCGGTCCGAGGTCAGGATGTCGAGGAACAGCCGGTTGGCCTCCTCGTCGCGCCTCAGCGCCTTGTTGACCAGGCCGAGCGAGCGGGTGAGCAGCTTCAGCGCGTCGGGGTGGAATTCCAGCCCATGCTTGTCGGCGAACCAGAACAGGCGGAGCAGGTTGACCGGATCGCGCTCGAACACGCTGTCGTCGGCAATGTTGATGCGGTGATTGTCGACAATGAAATCGCTTGTGCCGGCAAGCTTGCGCTTGCGCCGCGAGAAGGTGAGGAAGATGCGGTTGAAGCCGGGCACATGCTTGGCCTGCTCTTCCTCGAGCGCGGCGCAGAAGATGCGGGTGAGATCGCCGACGTCCTTGGCGACCAGGAAGTAGTGCTTCATGAAGCGTTCGACCGCCGACAGGCCGGGATGCGTCGTGTAGCCCAGCCGCTCCGCGATCTCGCGCTGGATGTCGAAATGCAGCCGCTCCTCCGCCTTGCCGGTGAGGAAGTGCATGTGGCAGCGCACCGCCCACAGGAAATCCTCGGCCTTCTGGAATTCGCGATATTCGGCCTCGGTGAAGACGCCTTTCTCGACCAGTTCCTCGCCGGTGCGCACGCGATAGAAATATTTGCCGATCCAGAACAATGTCTGCAGGTCGCGCAGGCCGCCCTTGCCGTCCTTGACGTTGGGCTCGACCAGATAGCGGCTCTCGCCCGCCTTGGCATGGCGCTCGTCGCGTTCGGCGAGCTTGGCCTGGACATATTCGGGTCCGGTGGTGCGCACCACCTCGTGGTCGAAGCGGGTCAGCAATTCGTCAAAGAGCTTGCGTTCGCCCCACAGGAAGCGCGCTTCCAGGATCGAGGTGCGGATGGTGATGTCGGTGCGCGACAGCCTCAGGCATTCCTCGATGTTGCGGGTGGCGTGGCCGACCTTGAGCCCCATGTCCCACAGCATGTAGAGCATGTATTCGACGATCTGCTCACCCCACGGCGTCTGCTTGTAGGGAAGCAGGAACAAGAGGTCGATGTCGGAGCCGGGCGCCAGCGTGCCGCGCCCATAGCCGCCGACCGCGACGACCGCCATGCGCTCAGCGGCCGAGCGGTTCTTGACCCGGTAGACATGGGTCGCGGCGAAATCGTAGAGCGCCCGGATCAGCTCATCCATAAGATGCGACAGCCGTTCGGCGCAGGCATTGCCGCCGCCATCCTCCTTCAGCATCGCTTCGGCGATCTTTCGCCCCTCGCCAAGCCTGCCCTTGAGCAGCTGGAGGACGGCCGTGCGCGTGGTCTTGCCGGAGCCGTCGCCGGCGCTCGCCGCCGTCAGCGCCGTCATGTCGCCGCGCAAGGCTTCGCCATCGATGATTTCGTCGAGTTTCAGGGAGATCTTGGCCATTCGGCGGCGTCTATAGCGTGTTTTCGCGGCGCTGTGTATGGGGGCGAGCGGCTGCGCTTGCCATCGTGTGAGGGAGGACGATTTGCGGCCGCCCCAGCCAAATTCCCAAAAATCGAAACCGGCCCTTGACCTTCCAGCTACTGGAAGGACTACCTCCGCCTCAATTTCGAGAATCCCGAGGCATTTGCTCATGAGCCATTCCGACCACAACCACCATCACGCGCACGGCGCATCCTGCTGTTCGGCGAAGAATGCCGCGCCTGCGGCCGAAGCGGTGATTCGCGATCCGGTTTGCGGCATGACGGTCGATCCGGCCGCCGGCAAGCCGACGGCCGAGCATGGCGGACGCACCTTTCATTTCTGCAGCGAACGCTGCCGCACGAAGTTCCGGGCCGAGCCGGAGGAATATCTGACGGCCACCGATCCCGTCTGCGGCATGACTGTCGACCGCGCGAGCGCCAAGCATTTCATCCGCCACGAAGGGCAGGGCTTCTATTTCTGTTCAGCCGGATGCAAGGGCAAGTTCGAAGATGAGCCGGCAAAATACCTTGCCGACCGGCCAGAGCCGCAGCCGATGCCGAAGGGCACCCAATACACCTGTCCGATGCATCCCGAGATCATCCGGGACAAGCCCGGCTCCTGCCCGATCTGCGGCATGGCGCTGGAGCCGATGGGCGTGCCGTCCGGCGACGAGGGCCCGAACCCGGAGCTCGTCGATTTCACCCGCCGCTTCTGGGTCAGCGCCGTGCTCTCGCTGCCGCTTCTCGTCATCGCCATGGCGCCGATACTGGGCGTCAGCTTCGAAAGCTTCATCGACGGCCGCGCGAAAACCTGGTTGGAGCTGGCGCTGGCGAGCCCGGTGGTGCTGTGGGCGGCGTTTCCGTTCTTCCATCGAGGCTGGGAATCGATCCTGAACCGCAGCCCGAATATGTGGACGCTGATTTCGCTCGGCGTCGGCGCCGCCTACCTGTTCAGCCTTGTGGCGACGCTGTTCCCGGATGTCTTCCCGCATCAGTTTCGCGGCCATGACGGCAGCGTGCCGGTCTATTTCGAGGCGGCGGCCGTCATCGTCGCGCTGGTGTTCCTCGGTCAGGTGCTGGAACTCAGAGCCCGCGAACGCACCGGCTCGGCCATCCGCGCTTTGCTCGACCTTGCGCCGAAGACGGCGCGCCTGATCGGCGCCGACGGGTCCGAGAAGGACGTGCCGCTCGACAGCGTCAAGACCGCGGACAAGCTCCGCATCCGCCCCGGCGACGCCGTGCCCGTCGACGGGATCGTGCTGGAGGGCCGCTCGGCGATCGACGAATCGATGATCACCGGCGAACCGCTCCCGGTCGAGAAGTCGGAAGGCGATCCTCTCACCGGCGGCACGCTGAACAAGAACGGTTCGCTGATCATGCGCGCCGAAAAGGTCGGCGCCGAAACCACGCTTTCGCGCATCGTCGAGATGGTCGCCAAGGCGCAGCGCTCGCGCGCCCCGATTCAAGGGCTGGCCGACCGCGTCTCCTTCTATTTCGTCCCGGCAGTGGTGCTGGTGGCGATCATCGCCTTCATTGCCTGGTCGCTCTTCGGCCCCGAGCCCAGCCTGGCCTTCGCCATCGTCTCTGCTGTTTCGGTATTGATCATCGCCTGCCCCTGTGCGCTCGGCCTTGCCACGCCGATGTCGATCATGACCGCGACCGGGCGCGGCGCGCATGCCGGCGTGCTGATCAAGGAAGCGGCGGCGCTGGAGCGCTTCGCCTCGGTCGACACGCTGATCGTCGACAAGACGGGCACCTTGACCGAGGGTAGGCCGCGGCTGACCGACGTCGCCGCCGCCGAGGGCATCGATGGGAATGAACTGCTGGCGCTCGCCGCCGCTCTTGAAAAAGGCTCGGAGCATCCGCTTGCCGAAGCTATCGTCGAGGGTGCCGCCGAACGCGGCGTCAAGCTTGCCGATGCCGAAGACTTCGAGGCAGTCACCGGCAAGGGCGTCTCCGGAACGGTGTCCGGCAAGAAGGTCGCGCTCGGCAATGCGGCGATGATGGCCGACCTCGGCATCGATACCGCGCCGGTTTCCGCCAAGGCGGAGACGCTGCAGGCCGAAGGCAAGACGGCGATGTTCGTTGCCGTCGATGGCAAGCTCGCCGGCCTCGTTGCAGTCGCCGACCCGGTCAAGGCAACCACCGCCGAAGCGATCAAGGCGCTGCACGACAAGGGCCTGAGGATCATCATGGCGACCGGCGACAACGAGCGCACGGCAAAAGCGATCGCCGGCAGGCTCGGCATCGACGAGGTGCGCGCCGGCCTGCTGCCGGAGGAGAAGGGCGCGCTGGTCGACGAACTGCGCGCCAAGGGCGCAGGCGTCGCCATGGCCGGCGACGGCGTCAACGATGCGCCGGCGCTTGCCAGCGCCGATGTCGGCATCGCCATGGGCACCGGCGCCGATGTCGCGGTCGAAAGCGCCGGCATCACACTGGTCAAGGGCGACCTCAACGGCATCGTGAGAGCCCGCACGCTGGCCCAGGCGACGATCGGCAACATCCGGCAAAACCTGTTCTTCGCCTTCCTCTACAACGTGCTCGGCGTGCCGGTCGCGGCCGGCGTGCTCTATCCGCTCACCGGCACGCTTCTGTCGCCGATGATTGCCGCGGCGGCAATGAGCCTGTCGTCGGTTTCGGTGATCGGCAACGCGTTGCGGCTCAGAACGTTGAAACTCTGAGCGAAGCTCCCAAATACGACATTCCATTCAACAGGAGATCATGGATGACCTTGGCCAAGAAGATTGTGCTGCTGCTGATGGCGGCGGGAATGCTGCTGGCGGTGTTCCTCGAAAGCGTTCCGGCGCAGTCTGAGGAGATGAAGCACGACATGTCCGGCATGGCGATGGGCGCGGACAGCCCCGCCACCGTTGGCTACAAGGCGGCGATGGACAAGATGCACAAGGACATGATGCTCAACTATACCGGCAATGCCGATGTCGACTTCGTCCGCGGCATGATCCCCCATCACCAGGGCGCGATCGACATGGCCAAGGTGGTGATTGCCAACGGCAAGGATCCGGAAATCCGCAAGCTCGCGGAAGGCGTCGTCAAGGCGCAGGAAGCGGAAATCAAAGAGATGCAGGACTGGCTTGCCAAGCATCCGGTGAAGTGATTGCTCCAAGCCGGGAATCCGGGCGAAGGCGACGACTTCGGTCTGGATTTCCGGCCACGGCTGTGCTGCGATCCGGCTTTATGCGGAGCAGGCCCCATGTCTTCCAAGCCCATGTTTTCTGAAATCAGAACCACCACTCTGCCGTCCGGCGAGGCCGTTCCGGTGCTGGGCCAGGGCACATGGAAGATGGGTGAGGATCGCCAGCGCCGCGCCGATGAGGTCGCCGCGCTGAGGCTTGGACTGGATCTCGGCATCACGCTGATCGATACGGCGGAGATGTATGCCGGCGGCGGGGCCGAGGAGGTGGTGGCGGAAGCCATCGCCGGGCGCCGCGACGAGACTTTTCTGGTTTCCAAGGTGCTGCCGACCAATGCCTCGCGCGCCGGTGTCAAGCGGGCCTGCGAGAACAGCCTGAAGCGGCTCGCCACCGACCGCATCGATCTCTATCTGCTGCACTGGCCGGGCAGCGTGCCTTTGGACGAGACCGTCGAAGCCTTCGAGGCTCTGAAGGCGGCCGGCAAGATCCGCCACTGGGGCGTCAGCAATTTCGACACCGACGAGATGGAGGAACTGGTCGGCCTGCCCTCCGGCGCCAACGTTCAGTCCAACCAGGTCCTCTACAATCTCTCGCGGCGCGGCCCGGAATTCGACCTCGCGCCCTGGAGCCTGGAGCGCGGCATTCCGCTGATGGCTTATTCGCCGGTCGAGCAGGGCGCGCTCGCCCGTAATGCCAGGCTCGACGCCGTGGCCGCCCGCCATAACGCGACGTCTGCGCAGATCGCCCTTGCGTGGGTGATGGCGCAGAAAGGCGTCATCGCCATCCCGAAGGCCAGCCGGCAGGAGCATGTCCGCCAGAACGCTGCCGCGCTCGACATCGCTTTGACGGCGGAAGATTTCGCCGAGCTCGACCGCGCCTTCCCGCCGCCGACGCGCAAGCGCGGGCTGGAGATGATCTAACCGAAACCTCAATCCGGATTTTGCGACCGGACAGAGGGCAAGCGTTGGAACGAATTTCAGACGGGTCTTATCACGCGACCTATAAAATCGGCGACATCAAGGTCACCTCGCTGCGCGACGGTTATGTCGACATGCCGGTCCGGCGACTGCGCCAGCCGGGAGACAAGCCCTTCGGCGACGATTTCCCGTCGCACGTACCGCTCTTCGACGGCGCGCTCAGATTGTCGGTCAATGCCTTTGCCATCGACGACGGCGAAGAAATCACGCTGATCGATACGGGATCCTCGAACGCCTGGCACCCGACGATGGGCTTTCTGCCGCAGGCGCTGAGCGAAGCGCAGATCGCCGTCGATCGGATACGCACAGTTGCCTTCACCCACACGCATCTCGACCATATCCACGGGCTCATCCTTCCGGATGGTCGGGACGGTTTCCCGCAGCTCTCCCGCTTGCTTGTCCCTCGAGCTGAGCTCGACATGTTCCGGTCGGAAATGAGGTTGAGCCGCTTCCGTGATCGAGCACATCCCTTGGACCCGGGACAGCGCCTGAGCGCGAGTATCGAGGCGATCGCCACGCCGGGCCATGAAATCGGCCATACCTGCTTTCGTGTCACGAGCGGCGGCGAAACATTGTTGGTCTGGGGCGACCTTGTGCATGTGCCGTCGCTTCAGTTCGATCGGCCGGAGGTCGCATGGGAGTTCGACGCCGACCAGGAACAGGCGCGGGCAAGCCGGTTGCGAATATTGGCCCTTGCGGCTGACAACGGCTATTGCGTTGCCGGAGCGCATCTCGATTCACCGGGCGTCGGCCGGATTTCCCGAACCGAAACAGGCTTCCGCTTCGAACCCTTGTAGGAACCGAGGCTAGAGTCTTTCACGTTTTGACGGAA
>NZ_JHQR01000127.1 GCF_014843825.1 Mesorhizobium silamurunense
CAGCACCAGATCCTGCTCGGCGCGGCGAGCGAGCGCCGTCCAGCCCGGCCCGCCATGATCGGCCTCGACCAGCGTGATGAAATCCTCGCGGCGGTCTTCCATGCGGTAGTCGGTGAGATCGGTGGTGCCGCCCGTGGCGACCGGGAAATGGGTCAGATCGGCGGCGCGGGCGGGATAGGCCAGGCGAAAACGGCCGCGCGCCGGATCGGGCTCCAGCGGGGTCGCCGGCGTCACGGCCAGGCGCTTCGGCGAGAAGGCCAGGCGTCCGCCGTCCTGCATCGCCGTCATCGGATGATGGGCGACGGAAATGGCGCCGGAACCGCCTGAGAAAATGTGCTCTTGGTAGAGGAAGGGGTGGTTGTCGCGGAGCGTGAAGACCTTGTCGACGGCAGCGCCCATGACCTTGCGGCGCAGCCGGAAGACGGCGCGCCAGCCGCCGGCGATGGCGCCGTTCTCGACGACATCCCATTCGCTGTTGGCCGTCCAGCCATGCAGGGGTGCGGCCTCGACATCGCTGGTGGAAAACGGCGCGCAAAGGAAATCGCCCGACAGACGCACCGTGCCTTCGGGGAGATTTTCCGGCAGCGTCTCGTGCGGCGAGCCGACCCAGGGCGCGCGGTGCAGCGGTTTCAGCACGCGGCCGCCGGCCTCGATTTCCATGGCGGCGATATGGCCGACGGCGAGATCGAGCGAAACCGAGATGCCTTTTGCGTCGATCGTGACCGTGTTCATTGCTCGACCTCGAATCTCTTGCAGAGGGCGCCAACAAAGCCTGCCCGGCGCTCGGAACGCAAGCGCGGCGTCGGGCATTTTGCATCAGCTCCCCACCCTCTGTCCTTGTGGGGAGGGTGGGCGAGCGGTCGGGGCAAAGCGGAGATCGCTCGAAGGGGTGGGGGTCCAACCAAAAAGGAGACCTTTCGTCCCCCAACCCGATCCGCTACGCGGATCGACCCTCCCCACAAGGGAGAGGGTGGGAGCAACCCTACTGCCTTTCATATTCCCGCACCGGCGACTTCGTCCCGTCCGTATAAGTCACCTGCACCGCCATCGACTTCACATCGTCCTTCACCTTGAAATAGGGCTGGTAGTCGGCGGGAACGGCGTAAGGATCCTTGGCGTCGCAGGGCGGCATCTTGATCTCTTTGTCGAGCGCCGTGCCGTTCAGGCTGTAATGCACTTCCTTGATGGCGCAGCGGAAGGACAGCATCTGGGTGAAATAGACCAGGCCGTAATTGCCGCTGGCGTCGAAGGCGATCCACGAGGTCCAGAACTGGTCGAGGATCTGCTTGTTGCCCTGCTGCAGGGCGGCATCCGGGTCGAAGCGGATGTCGAACGGGCCGGTCTCGCGGCCCCTGATGTCGAGGTATTTTATGGCGATGGTGTTAGCCGCGGTGCTGTCCGGCAGCTCGAAGCTCGGATTGGGCATCGGCTTGCCGGTGCGCTGGTCGTTCATCGCCATCAGGCCGGTGTCGGTGAACGGACCGCTGTCGCCGAGCCGCCAGGAGATCGCCGTCGCCGGCTCAGGCAGCGAGATCGTCATCGACCAGCCGGCGTTGGAGCGCGTCGGCGTCAGCGTCGGCACGAAGCGCGAGGGGTCGAGCACGTCGCCAAGTGCCGCCAGCCGGGTGCGGCTGCGGTCGAGCCAGTCGGCCAGTTGGGTCTGGTCGACGAAATATTTGAGCAGGCCGCCGTCCTTCTCATAGGAAACGAATTTCGTGAGCGCCTCGGCTTCGCTGCGCTTATCGGCCAGCGTCTGGCTGCCGAGGCGGTCTTCCGAAAATTCCTGCGCCAGGAGGAAGTAAGCCGGCGCGTAATCGGGATTGGCGGTTATGAAGGCGTTGAGCCTGTCAGGCCGCTCGGCATCGTCGAACTGGAGCAGATGGACGAGCTTGATCGCCGGCGCCTTGGCCTTCTCGGCGAGCTGGCCGAACACTTCGCGGGCGCCGGCTTTGCCGTCCTGGACCCTTAACAGCGTGGCGAAGCGGGTATAGGGATCGATGGCGTCGACATCGAAGCCGGCAAAGGCGAGATAGGCGCGGCGGGCATTGAGCATGTCTCCCGCCAGCTCGTAGACGCGGGCGTTGTGATAAAACTCGTCGGGGCGCTTGGGATCGGCGATCGCCCCGCCCTGCGCCGCCAGTTGGGCAAAGCCCTTGGCGATAGTGTCGATCGAGGCGGCGATCTGCTCGGTCGTTGCCTGCAGCTTTTCGGCCTGAGCCTGCTGCTGTTGCTGCCCGGCGGCTAATGTGTCGGTGGTCTGCTTGACCGCCTCGACCGTCTTCTGCGTCTCGGCGCCCTGTTCGGTCTGCTGCTTCTGTGTCTGCGCGATCTGGTCCGTCTTCTGTGCCACCGTGTCGGTGGACTTCTTGACCGCTTCGACCGTATTCTGCGTCTCGGTGACCGTCTTCTCGATCTTCGCCACCTTTTCGGAGACGATGCCCAGCGACTGCTGGAGCTCAGCCACCGCCGGCACCAGCGCGGCGATGACGCCGTTCTGCGAATTGGTTTCCTGCTGGACGCCGTAGACGCTGCCGGCGATCGCCGCCGCGCTGGTGGCGAAAATCAGCGCCGGCATGGCCTTCGCCGCCAGCACCAGGCGCAGCACCATGGCGATGGCGATGATCGCCGCGGCGACCGCCGCGATGAGCGCGATATAGGCGGCAAAGGGCCCGAGGGGGTTGAGCACGTCCGACACCGCGCCGCTGACGAAGGCGACGCTGCCCGCCCATTTGCCGGTGCGGCTGAGCGAGGCCCTGAGCAGCGAGGTCGTGCCCGTGGCGATTTCCGACATGCCGATCCCCCCAAATCCAAGCCGGCCGCATCATAGCGGCAAGGGGGTGTGGAAGGCAAAGCGAGCTGCGACGGCGCAAAACCTGGGCAAATGCCTTATTACCGCCGTTAACCAGTTGGACGCGGCAGGTGCGTTACGTTAGCCTCACCGCATCTCAGCAACAGCTTAAGAACAGTCTTGTCCTATCTGCGTCCCTTGCCCCTCATCCAAAAATTTATGGCCGCGTTGGCCTTGCTGCTGCTGGTTGCCGGCTGCACCACCGCAGCGCCGCCGGAAAGCGTGCTGGCCGTGCCGGCGCAGCCGCAGAAATACGCGGCGATCGTGGTCGACGCCCCGACCGGCAAGACGCTGTTCGAGGTCAGTTCGACGGCGCAGCGTTATCCGGCCTCGCTCACCAAGATGATGACGCTATACATGCTGTTCGAGGCGCTGGAGAGCGGCCGGGTGACCAAGGAGACGCAGATTCCGGTTTCCGACCACGCCGCCTCGCAGCCGCCGACGAAGCTGCGCTTCCGGCGCGGCGAGACGATCGACGTCGATTCCGCCATCCGCGCCATGGTGGTGAAGTCGGCGAACGACGTGGCGGTGGCGGTGGGCGAATATCTGGGCGGCGGCAGCGAGGACCAGTTCGCCGCCATGATGACCGCAAAGGCGCGCCAGCTCGGCATGACCAGCACCAATTTCCGCAACGCCTGCGGCCTGCCCGACGACGGCCAGGTGACGAGCGCGCGCGACATGGCGGTGCTGGGGCTGGCGCTCGAGCACCGCTTCCCGCAGCATTTCCACTATTTTTCCGAAAGCGACTTCATGTTCCGCGGCCGGCTGGTGCGCGGCCACAACGACATGCTGGGTCGCGTGCGCGGCGTCGACGGCATCAAGACCGGGTATATCCGCGCCTCCGGCTACAACATCGTCACCTCCTACAATGCCGACGGGCGGCATCTGATCGTGGTGGTGATGGGCGCCCAAAGCGCGCGCCAGCGCAACGACCATGTCGAGGCGCTGATCCAGCGGAGTCTGGCGCCGATGAGCGCCGATGCGAAGACGCAGCTGATGTATGCCGGGCAGCAGCCGGCCGGTTCGGCGCTTCCCGGCCTGCCGCCGCCTGGTTTGCCGGCGCAGTAGCAGGTGCAGAAACTTTGAAACGCCGGCGGGACAGCGCCCCCATCTGTCCTGCCGGACATCTGCCCCTCAAGGGGGGAGATCAGCCATCATCGCGGCTTTCGCCAATGTTTTCCCGGAACGCGCAAGGGCACGTTGAGATTCAGGTCAGGCCGAGTCGAGAATGGGGGCTTCCGAGAACCGGAGCGGAGCGTACTTGAAGTACGTGAGCACCGGAAGCACAGCCACCATTCGCAGGCCGGCCTCACCTGAATATCAACGTGCCCTACCGAACCACCAGCACCGGGATCTCGGTCAGCGACACCACCTCCGCCGTCTGGCTGCCGAGCACCAGCCGGCCGATGCCGCGACGGCCATGGGACGCCATGACGATGAGGTCGCAGGCCTCGCCACGCGCCGCATCGAGGATCGCCTCGGCGGGCGTCTTGTTCTCGACATGCAGGGTCTTCGCGCTCACGCCGAGCTTATCGGCCTCGGCCTTGCACTTCCCCAGCACCTCGCGGGCATATTTGCGCGCGCTTTGCTCGTAGTTGGTGAGCTCGTCGGCGGCGACATAGCCGGCCATGGCGCCGCCCCAGGCCAGCGCCGGGAACGGCTCGGAGACGGTGACGAAGGTGACCGTGGCGCCAAGGCACTTGGCCAGCTCCAGGCCGTGGACGACGCCCTTGCTGGCCAGTTTCGAGCCGTCGGTGGCGATCAGGATGTGCTTGTACATGGTGGCGATCCCTCTTCTTGCGGGGCGATGCGCGCCCCTGATGGGCGATCAGGCCTGATCTCGATATAATTTCCCTATCAGGCCCGCCACAGGGGCCAGCTTGATCTGGATCAAGGCCAGGCGGTGCAGATGATTGCTCCAGCCGAAGAACGGACAATCGCCAACGGCGCTCCCCCACTCCGTCTCGGGCTTCGCCGAGCCACCTCTCCCCCATTTCATGGGGGCGAGGAACCCAAGTTTGGGAGCGTCGCGCCCTTAGCGATTGGCGTTTCCTCGCCCCCGCGGAAGCGGGGGAGAGGTGGATCGGCGCGCAGCGCCGAGACGGAGCGGGGGCTGGCGCCGCCATAGGCGATTGCACATGGCGGCCGGCGAAGAGCCACGCCTCCCTGCAATCACAAGAACTTGTTCGGTCACACGACCTTCACAGTGACGATGGATATGCCGCGCCGGCTTGGCGTATCGTATCGGAAGCCGAGAACAGGAGCACTGACCATGGCCGGCGACCCCAAGGCATCCGCGCAGACGCAAGTTGACGACGAGAACGACACGGCCGGCGAATATCTCGAGGCGGCCACCGTGCCGGAGGACGCGCATGAAGCGGCCGACGAGATCCTCGAAGCCCCGGAGGTGCCGGATTCGGAACCAACCCCACCCGGCACGACCAGGGTCAAGCCGAAGAAGAAACCGTCGGCGATCAGCGGCCGGAAATTCCGCAAGCGCGACCTGGTGCGCATCGACGATCTCAGGCCGAGCCTTGCCGACCGCATCCGCTCCGACCATCCCGACCTGCCGCGCGGCGCCCGCATCAGCCGCCAGGAGCTCTCGCGCTACCGCATGCGCTACATGGAGGAATTGCTGCAGCAGGAACACGGCGAATTCTCCGAGCTCGACCGCCAGGTGGTGGAATCGATCGCCAGACAAGACACGATCTCGGAAAACTCGGAAGAGGAGTTCGAGGAGCACCGCTCCTTCGCCGACCGCGTCTCCGACTCGATGGCCGAGTTCGGCGGCAGCTGGTGGTTCCTGATCTCGTTCGCGGCCGTGCTCTTGATCTGGATCGGCATCAACCTCGCCGCGGGCCTGGGGCACGCCTTCGACCCCTACCCGTTCATCCTGCTCAACCTTTTGCTCTCCTGCATCGCCGCCATCCAGGCGCCGGTGATCATGATGAGCCAGAAGCGGCAGGAAGCCAAAGACCGGCTGCGCTCCTTCAACGACTACCGGGTGAACCTCAAGGCCGAGCTAGAAGTGCGGCATCTGCACGAAAAGCTCGACTACCTGATCTCGCGCCAATGGCAGCGGCTGGCCGAGATGCAGCAGATGCAGCTCGACGCCATGCACGAGCTGGCCGCGAAGAAGCAGAAGCGGGCGACGAGAGGGGTGCGGCGGAGGGTGGCGAAGGTTGAGGCGGAGGGGTGAGGGTTTCAGGACGAAGCCCGCGCGACGCTCCTTTCAAGCCTGCGCCGCGCCTCGGATACCCGGAGCGACACGCCATCGTCCTGTGAGCTTAAAACGTCACGATCCCAATTGGCCGTTGAAGCCCGGGGCGGCTTCCGCTAAGAAGCCGTGGCTGGCCGGTTCACCGGCCGGTTCGTTTTCCGGTTTCCCGGGGAGCACCCGTAGCTCAGCTGGATAGAGCGCTGCCCTCCGAAGGCAGAGGTCACAGGTTCGAATCCTGTCGGGTGCGCCAATCTCCAAATGGTCCATTCTGGACACATAGGTTACGG
>NZ_JHQR01000144.1 GCF_014843825.1 Mesorhizobium silamurunense
CTGGCGCCGCCCCCTCCCCGCTGCTTCGCAGCGACCCTCCCCACAAGGGGGAGGGTGGGAGCATCCTACTCAGCCAACAACTCCCTCAGCGCCATGCGCTTGTAGGCCGCGACCAGCCTGTCGCCCTCCCCGCGGTCGACGGATATTGCCAGCCGCACGGCGGCCTCGCCCATCTGCCAGACGAGGAATGCCGTCGTTTCCAGTTCGACCGGGTCGGCATCCGGCCGCAATCGCTTCAGCACCGCCACCAGGAATTCGGCATTGGCCCGGCTGTCGGCGAGCTCAAGCTCGCGCAGTGCCTTGTCGGCCTGCGTGCCCGACCAGATGTCGCGCATCACCGGCTCGGCCAGGAACAGGCGGTAGTAGATGTCGACCAACTCCGAAAACGCCTGTTTCAGGCCTTCGGCATCGCTGACGTCTTTCAGCGCCGCGGCGATGCAGGCCTGGCTTTCAGCCGTGTAGCGCTCGGCCAGCGCCCAGACGATCGCCCGCTTGTCCGGAAAGAACTGGTACAGCGAGCCGATCGACACCCCTGCCCTTTCCGCCACCTCGCCCATGCGCATGGCGTCGCTGCCCTGTTCGGCAATCAGCGCCGAGGCGGCGGCAAGCATCCGCTCGACCCGCTCGCGGCTGCGCTGCTGCGTTGGCGCCCGTCGTGGTGAAGCGATGGCCGCCTGCTCGGCCTTGGCAGCAACCTTGTCTTCCATGACCCACTCCGAGACGATTTTCGAAACCTGGAAAATTGGCTTGACTCGAAAAATACGAGGGTTTATCACGTTTTGCAAATGTGAATATTACTCACGTTCTGATCTGGACCGTCAACCAATCTGGAGCAACTGAGATGATAAAACTTCTCCCCACCCTCGCCTTCATCGCCGCGATCGGCTCCGGCGTGGTCGGCGGCGTCTTCTTCGCCTTCTCGAACTTCGTCATGCCGGCACTTGCGAGGCTGCCGGCTGCAGGCGGCATTGCAGCCATGAACTCGATCAGCATTACGGTGATCACGCCGACCTTCATGACGGCGCTGTTCGGCACCGGTCTCATCTGCCTGGTGCTCATCGCTGCAGCTCTCTTCGGCTGGAGCCAGTCAGGCTCGTACTGGCTGCTCGCCGGCGCCGTGATCTACCCGATCGGCAACCCGATCGTGACCATGGTCTTCAACGTGCCGCTCAACGATGCGCTGGCCGCCGTCGACCCGGCAAGCGCCAACGGCGCCGTGGTGTGGACGAACTATCTAAGCGAGTGGGTGATGTGGAACCACGTCCGCACCGTCACCGCGATCGTCGCGATGGCGTGCTTCATCATGGCGTTGATCTGAAGAGGCACTCCGCAATGCAAAGACCCCGCTTCAGGCGGGGTCTGTCTTCTTGTGGGTTTTGCGGTCGGCATGGCCGAGATCGCGATCCGGATCGATGACATCGCGGACCAGCTGCTTCAGCTTCGCCGCATCCGGAAAGCCGCCGTCGCGCTTGCGGTCCCAGATAAGCACGTCGTTGCAGGAAATGGTGAAGATACCGCCGGTGCCCGGCACCAGCGTCACTTCGCCAAGATCGGTGCCGAAGGTGGAAAGGAGTTCCTGCGCCATCCAGCCGGCACGCAACAGCCACTGGCATTGCGTGCAATAGGTGATGCGGATGGTGGGAAGCAGTGTTTCGCTCATGGCGGGCTGGCTCAGGCCGCGCTGAGCTTGGCCATCGTCTCGTCGTCGACCTCGAAATTGGCGTAGACGCTCTGCACGTCATCATCGTCCTCGAGGGTGGCGACCAGCTTCATCAGCGATTGCGCCCGCTCTTCGTCGACCGGGACGTTGTTCTGCGGCCGCCAGATCGGCTTTACCGATTCCGCCTCGCCGAGCGCGGCTTCGAGCGACTTCGACACCTCGCCGAGATTTTCGAAGCCGCAGTAGATGGTGTGGCCTTCCTCGTCCGACTCGACATCGTCGGCGCCCGCCTCGATCGCGGCCTCCATGACCTTGTCGGCGCTGCCGGCCGAAGCTGGATAGTAGATCTCGCCGATCCGGTCCCACATGAAGGACACCGAGCCGGTTTCGCCGAGCGCCCCGCCGGCCTTGGTGAAGGCTGCGCGCACATTGGACGCGGAGCGGTTGCGGTTGTCGGTCAGCGCCTCGACGATCAGCGCCACGCCGCCCGGGCCGTAGCCCTCGTAGCGCACCGCCTCGTAGTTCTCGGCATCGCCGGCGGAGGCCTTGTTGATGGCGCGCTGGATGTTGTCCTTCGGCATCGACACCGCCTTGGCGTTTTGCACCGCAAGGCGCAGCCGCGGGTTCATCGCCGGGTCCGGCGTGCCGGTCTTGGCGGCGACAGTGATTTCGCGCGCCAGCTTGGAAAACATTTTCGACCGCACCGCATCCTGGCGGCCCTTGCGGTGCATGATGTTCTTGAACTGCGAATGGCCAGCCATGGCACCCCTGTCGTGTTCGGCTAGAGCATTTTTAGCCGGGCGCGATCACCCGGCATCGGCAAAATGCTCGAATTCAAATTTTCAGAACGTCTGAGCCATGCCTGCAAAGGCACGCGGCGCTCTCTGTCGGAATGGCCGGCTTATAGATAAATCGGCTCAATTCGTCCAGCCGGGCCGTCGAGCCGGCGCCGAAGCCAGCCTCGTGAGGATTTTGTCAGCCCTCCAGATCCGATTTGAGCCGGTCGAGGATACTGATGGCATGGCCGGCATACTGGCTGATCCAGCGGTCGTGGATCTGCTTGATCGGCAAAGCGTTGAGATGGTTCCAGCGTTCGCGCCCCTCGCGCTTTGCGACGACCAGAGCGGCTTCCTCAAGCACCTTGAGGTGCATCATCACCGTGCAGCGGTCCATGTCCGGGAAAGCCTCGCAGAGCGCGCCCGTGGTCTGCGGCTGATCCTTCAGCCGGTCCAGCAACTCGCGCCGGCGCGGATGCGCCAAGGCCTTGAAAACATGGTCGTCCGCAGTTTGACTTGACATGTTATGTTTCTATAACATATCATTTCAAGGAGCAAGGAAGGAGCTGTGGATATGTCTCTTGGATTCAGGATTTCCGGACGCATCGGCAAACCGGTCGCCGAGGTCTTCGACGCTGTGGTCAATCCGACGAAGCTCAGCGGCTATTTCACCACCATAGGCGGCGCCTCCGCTCCGTTGATCGCCGGCACCACCGTCACCTGGTGGAAGACGGTGCCGGTCGAGGTCGATGAGGTGACCAAGGACAAGCGCATCGTGCTGCGCTGGGACGCGACCGATACCGAGGGCAAGCCGGCCTACAAGACCCGCATCGAGATGAATTTCGAGCCGCTGGACGACGGCGGCACCTTCGTCACCATCGCCGAGGCCGGCTGGCACGAAGGCGAGACCGGCCTGAAGAAATCCTACCTCAACTGCGAGGGCTGGTCGCAAATGCTCGCCTGCATGAAGGCCTATCTCGAATACGGCATCAACTTGCGCGACGGCTACTATCGCAGCGAGATGAAGGGCGAACCCGCCAACGAAACCAACATCTGAGCCCAATCTCTGAGCCAGGGAGGACTGCCGTGAAAGTAACGCCATTCCTGATGTTCGAAGGTCGGGCCGAGGAGGCCATGACCCTCTATTGCGAGACCATTCCGGAAAGCAGCGTCCTCGACGTCACGCGCTATGGCGCCGGTGAGGACGGACCCGAAGGGACGGTCAAGCTGGCCCGCGCCTCGATCGGCGGCACGGAGGTGATGATCTTCAACAGCCCGGTGCACCACGCCTTCGCCTTCACGCCGTCGGTCTCGTTCTTCGTCGACTGTTCGTCCGACCAGGAACAGGAGCAGATCATCGACGTTCTGTCCAAGGACGGCGCGTTCCTGATGCCGCCCGGCAATTACGGCTTCAGCCAACGTTTCGCCTGGCTCAACGACAGGTTCGGCGTCTCCTGGCAGATCAATCTGCCCTGACGCGGCTCAAAGGCCGCAGCAGATTCAATATGCCTGCAATGGAAGGAGGCCACCATGGAACTCCGCGAAACCCCGACCGCCGAGACCGGCATGCTGATCCGCCGGCCGGTCGCCGAAGTTTTCGAGGCGATCGTCGATCCGTCGGTCACGACGAAATTCTGGTTCACGCATTCCAGTGGCCGGTTGGACGAAGGCAAGACGGTTCAGTGGGAGTGGCGCATGTATGGCGTTTCGACCAAGGTCGAGGTCAGCGAGATCGTTCCCAACGAAAAGCTCGTCATGCAATGGAGCGAGCCGCCGACCACCGTCGTCTGGACCTTCACCGAGATGCCTGGCGACGCAACTTTCCTCGAAGTCCGCAATTTCGGTTTTGCCGGCTCTGGCGACGAACAGGTAAAGCAGGCAGTCGAATCCACCGGCGGTTTCTCGCTGGTGCTCGCCGGCGCCAAGGCCTGGCTGGAAAAGGGTGTGGCGCTGGGATTGATCGGCGATCGCCACCCCAAGGGCGTTGCGTCCGAATAGCAGTGCTTGCCGCCCCGGCCGAGGCTCAGTGCTCGCCGCCCGAGCCTTGCTTTTTCCGCCGCCGCGCCAGCATGTTGAGCCCCTCTACCAGGGCGGAAAAACCCATGGCGGCGTAGATGTAGCCCTTGGGCACGTGGTAGCCCATGCCGTCGGCGATCAGCGTCATGCCGATCATCAGCAGGAAGCCCAGCGCCAGCATGACGATTGTGGGATTCCTGGCGATGAAATTGGCGAGCGGCGTCGCCGCCACCATCATCACGCTCACCGCCACGATCACCGCGATGTACATGATGGCGATCTCGTCGGTCATGCCGACGGCTGTGATGATCGAGTCGATCGAGAAGACGAGGTCTAGCAGCAGGATCTGGAAGATCGCGCCGGCCAGGCTCATCTGCAGCGTGCCGCCGACCATCGAGTCCTGATGGTCCTGCGGGTCGACCGTGTGGTGGATCTCCTTGGTCGCCTTCCACACCAGGAACAGGCCGCCGGCGATCAGGATCAGGTCGCGCCAGGAAAAGCCGTGACCGAACGCCGTGAACACCGGCGCCGTCAATTGCACGATGATCGAGATCGTGGCGAGCAGGATGAGCCGCATGACCAGCGCCGCCGAGATGCCGAGCCGGCGCGCGCGTGCCCTTTGCGCTTCGGGCAGCTTGTTGGTGAGGATCGAGATGAAGATCAGGTTGTCGATGCCGAGCACGACCTCCAGCACCACCAGCGTCAACAGTGCGACCCACGCGGTCGGATCGGAAACGAAAGCAAGGTGCGGCGCCAGGAATTCGACAAGCTGCATGAAGGTCGTCCCCTCTACGATCTAGAGCAGTTTTGTCGCCAGTTAGGTACTGGCCTCTCTCATATCAATGTCACGGCCAGAAGGATGGCGCCGTTTCCTCCAGCCGGGGGCCGCGACGAAACGGCGCGATCTTCTCGGCAAGCCCGGTCCGGTCGGAAATCTCGACGCCGATGCCGCAGAGCGTCGCTGGTCCGCTCGCCGCCTCGAAGCGGCCCTTCGGCACTTTCGACAGGAAGCGGTTGAGCGGCTCTTCCTTGTCCATGCCGAGCGAGGAGTCATAGTCGCCGCACATGCCGGCATCCGAGATATAGGCGGTGCCGCCCTTGAGGATCTGGTGGTCGGCGGTCGGCTGGTGCGTATGGGTGCCGACCACCAGGCTGGCGCGGCCGTCGACGAAATGCGCGAAGCACATCTTTTCCGAGGTCGCCTCGGCGTGGAAATCGATCACCGCCGCATCGGCCTGCTCGCCGAGCGGACAGGCGGCAAGCTCGCGCTCGCCGGCCTGGAAAGGATCGTCGAGCTCGGGATGCATGAAGACGCGCCCCATGATGTTGGCGACCAGCACCCGCGCGCCGTTCCTGGCGATGTAGACGCCCGAGCCGCGCCCCGGCGTGCCCTTGGGAAAATTGGAGGGGCGCAGGAAGCGCTCCTCGCGCGGCGCGAAGATCAACGCGTCGCGCTGATCCCAGACATGGTTGCCGGTGGTGACGACGTCGGCGCCCGCCGCAAGCGTCTCGCGGAAAATCTCCTCGGTGATGCCGAAGCCGCCGGCGGCATTCTCGCCATTGACGATGACGAAATCGAGCTTGAAATCGGAGATCAGCCCAGGCAGCTGTTCCCACACCGCCGTGCGCCCAGTTTTTCCGACCATGTCGCCGAGGAAGAGAAGTCTCATATGATCCCGTGCCGAAAGTCCGCCAAGCAAAAGCTGCATGACTTTCCGCAAAGATCATGCGTTCTCAGACGCTTTTCTACAATTACGGTGTGAACCGGCGCAACCCGCTCTCGGTCAGTATTTCCGGGATGATCACGTCGTGGTTCTCATCCGGCACCATCGGAACCTCCTGGCAGTCGAAAGCGATGCCGATCAGCCGGGGCGGCAGGCCCTTGTCGGCCAGCCTCGCGATCGCCCGGTCGTAATAGCCGGCGCCATAGCCGATGCGGTGGCCGCGCGCATCGAAGGCGGCGAGCGGCACCAGCATCAGCGAAGGATCGAGCTCTTCCGCCTCCTCATGCGGCCCGACCGTGCCGAAGCCCATCTCGACCATCGGCGCGCCACGTACCAATTCGCGGAAGACGATGGTGGTCTTGTCGAGGATTGCCGGCAGGCAGAGCCTGGCGCCTTTCTCACGCAAGGCGAACATCAGCGGCCGCACATCGACCTCGGAGCGCATCGGCCAGAAGCCGGAGACGATCTGGCCTGGCTCCACGGCGATCTCATCCTTCGCGGTCTCGGCCATTTCGAGCGCGATCTCCACACGCCAGAATTCATCGAGCGCATCGCGCCGGGCCAGCGCTTCCTTACGAAGCCGTTTTTTCAGGTCTTTGGAAGGTGTCATGCGTGGACGCTAGAAAAGGTCAGATTTGGGTGGAGTTTTAGGAGCGACGTTTTCTACCGCATGATCCACCGAAGTGTCAGCGGTTCGGTGAAAGATCATGCGCAAAAAAAGATAGCGGAGCGAACTTTTCGTTCGTGAGCACCGCACAAAACGGCGCAACGACAAAATCCGCCAAATATGGGCTTTTCGACGAGTGACGATCCACACAACCGGTGGAGAGGTCGATCCCGGGTGCCTACAAAGTAGGTGGGCGCCGTGTGAGAAAACCCACGAGTCTTCCCAGGGACAGCTCCCCAAGGATCGATAAGGCCCCGGGGATAAGTTTCTCCTGCCGGGAAGCGCAGACCGCCAGCGCC
Organism: Mesorhizobium silamurunense; assembly: GCF_014843825.1. GTDB lineage: Bacteria > Pseudomonadota > Alphaproteobacteria > Rhizobiales > Rhizobiaceae > Mesorhizobium > Mesorhizobium silamurunense. The sequence goes on from NZ_JHQR01000144.1 coordinate 7,143, forward strand.
AATATAGGCCGACGCTTGGCCGAGCGCCAGAGAAACGAAAGGTGACAAACGAACGGCGGAAACGAATGGCCGTTAAAGCTTGCACGCGTGCGCATGGCTCCTTACGGTCCCGCCGCTCGGATAGGAGAAGAAATGCGTTTCGAAGGCACCGCGGCTTACGTTGCCGACAAGGATCTGATGGTGGCGGTCAACGCCGCGATCGCACTGGAGCGGCCCTTGCTGGTCAAGGGCGAGCCCGGCACCGGCAAGACCGAGCTGGCACGCCAGGTGGCGGCGGCGCTCGGGCTGGATTTCATCGAATGGAATGTCAAATCCACCACAAAGGCGCAGCAGGGCCTTTACGAATATGACGCGGTCTCGCGCCTGCGCGACAGCCAACTCGGCGACGACCGCTTCAGCGACATCAAGAACTACATCAAGCGCGGCAAGCTGTGGGACGCCTTCGCCGCACCGAAAAAAGTCGTGCTTCTGATCGACGAGATCGACAAGGCCGACATCGAGTTCCCCAACGACCTGCTGCAGGAACTCGACCGGATGGAGTTCTTCGTCTACGAGACCGGCGAGACGATCAGGGCGGCACTGAGGCCGATCGTCATCATCACCTCGAACAACGAGAAGGAACTGCCCGACGCCTTCCTGCGCCGCTGCTTCTTCCACTACATCCGCTTCCCCGACATCGACACACTGCACCGGATCGTCGACGTGCATTATCCCGGCATCAAGCAGAACCTGGTGCGGGCGGCGCTCACCCAGTTCTACGAGATCCGCGGCGTGCCCGGCTTGAAGAAGAAGCCCTCGACCTCCGAAGCGCTCGACTGGATCCGCCTGCTGGTCGCCGACGACATCGCGCCCGAGGATCTGCGAGCCAACCCGAAGAACGCGCTGCCGAAACTGCATGGCGCGCTGCTCAAGAACGAGCAGGACGTACACCTCTTCGAACGCCTGGCCTTCATGGCCAGGCGCCAGGGATAGGCGACAGCAATAGCGCTTTCTCCAGCTGTGGACCGTTGCCGGCAAGCGGCCGCTGTCGCAGCTTCCGACCAAAACATTGGAGGAAAACATGTCCGAGATCACCGTCCGCCCGCTTGCCCAGTCCGATCACGCCGACTGGCGGCGGCTGTGGACCGCCTACCTCACTTTCTACGAGACCAAGCTGCCGGACGAGGTCTACGACGTCACTTGGAAGCGCCTGTTCTCGGCAGGCGAATTCGAGCCGAAAGGTTTTATCGCCACGTTTCACGGCAGCGCTGTCGGCCTCACCCACTATCTCTATCACCGCTCGTGCTGGTCGGAGAAAAACAACTGCTACCTGCAGGACCTGTTCGCCGACCCGGAGGTGCGCGGCAAGGGTGTCGGCGCGGCCTTGATCAAAGCCGTGCAAGAGGAGGCCGGCAAGATCGGCGTGAAGAACGTCTATTGGATGACGCACGAGACCAACGCCACCGCGCGCAGGCTCTACGACCATGTCGCGCGGCGGACAGGCTTCATCGAGTACGATCTGCTGTAAGGCATCGGGAGCAGTCTCCGGGCGTCGCGCGATCTATCGCCCGGCTTGCCGGATGGATTTGAGGACAAGTTGAATGACTCATTATGTCAAAATTCTCGACGGTGCGGACGACATTTGGGGGGTGCGCGTTCCCGATCTTCCTGGCTGTCATGGCGGCGGCGCGAATCCCGAGGAAGCGATCGCGGATGCGACCTCAGCGATACGTGGATGGGCCGAAGCACGGCTGGCTAAACATTTGCCCATGCCAGCCCCCCGGACCGTGGCGGACCTATTGCGGGCGGATGAAATCGACAGTAGCGCCGGCGAGTCGGCAGTGATGATTCCTGTGCTGATCGATTCCGGGCGACCTGTAAGGGCCAATCTTTCGCTGGACGCCGGCCTCTTGGCGGCAATCGACGAAGAGGCCGGCCGTCATGGCCTCACGCGCTCTGCTTTCATTGCGAGTGCTGCTCGAGAAAAAATCGAGGGACACAGATAACTATCCGATCATGTTCATTCCCTTCTTCCTCGAACTGAAGGCCGCGCGGGTTCCCGTTTCGCTCAGGGAATATCTGTCGCTGCTCGAAGGGCTGGAGGCTGGGCTCGTCGACTATGACGTCGAGGGTTTCTACTACCTCGCGCGTTCGGCCCTGGTGAAGGACGAGCGCCACATCGATCGTTTCGACCAGGTGTTCGCGCATGTTTTCAAGGGCGTCGAGGCGCTTGCCGGGCCGGATGCCGTCGATGTCGCCAACATCCCCGAGGAATGGCTGCGCAGGCTTGCCGAAAAGCACCTGACCGAAGAAGAGAAGAAGCTGATCGAGGCGCTGGGTGGCTTCGAGAAGCTGATGGAGACGCTGAAGCAGCGTCTGGAGGAGCAGAAGGGTCGCCACCAGGGTGGTTCGAAATGGATCGGCACCGGCGGCACCTCGCCATTCGGCGCCTATGGCTACAATTCGGAGGGCGTGCGCATCGGCCAGCACGAAAGCCGGCATCGCCGCGCGGTAAAAGTCTGGGACAAGCGCGAGTTCAAGAATTTCGACGATGCCGTCGAGCTCGGCACCCGCAATATAAAGGTGGCGCTGAAGCGCCTGCGTCGTTGGGTGCGCGAGGGCGCCGAGGAAGAGTTCGACCTGCCTGGCACCATCCATGCCACAGCTGAGCACGGCTATCTGGACGTCAAGACGCGACCCGAGCGGCGCAACGCAGTGAAGCTCTTGATGTTCTTCGACGTCGGCGGCTCGATGGACGACCATATCCGCACCGTCGAGGAACTGTTCTCCGCCGCGCGCGCCGAGTTTCGGCAACTCGAATATTTCTACTTCCACAACTGCCTCTATGAGCGCGTCTGGAAGGACAACCGCCGCCGCCTTGCCGAGACCATCCCGACCTTCGACCTGCTTCACAAATACGGGTCGGACTACAAGGTCATCGTCGTCGGCGATGCCTCCATGAGCCCCTACGAGATCGCCCATCCCGGCGGCTCGGTCGAGCACTGGAACCCGGAAGCCGGCAGCGTCTGGCTCGCAAGGCTGTTGCAGCAATGGCCGAATGCGATCTGGCTCAACCCGGAAGCTGAGAAGAACTGGCGCTACACGCACTCGATCGCGATGATCAACGATATCTTCGGCGGCCGGATGTTCCCACTGACGCTTGCCGGGCTCGAAGCGGCGACGAGGCAGCTGTCCCGCAAGCACTAGCCCGCTTTCGCTGGCAGCGTTTGTAACAAATGCCTATGTTTGCGCGAATATAGGCTGCCCACCAACAACGAGCCGCCAAGGCCGAGGAGATTTCATGGACACCCACGCCTACCCCGTCACCCGCACCGATGCCGAGTGGCGAGCCCGGCTGACGCCGGAGCAATATGCCGTCATGCGCAACCACGGCACTGAGCGTCCCGGCAGCTGCGCCCTGCTTTACGAGAAGCGCGCCGGCACTTTCTTCTGCGTCGGTTGCGACCAGCCGCTGTTCGAATCCAAGCTGAAATTCGAGAGCGGCACCGGCTGGCCGAGCTTCAACGATCCGGTGCCTGGTTCGATCGAGACCACCGTCGACCGCAGCTACGGCATGGTTCGCACCGAATGTCATTGCTCGCGCTGCGGCAGCCATCTCGGCCATGTCTTCGAGGACGGCCCGCCGCCGACCGGCCTGCGCTACTGCATCAACGGCGTGGCGCTGCAGTTCGAGCCGGCGGCCTGACCGGTACCCCGTCAGTTTGGAAAGGGTGGCTTCGGCCGCCCTTTTTTATGCGCATCTGCTGTGCGTCCTCACACAATGACCGTCGCGATCAGCCAGAGCGCCGAGCCCAGCATCATCAGCGAGGCCTTGGCGCCGCCGGTCTTTTCCGCCGTCCGCCAGACGGCAAGGGAGAGGAAGATGTTGTAGGGAACGGCGAGGAAATGCACTGTGAGAACCAGCCAGAGCGGCAGCTTCAGCCCGAGCAGGACGAGCGCCAGCGCCGACGAGGCAATGTTGATCGCCGTGCCGGCAAGCAGCATGTCGCGCCAGAACAGCCGGTCGGGCGAAGCTCTGCCTTGCCAGCGCGAGCGGAAGAAGCCGGCAAGCATCTGCGGTCTACTCCCGCCCCAGCACTTCAGTCACGGCGCGCTCGAAGCGTGAGCATTCCGTCACCAGCCAGTCGGCCATGGCCGGCCAGTTGTCCTCGGCGAAGCAGTTGACCTGCCACTGCGAATTGATGCCGAGGTTCTGCGCGCTCTGCTCCGGCCTGAGCTTCAGCCGCGCCTCGATCGCCGGCTGAAACGGCTTCAGCCGTGTCCAGACTTCCGTTGCGCCGAGCTTTTCGTTGCGGCCGAAGAAGACGCCGACCACATTCTCGCTCGGCGCGACATACATGGAAAGCACCAGGGCAAACTCCGGCAAGCCGCGCTGCCAGAACCAAGGACCGCGCCTCGCCAGCCGTGCCCTTTCTCCCGGGTGCCGTTCGGCGAACAGCGCCCAGAAACCGCGATGGCGGAACTCCGAAGCGCGGCGCCCGCCGAAGTCGAACTCGCTCATGGCCGGCTGCTCGCGCTACCATCACGGCTTGGCCGAGACTGTTTCGAAATTCGCTCTGGCGAGTCATATGGTGGTGGTTTCGAGAACCGTAGCGCAGCGGACATTTGGTCCGTGAGCAACGGAAGCGCAGAAAACGCCATCAGATGGCCGCCGGAGTAGAATTTCCAAACAGTCTCTTAGACCATGCCGAGCGCGGCCTTGTATAGATCGAGGATCGACTCCTCCTCCTGGCGCTCGGCTTGGTCCTTCTTGCGCAGCCGGATGATGGTGCGGATCGCCTTGGTGTCGAAGCCGGTGCCCTTGGCCTCGCCATAGACGTCCTTGATGTCGTCGGAAATCGTCTTCTTCTCTTCCTCGAGCCGCTCGATGCGCTCGATGATGGCGCGCAGCTGGCCGGCGGCTACAGTCTGGCTGGTCTCGGTGATCTCGTCGGCCATTTTTCTCTCCGCGTTTTTTGCGCCACGGCGATTCCCGCCCCGGCAAAATTGGAGCGGGTTCGATGCCCGAGCACGCGCGGCGGGTCAAGACATTATCGATGCGGCATGAAGGGTTACGCACGCCCTAGGGTGTGTTGGGATTCAGGTCAAGCCGGCCTGAGAATGGTGGCTTCCGAGAACCGGAGCGGAGCGTACTTAAGGTACGTGAGCACCGGCCTACGCCGGCCGTAGCCTTAAACTGCCACGCCATTCTCAGTCATGGATGCTTCGGCCGGCGAAGGCCGGAAGCGCAGGAAGCCGGCGTTTGCAGACCGGCCTCACCTGAATCTCAATACACCTACCCGAAAGCGATCAGCAAATCCTTGGCGTCGATCTGGTCGCCGGCCTTGACCAGCACTTCGGCGACCACGCCGTCGCGCTCGGCATGCAGCGCGGTCTCCATCTTCATCGCCTCGATCGAGAGCAGCACATCGCCCGCCTTGACGGCCTGCCCGGCGGCAACCGCAAGCGCTGAGACCACGCCCGGCATCGGCGCGCCGATATGCGCTTCGTTGCCGGGTTCCGCCTTGCGCCGCGCCTTGGCGGCCGAGGCGCCGTGGGCGCGGTCCGGCACCTTCACGCGGCGCGGCTGGCCGTTGAGCTCGAAGAAGACGGTGACCATGCCCTTGTCGTCGACATCGCCGAACGCCTGGCAGCGCACCACCAAGGTCTTGCCCTTCTCGATGTCGACGAAGATCTCGTCTTCCGACTTCATGCCGTAGAAATAGGTCGGCGTCGGCAGCACGCTGACCGGGCCGTAGGATTCCTGCGCGGCGGCAAAGTCGGTGAACACTTTCGGATACATCAGCCAGGAGGCGAACTCGAACTCTGTGAGCTTGCGTTCGAGCTTTTCCTCGATCTCCTTGCGGCTGGCCTTCAGGTTCGCCGGCTTGAGCAGCGAGCCCGGCCGGACGGTGATCGGCTTTTCGCCCTTCAGCGCCTTCTTCTGCAGCGCTTGCGGCCAGCCGCCGGGCGATTGGCCGAGATCGCCGCGCAGCATCGAGACGACCGAGTCCGGGAAGGCGATGTCCTTCGCCGGGTTCTCGACGTCGGCGACGGTGAGGTCCTGGCTCACCATCATCAGCGCCATGTCGCCGACCACTTTCGACGACGGCGTCACCTTGACGATGTCGCCGAACATCAGGTTGACGTCGTGATAGGCCTGCGCCACCTCGTGCCAGCGCGTTTCGAGCCCGAGCGAGCGCGCCTGTTCCTTGAGATTGGTGAACTGGCCGCCCGGCATCTCGTGCAGATAGACTTCCGAGGCCGGACCCTTGAGGTCGCTCTCGAAGGCGGCATACTGGTTGCGGACCGCTTCCCAGTAGAAGGAGACGTGGCGGATCCACTGCGGATCGAGTCCCGGGTCGCGCTCCGTGCCCTTGAGCGCCTCGACGATCGAGCCGAGGCAGGGTTGCGAGGTGTTGCCCGAGAAGGAATCCATCGCCGCGTCGATGGCGTCGACGCCGGTCTCGACCGCCGCCAGCACCGTCGCCGCCGACAGGCCGGACGTATCGTGCGTGTGGAAATGGATCGGCAGGTCGGTCTCTTCGCGCAGCGCCTTGAACAGCACGCGCGCCGCCGACGGCTTCAACAGGCCCGCCATGTCCTTGACGGCGATGATATGCGCGCCGGCCGCTTCCAGTTCCTTCGCCAGCCCGACATAGTATTTGAGGTCGTATTTTGCGCGCGCCGGATCGAGGATGTCGCCGGTGTAGCACATCGCCGCTTCGATCAGCTTGCCCTCGGTGCCCACCGCGTCCATGGCGACGCGCATGTTCTCGACCCAGTTCAGGCAGTCGAATACACGGAACAGGTCGACGCCGCCGGCGGCTGCCTGTCTGACGAAATGCTGCACGACATTGTCGGGATAGTTGGTGTAGCCGACGCCGTTGGCGCCGCGCAGCAGCATCTGCAGCAGAAGGTTGGGTGCGGCTTCACGCACCCGTGACAGCCGTTCCCACGGATCCTCGGTGAGGAAGCGCATGGCGACGTCGAAGGTGGCGCCGCCCCAGCACTCCAGCGACAACAGCTGCGGCAGCGCCCGCGCATAGGTGCCGGCAATGCCTGCGATGTCATAGGTGCGCATCCGGGTGGCGAGCAGCGACTGGTGGCCGTCGCGCATCGTCGTGTCGGTGACCAGCACCTGGGTCTGGCCGCGCATCCAGGAGGCGAACTTCTCCGGTCCGAGCGCATCGAACCTTTGCTTGCTGCCGTCCGGCACCTTGCCGTTGAGATAGGGCACGACAGGCGCCGCCGCGTCGGCCTTCGGCATCGGCCGGCCGCGCGTCTCGGGATGGCCGTTGACGCTGACATCGGCCAGGTAGTTGAGAAGCTTGGTGGCGCGGTCCTGCCGCTTCACCTGCTGGAACAGTTCCGGCGTCGTGTCGATGAACTTGGTGGTGTAGGAATTGTCGGCAAAGCTCGGGTGATTGATGATCGCTTCGAGGAAGGTGAGGTTGGTCGCCACGCCGCGGATGCGGAACTCGCGCAGCGCCCGGTTCATGCGCGCGATCGTCTCGGCCGGCGTCGGCGCCCAGGCCGTCACCTTTTCGAGCAGCGGATCGTAGAAGCGGGTGATGACCGCGCCCGAATAGGCGGTGCCGCCGTCGAGCCGTATGCCGAAGCCGGTGGCGCCGCGATAGGCGGTGATGCGGCCATAGTCCGGAATGAAATTGTGCTCCGGATCCTCGGTGGTGATGCGGCACTGCAGCGCGTGGCCGTTGAGCTTGATGTCCTTCTGCATCGGCACGCCGGATTCCGGCGTGCCGATGGCGAAGCCGTCGAGGATGTGAATCTGCGCCTTCACGATGTCGATGCCCGTCACCATCTCGGTGACCGTGTGCTCGACCTGGATGCGCGGGTTGACCTCTATGAAGTAAAACTTGCCGGTGTCGGCGTCCTGCAGGAACTCGACCGTGCCGGCGCCGATATAGCTGGTCTCGCGCGCGATCTTCAGCGCATAGCCGCAGAGCTCCTGGCGCAGCTCCTCGCTGAGATAGGGAGCCGGCGCGCGTTCGACGACCTTCTGATTGCGGCGCTGGATCGAGCAGTCGCGCTCGAACAGATGCACGGCATTGCCATGCGTGTCGCCGAGCACCTGCACCTCGACATGGCGGGCGCGCTCGATCAGCTTTTCGAGATAGACCTCGTCCTTGCCGAAGGCGGCCTTCGCCTCGCGCTTGCCTTCCATGACCTCGCGCGCGAGGTCGGCCTCCGAGCGGATGGCGCGCATGCCGCGGCCGCCGCCGCCCCACGAGGCCTTCAGCATCACCGGATAGCCGATTTGCGCGGCGAGCTTCTTCACCTCTTCCATGTCGTCCGGCAGCGGATCGGTGGCGGGCACGACCGGCACGCCGACCTCGATCGCCAGGTTGCGCGCTGCGACCTTGTTGCCGAGCCGGCGCATCGTTTCCGGCTTCGGCCCGATGAAGGTGATGCCGGCGGCAGCGCAGGACTCGGCGAATTCCGGACTCTCCGACAAAAGGCCGTAACCGGGGTGGATGGCGTCGGCGCCGGACAGCCTGGCGACGCGGATCACTTCTTCGATCGAAAGGTAGCTCTCGATCGGCCCCATATCCTTGGCGAGATGCGGCCCGCGCCCGACCTGGTAGCTTTCGTCGGCCTTGAAGCGGTGCAGCGAATATTTGTCCTCTTCCGCCCAGATCGCCACGGTTTTGAGACCCAGTTCGTTGGCCGCGCGAAAGACGCGGATGGCGATTTCGGACCGGTTGGCGACGAGGATCTTCGTGATTGCCAAGGACTGGGCTCCAGCAGCGGAAGGTGAGGAACGGCGCAATGATTAGCGTGAAAATGCTGCAGCGCAAACAAAATCGCGCGACAGCTAAAACGATTTAAATCGCTCGTTTGCGCCAAACGCCGTTATTCTTCCGCTCGGCGGTTCAAGGGACGGTTTGCCGGCGCTCTCGTCGGGGTCGAGGGGAGGAAGAAGTATCCGCCAATGAAAATGCCCGGCGCTGAGCGCCGGGCATCCCAAAAAAGTCGGCGTCTGTTTGCCGGCTTATTTCTCGAAGTAGCCGTACTTGCCGTCCTCGCCCTTCTTCCATTCGTAGATGACGTAGTCCGGGCGGGTGATGTCGCCCTTGGCGTCATAGCCGATCTCGCCGATGGCCGTCTTCCATGGTCCGCCGGACTTGATCACCTCGGCAACCTTCTGCGCATCGTCGGCGGAGCCGACCTTGGCGATAGCCTGGGAGATGATCTGGATGGCAGCGTAGGAGTAGAGCGTGTAGGCTTCCGGCTCGAAGCCGGAGGCGCGGAACTTCTCCACCACTTCCTTGGCGGCCGGATTCTTGCGCGGATCCGGAGCGAAGGTGTTGAGCGTGCCGGCAACGGCGTCGCCGGCGATCGAGGCCAGTTCGTTGGAGACGATGCCGTCGCCCGAGAACAGCGGCGCCTTCAGGCCCTGGTCGGCAGACTGACGGATGATCAGGCCGGCTTCGGTGTGCAGACCGCCCCAATAGATCAGGGTGACGCCGTTCTGCTTCATCTTGGCGATGAGGGCCGAGAAGTCCTTGTCGCCGACGTTCACGCCTTCATACATCACTTCCGTGATGCCGTTGGCGTTCAGGTTCTTCTTGGTCTCGTCCGCGAGGCCCTGGCCGTAAGGCGTCTTGTCGTGGATGATGGCGATCTTGGCGTCCTTGAAGTTCTTGGCGATGTAGTCGCCCGCCACCTTGCCCTGCTGGTCGTCGCGACCGCAGGTGCGGAAGGTGTTCCACAGGCCGCGCTCGGTGAGCTTCGGATTGGTTGCGGCCGGCGTCATCACGAGGATGCCGTTTTCGGCATAGACTTCCGACGCGGGAATGGTCACGCCCGAGTTGAAGTGGCCGTCGACGAACTTGACGCCGTCAGCGACGAACTTGTTGGCGACCGAGATGCCCTGCTTGGGATCGGAGACGTCGTCGCCGATCTCGAGCTTGAGCTGTTGGCCGTTGATTCCGCCCGCCGCGTTGATGTCGGCGACCGCCTGTTCCGCGCCCTTCTGCAGCTGCGCGCCGAAGGCGGCGTTCGGGCCGGTGATCGGACCGGCGACGCCGATCAGGATGTCGGCCCACGCGCTGCCGCTGAACGCGATGAACGCGGTCAGCGCCACGGCGGACAAAAGTGATTTTTTCATTGAAACGCTCCCATTTACGGAGTGGGCGTGGATGACACTTTCATGCGATGCCCACCCTTATCGCAGAAAGCATAGAATGCCGATTTTCAGGCACTTGTCACGCCGATTCATCCCTGAAACGACGTTAAGCATGAACCTCAACCCTTCGGTTTCCAGCTCAATAGGGAAGCTCGTTCGTAGAGCCAATTATATTGTGTGACCATCTGGTTGGTGCGCGTGTATTGATAGCCGAGGAAGCCGAATATCATCAGTACGATGGTATCGACGATGTAATAATGCAGCGAGAACATCGTGCCATCGAACAGGGCATGATGGATGAACCTTACCCCGATGCCGAGGCCAAGCATGTAAAGGAACAGCCGGACGTAGGTGCCCCAGGTCTGGGCCACGGCTTTGCCGGTCATCCATGCTGCCCCGCCGCCGAGAAGGCCCGTGACGAACAGGAAATGCCAGATCGAGGCCTCTTCGTAGAGAATGCCTTGCATGATGAAGAACCCCCTCTTAGTGATGCCCGCCTTCGAGATAGGCGGCGCGCACTTCCGGATTGGCGAGCAGGTCCTTGCCGGTGCCGCTCATCGTCACATTGCCGTTGACCATGACGTAGCCGCGATTGGCGAGCTTGAGCGCGCCGAAGGCGTTCTGCTCGACCAGGAACACGGTCAGCCCCTGCGACCTGTTGAGCTCGCGAATGGCGTCGAAGATCTGCTTGACGATCAGCGGGGCCAATCCAAGCGACGGCTCGTCGAGCAGGAGCAGCTTCGGCCTCCCCATCAGCGCGCGTCCGATCGACAGCATCTGCTGCTCGCCGCCCGAAAGCGTGCCGCCGCGCTGGTTGATGCGCTCCTTAAGCCGCGGGAACAGTGCGAACACCTTCTCGGCATCCTCGTCAAAGTGCTTGAGGTTGTCGATGCTGGCACCCATCTGCAGGTTTTCCATCACCGTCATACGCGGGAAGATGCGGCGTCCTTCCGGCGACTGGGCGATGCGCAGCCGCGCAATCTCATGCGTCGGCATCTGCGTGATGTTGGTGCCGGCGAAGGTGATGGTGCCGGCGCGGGCGCGCGGCGCGCCGAAGATGGTCATCATCAGCGTGGACTTGCCGGCGCCGTTGGCGCCGATCAGCGCCACGATCTCACCCTGGTTGACGGTGACGTCGACACCGTTCAGCGCGCGGATGTTGCCATAATAGGTCTGCACGCCCTTGATATCGAGCAGCATTGTGCCGGCCATTACTTACGCCCCCCACGCTTGCCCGCTGCGGGCTTGGCCGCCGCTTGCTTACCCTTCGAGGCGCTGTCGGCTTTCGCGGCTGCAGCCTTGGCGGCCGTTTTCTTCGGCGCTGCTTTTGCGGTGCTGACCTTCGCGGCCTTCTTGGCTACCGGAGCGGGCTTGCCGGCGACAGACGCCGAGCGCGCGTCGACCTGAGCCGCTTTCGAGGCGCCTTTCGATACCGTGACCCGCTCGCCTTCGTCCGCGTGTTCGACAGTATCGGAAACCGGCCCCGCCATCATCGAAGCGGAATTGCCCGGCCCATGCGCCGCGTCCGGTCCGGTATCGAGCTGCTCGATGACATCCTCGTCGCCGACTTCGGTGAGCACGGTTTCGACCTCCTCGTCGTCGACGCCGAGATAGGCGGCGATGACGCGCGGGTCGGTGCGGACCGACTGCGGATTGCCGTCAGAGATCTTGCGGCCATATTCGAGCACGACGACATGGTCGGAGATCTGCATGACCACCGACATGTCGTGCTCGATCAGCAGGATCGACGTGCTGTTCTTGATGTCCATCAAGAGTTCGTTGAGCGCCGCCGACTCTCTCGGATTGAGGCCTGCGGCCGGCTCATCGAGGCACAGAAGCTCCGGCCCGGTGCACATGGCGCGCGCGATCTCCAGCCGACGCTGCGCGCCGTATGGCAGGTCGCCGGCCGGATCGTCGGCGCGGTCGACGAGGTCGGCCTTCTCCAGCCAGTGCCTGGCGAGATCGATCGATTCGGCCGAGGCCTGGCGATAGCTCGGGAAGCCGAACAGGCCGAGGAAGGTGTAGCCCGAGGCCTTCATCAGCTTGTTGTGCTGGGCGACCAGCAGGTTCTCGAGCAGCGTCATGCCAGAGAACAGGCGGATGTTCTGGAAGGTGCGCGCCACATTGGCGCGCGCCGGGATCTCGTGGTTGGGCAGGCGCTCGAGCAGATAGGTCGAGCCGTCACGTTTGTTCAGCGTGATCATACCCTCGGTGGGCTTGTAGAAGCCGGTGATGCAGTTGAACACAGTCGTCTTGCCGGCGCCGTTCGGCCCGATCAGCGCGGTGATCTCGCCGCGCCTGGCCTGGAAGGACAGGTCGCCGATGGCGACCAGGCCGCCGAACTTCATCGACAGGTGCTCGACCTGCAGGATGAGATCGTCTGCGGAAGCTTGCGCGTTCATCAGCCATGGCCCTCCTTGGTGAAGGAACCTGAGACCGTTTTTCGCTCCTTGAGGAAGGCGGTCGGCTCGCGGCTGCCGACGAAGCCGCGCGGCTTCCACAGCATGACGATCACCATGGCCATGCCGAACAGCAGCATGCGGTAGAGTTCCGGCGTGAAATCGGGACCGAAGACCCGCTTCAGGAAGTCGAGTTCGCGCAGCGCCTCGGTGCCGCCGATCATCACCAGCGCCGCCACGGCGATGCCGGCCAGCGAGCCCATGCCGCCGAGCACGACGATGGCAAGGACGATCGCCGATTCCAGGAAGACGAAGGATTCAGGGCTGACGAAGCCTTGCCGGGCGGCGAAGAACGAGCCGGCGAAGCCGCCGAACATGGCGCCGGTGGCGAACGCGGTCAGCTTGGTGGTGGTGGTGTTGATGCCGAGCGAGCGGCAGGCGATCTCATCCTCGCGAAGCGCTTCCCAGGCACGGCCGACCGGCAGCCGGCGCAGCCTGATGGTAACGAAGGCGGTCAAAAGACAGAGTCCGAGGATCAGATAGTAAAGGAAGATCTTGTAGTAGGCGCTCGATGTGGCGATGTTCAGCACCTTGGCGATGTAGTTCGGGTCAGAGACGTTGAACGACATCAGGCCGAAGAAGGAGACTTTCGGGATGCCGGATATGCGGGCCGAGCCGTTGGTCACCTCGCGCCAGTTGATCAGCACAAGGCGGATGATCTCGCCGAAGGCGAGCGTCACGATCGCCAGATAGTCGCCGCGCAACCTCAGCACCGGAAAGCCGAGCATGACGCCCCAGAAGGCGGCCATGCAGCCGGCGGCCGGCAGCAGGATCCAGAACGACAGGCCGAAATGCGTGCCGAGCAGCGCGTAGGCATAGGCGCCGACCGCATAGAAGGCGACGTAGCCGAGATCGAGCAGTCCGGCCAACCCGATGACGATGTTCAGCCCCCAGGCCAGCATCACATAGATCAGGATCTGGATGCCGAAATTATCGACCCACTTCAGCGAGCCTTGGAACCCCCCAGCTACAGATCCTGTATATAGCGCAAGCGTAAGGACGACGATGACCGGGTACAACGCCAGCGCACTGACGCCCAATGCCGAGAAGTGAGCATGAATGAAGCTGCGGAAGTAAAACATCACAGAAGCTACGGCATAGATAATGGCCAGCGCCCGCAGGAACCGCGCATAGCCGGCAAGGTCCGGCCCCAGCAGTCCATCGAGCGAACCGGCCAACACCAAAAGTGCAAACGCTATGACGATGGCCGCAATGAAATACGGAAGCCGGAAGAAGCGCGTCGCCATACTCTCCGGCAGCAGGCCGGTGGCAACATCGGCGACCTTTAGGCTGGCCGCGAAGGGTTGAGCATAAGCGACATAAAGGAAGCGTCCGACAGCGGTGAGGACAACCACCAGGGCAAGCAGGCCCCAGCGCCGCACCAGGATCAGTTCGTTGCTGATGTTCTGGTCTGTTCTCAGACCGATGAACAGCACGAACAGGCCGAGCGCGATGGCGCCGGCATAGAGCGCTTCGCGGAAAGCGCGTTGGACGGGAGTGGCGACGACGTCGCGCTCCGGAGATACGGTAACCGCCATGGGATCAGACCTTTTCGACTTCAGGCCGGCCCAGGATGCCGGATGGCAGGAAGATGAGCACGATCGCCAGGATCGAGAAGGCGGCGACGTCCTTGTAGTCGATCGAGAAATAGGCCGACCACATGCTCTCGATGAAGCCGATCAGCAACCCGCCAAGCACCGCGCCTGGAAGCGAGCCGATGCCGCCGAGCACCGCCGCCGTGAAGGCCTTCACGCCCGGCACGAAGCCGTCGGAGAAGACCACCACGCCGTAATACATCAGGAACAGCGTGCCGGCGACCGCGGCAAGCGCCGCGCCCATGATGAAGGTGATGGAGATGGTGCGGTCGACGTCGACGCCGAGCAGCGCTGCCATCTTGCGGTCCTGCTCGCAGGCGCGCTGCGCCCGTCCCAATGCCGTCCTGTTGACGAGATACCAGAAGATCGCCAGCAGCACGGCGGTGACCAGCACGATGATGATCTGCTTCAGCGAGACGCTGATGCCGTCGATGGTATAGACTTGGCTGACCAGCGGCGGGATCGGCTTGTTGCGCGGCCCTTGCGTGACCTGCACGAAGTTGGACAGCGCGATCGACATGCCGATGGCGGTGATCAGCGGCGCCAGCCGGAACGAGCCGCGCAGCGGCCTGTAGGCCACCTTCTCGATCGTCCAGTTGTAGAGGCTGGTGAGCAGCATGCCCACGATCATCATGATCAGGAGCGCCACCACGACAGGCACGGAATAGAACAGCGCGCCGAGGATCAGGAAGACGATGAGGGCTGTGAAGGCGCCGACCATGAAGATGTCGCCATGGGCGAAATTGATCATGCCGATGATGCCGTAGACCATCGTATAGCCGATCGCGATCAGCCCGTAGATAGATCCCAGCGTCAGCCCGTTGATAAGCTGCTGGACGAAGTACTGCATAGTTATGCGGCTCCCCTGGAATGTCGACCGTTCCCGGGTCGCACTCCTTTTCGTATTTCCCTTAGTCGTAAAGTTTCGAGCCCGGATTGCAACGTGATTCTTCAATCGCCGGGCGTGGTTTGGAAGCACGCCACCCGATTGCCCGTTTTTTCGCACCCAGCCCCTGGACTATCGCGGACCCTATCATTGGCACAACGCAATGTCTTTGACGATTCAGCCGTATCATGCCCGCCATTTCGAAGAAATTGCCGTCAAAATAAGTTGAAGTGCGGATTTCTTGCGTCAATGGAGTCGGTCCGTTTTGCGGCCCTGCGCATCGCGTAGGGTCAGGATTCCCATCAGTGTGACAGCCATGCGACAGCGCGCCGCAACTGTCGACATTCTCCTTCGCCTAAGATGGTCGACCCCAGGAAGGGCGGCATAGGATCGAGTGTCGGAAAACAGCGTTCGGCACGTAGTCGGGCAGCGGTTTGCGGCCAGTCCCTCTGTCGATCCGCATAGTGCGGAATCCGAGATCACGGGCGGCCGCGAGATCGAGATGGGGGACTGGCACAGAAGTGGACGATATCGCCGCGGTCGACGCCAAGCGCTTTGCGGGCGAAATCGAAGATCTGCCGGGCCTGCTTATAGGCGCCGGCCTGCTGCGCGGTGATGAAGCGGTCGATGAAAACATACGTGGAGCGGGTCGGCGATTCTATCAAAAAGCTGGACCGCTCCCGAAGAACAGCGCCTGCGCAAAAGGTCAGTAAGCAGATCCTCCGTCTCCGTTGAGGGTATGCTTCTCGGTGCCGTTGAGGGGCGGATTGAAGACGCTGACCAGCACCATGTCGCCGGCTGCATCGGCGCGAAGGTAGTGATCGTCATGGGCATCGAGAACGTAAATCGTGCCGGTCTCGATGCGATGGATCGCGCCGGACATATCTTCGACTTCACCGCTGCCGGAAATGCAATAGCAGGCTTCCAGATGGCGGCGATATTGAAGCCGCGACTCGCTGCCGGCCCGCACAACGGTGTGACAGACCGTGAATCCCATGCCGTCCCGCTGGGTGAGCAACCGATGGCTTGTGCCATTGCCCCAGTCGACGAAGAAGTCAGTTTTTTCTACATCAGCTAACTGCCTGGTGAACATGGCATCTCTTTCCTGTGGTTTGCACCGAAAGCCGAATATGCTCTCGGACTGTATGGTTTTCGGCGCTTCGATCCGCTAACTTCGAAGCAGGGTTCAAGAAATGTCGTAAGCCGCGGCGAAGTTCAAATGACCGATTTTCGCCCAATGCATTAGAAAAATTTACAGATGGACTATTTGCCGCTGAACGCCATTCGCGCTTTCGAGGCCGCTGCGCGCCATCTCAGCTTTTCGGCTGCGGGCGAGGAGCTGCATGTCACCCATCCGGCGATCAGCCATCAGATCAGGCGGCTGGAGGAATGGCTCGGCGTGCCCTTGTTCCACAGGGATGCCCGCAAGGTTCGCTTGACCGACGCCGGGCTTGCCCTGCAGGCCTCGGCGACGGCGGCGCTTTCCGACCTTGCCGCCGCCTGCCGGCGTATCCGCAGGAACGCAGTTGCTGCGTCGCTGTCCGTGGGCTGCATCCCATCCATTGCCAGCCGGTGGCTGGTCCCGCGCCTTTCGGACTTTACTGCTCGCCACCCCGAGATTGCGATCCGTGTCGCCTATGCGAAAGCCGAAGACCGGCTCGAGGACGACGACAACGATATCCTGATCACCCTCGGCGCCGATCCATCTCCAGGGGCTGCCAGCCTCAGCCTCTTTTCCCGCATCAGCCGGCCCGCCTGCAGCCCGCACTACCTCGCCCGCAAAGGCCAGCTTGGCACGCCGGCGGATATTGCCGCGGCGGACCTTTTGCATGACGAGACTCGTCAGGGCTGGCGCGACTGGTTCTCGCAAGCCGGCATGGCCGGAGCCGATGTCGGCAACGGGCCTGTCTTTGCTGATTTCAATATACTGGCGACGGCCGTTATTGCCGGCCACGGCGTCGCCCTATGCCCGATCGAGGTCTTTCGCGAGGAGTTGCGGCGCGGCGATCTCGTTGTCGTCTCCGATATCGCGACCGACAGGGACAAGGGCTACTTTCTCACCATGTCGGCGCAGCCTTCGACCGCCGAAATCACATTTGCCGACTGGTTCCGCGATCAGGTTTCGACCGATGGCGAAACTGCGTGACGCTCTCGACCTTTGACAGCATCAGGTGACAATGAACCCATGCGCGAACGGATCGCGATCGTCGATGAAGATGGTGTTCAATCCGGTCATGCGCGCCCAGCCGCCGATCGAGGGGATGATCGCCGGCTTGCCGGCGACGCTGACCTCTCTTTCGACCCTGCCCTTGAACAGCGAGCCGATGATCGATTCATGCACGAAGCTGTCGCCCGCCTTGAGCTTGCCCTTGGCGTGGAGCTGCGCCATCCGCGCCGAAGTTCCGGTGCCGCAAGGCGAGCGGTCGATCGCCTTGTCGCCATAGAAGACGGCGTTGCGCGCATCGGCCTCGGCATCTCTCGGCTTGCCGGTCCACAGCATGTGCGACAGCCGGTTGATGCCGGGGTTCTCCGGATGCACGAATGAGTATTTCTCGTTGAGGCGCTGGCGCACCACCGGGCTCCAGGCGATGAGGTCGCCGGCCGAATGGTCGGCCATGTCGCGGTAGTTCTCCTGCGGCTCGACGATGGCGTAGAAATTGCCGCCATAGGCGACGTCGACCCTGATCTCGCCAAGCACGGGGCATTCCACCGTCAGCCCTTCGGCGTAGAGGAAGGACGGCACGTTGGTGATGCGCACCTCCTCGACATATTCGCCGACCTGTTTGTATTCGGCGACGACCAGGCCCGCCGGCGTGTCGAGCTTGAGCACGCCCGGCGTCTTCGGCTTCACCAGTCCGTGCTCGATCGCCATCGTCACGGTGCCGATGGTGCCGTGGCCACACATCGGCAGGCACCCCGAGGTCTCGATGAAGAGGATGGCGATATCGCACTCCTCCCGCGTCGGCGGATAGAGGATCGAGCCCGACATCACGTCATGGCCGCGCGGCTCGAACATCAACCCGGTGCGGATCCAGTCATACTCGGCGAGGAAATGCGCCCGCCGTTCCATCATCGTCGCGCCTTCAAGCAGCGGCCCGCCGCCGGCGACCAGCCGGACAGGATTGCCGCAGGTGTGGCCGTCGATGCAGAAGAAGGATTTCTTGGCCATGATGGCTCCCTGAAATATCAGAATTCTGGAGAATTGTCAGAACCGTTGCGGGCGGAACGGAGAGAGATCGAGCGGCGTCTGCCCGAGAACGAGATCTCGGATCAAGCGGCCGGTCGCAGCCGCTTGGGTCAGGCCGAGATGGCCGTGGCCGAAAGCGTAGAAGACGTTCGGCGCCCGCGCCCGGCCGATGACCGGCAGCGAATCCGGCAGCGACGGGCGAAAGCCCATCCACTCGCGGCCGCCCGACGGATCGAGCCCGGGCAGGAAACGCCTGGCTTTTTCCAGCATCGCCTTCGAGCGCTGGAAATTTGGCGGCCGTTCGATGCCGCCGAGCTCGACGGCGCCGCCGACGCGCAAGCCCGTTTCCAGCGGTGTGATGACGAAGCCGTGCCCGGAAAAGATCAGCTGCCGTTTCACGTCGAAGGCCGACAGCGGCAGCGTGGTGTTGTAGCCGCGCTCGGTCTCCAGCGGGATGCGGTCGCCGAGATCTTTGGCCAGAAGGTGCGACCAGGCGCCGGCGGCGATGACAAGTTGCTTCGTCTTTCGGATCGTGCCGTCGGCAAGCGTGAGCGTGGCGCCATTTGTTCCGGCCTCGATACGCTCGATGCGCGCATGCTCGAAGCGGGCGCCGAGCTTCTCCGCATAGGCCCAGACCGCCTTGCCGAGCAGCTTCGGATCGGCGACCGTCTTCCAGCTCGGCACGAAGGTGCCCTTGACGAAGCGTGGCGCGAGACCCGACTGCAGGGCAGCCATCTCCTCCCCCTCGACATGGCGGAAGCCGATGCCGAAGCGCTCGCGCTCCGCCCAGCCCGGCAGCGCGGCGCGGAACTCGGCCTCGCTTTCGTAGAGTTCCAGCGAGCCGTCCTCGCGCAGCATCGGCCTCGTGCCGGAGCGGTCGAGCAGGCCCATCCATTCGGCCTCGGCGAGCTTCATCATGCCGGCCTGCGCCGCGAGGCTTGCCTCGTAGTGCTTGGCGGCACCCGCGCGCCAGAAGCGGAAAAGCCAGGGAAGGAGCTTGGGCAGATAGGCTGGTGGGATGGCGAGAGGCCCGAGCGGATCGGCGAGCCATTTCGGCAATTGCCTGATCATGCCCTTATGCGCCAGCGGCAGCACGTCGGAGAAGGCGAAGGCGGCGGCGTTGCCGGAGCTCGTCTCCTCGCAGATGCCGGTGCGGTCGAAAATGGTGACCCCGCGCCCCGCCTCGGCGAGGTAGACCGCGGCGCAGATGCCGATGATGCCGCCGCCTATGATGGCGATGTCTTCACCTTCTCCCCGTTCACGCGGAGAAGGTGCCCGGAGGGCGGATGAGGGGCGGTGCCCCTCTTCGGAATTTCCCTGCACGCGAATGCTGCCCCTTACTCGGCCGCTGCCATGCTCTCCACCGATCGAGAAAAATCCGCCGGCAGTTGCGGCCGCATGGCCAGCGCATCCTTGACGATCTTTTCCACCGCCTTGCGGCGCTCGCCCGACAACGGCTGGCGCGGCATGCGAACGCGGTCATTGGTATCGATCGCCAGCACTTCGGCAAGCTTGATGTTTTGGACCAGATAGGTCGAGACATCGAGGTCGAGCAGCGGCCGGAACCAGCGGTAGATCTTCAGCGCCTCCTCGCGGCGGCCTTGCTTCATCAGCTGGTAGATGGCGACGGTCTCGCGTGGGAAGGCGGTGACGAGGCCGGCCACCCAGCCGATGGCGCCGACCGACAGCGCCTCGAAGGCGAGGTTGTCGACGCCGGTGAAGAGGTCGTAGCGGTCGCCGAGGCGATTGATGATCTCGGTCGAGCGGCGGATGTCGTCGGACGATTCCTTGATGGCCACGAAGCGCTTGTCCGATGCCAGCTCCTCCATCAGGTCGACGGTGACGTCGACGCGATAGGCGAGCCGGTTGGAGTAGATCATGACCGGCAGGTCGCCGGCTTCGGCCACGGCGCGCAGTGCGGCGACCGTCTCTTGCCGGTCGGTGTGGTAGATTGGGCTCGGCACCACCATCAGGCCATTGGCGCCTTCCTTGGCGGCGCGGCGCGCGATGCTTGCCGCCTCGCGGGTGCCGGGCTCGTTGACGGTCAGAAGCACCGGCTTGTTGCCGGCGACCTTCTGAGCCGTCTTCAGCACCTCGATCTTCTCGTCATGCGACAGCATCGGCCCTTCGCCGAGCGAGCCGCAGACGATGATGCCGTCGCAGCCG
The DNA here is from genome assembly GCF_014843825.1 of Mesorhizobium silamurunense. Classification (GTDB taxonomy): domain Bacteria; phylum Pseudomonadota; class Alphaproteobacteria; order Rhizobiales; family Rhizobiaceae; genus Mesorhizobium; species Mesorhizobium silamurunense. The sequence continues at coordinate 27,568 of NZ_JHQR01000144.1, forward strand.
GCCTCCATCTGCAGCCCATAGCAGCGCTCCATCTCGGTATGGTCAAGGCGGTCGTCGGTGGTGAATTTGGTCGTGACTGCGGGGAAAACTCCGGCCCACATGGCTATTCCTCTTCTGATATATCAGCCGTATATCTATTAAGAGTACCTGTCAACGCTGAATCCGTTATGATATATGAAAAATATATCAGGAGCCTGTCATTGATCTCCCCGCTGATATCCATTGAGACCAACACGACCTTCGAACCGGCGGCGACCAAGGCCTATCGCGCGCTGGAGCACATGATCGTAACCCTCGAGCTGGCGCCGTCGAGCTTCGTCACCGAAGGCGCTCTGATCGAGCGGCTGGGTCTCGGGCGCACCCCGGTGCGCGAGGCGATCCAGAGGCTTGCCTGGGAAGGCCTGTTGGATATCAGGCCACGCGCCGGGATCGCGGTCGCGCCGCTCCACCCCGGCGACTGGCTGCGCGTCATCGACGCCAGGCGCGGCGTCGAGGTGGTGCTCGCCCGCTCCGCCGCTCGCTTCGTCACCCGCGAGGCCGCCGACCTTTTTCACGAGGCGGCCCTTGCCATGCAGAAGGCGGTGATCTCCGGCAACGTGCTTGCCTTCATCCAGGCCGACAAGCAGCTCGACGAAGCGCTGGCGATTGCCGCCGACAATCCCTTCGCAGCGCGCGTGGCCGCACCCCTGCAGACGCATAGCCGGCGCTTCTGGTTCCGCTACAAGGCAGACACCGGCTTAGCGGAATCGGCCGAGCATCATGTCGCGCTGATCCGCTCGATCCTCGACGGCGACGAGGAAGCCGCCGCCAAGGATGCCAAGAAACTGATGGCGCTGCTGCGCGGCCACGCCGAGGTGGCCGCGACGCGCTGACCGGAGCAGTTCAGCCTTCGCTGAACTGCTCCGTTTCTCCTGGAATTGCTCGGCTCAGCCACCCGGCTGCCGGACCGCGGTGGCCAGCGTGTCTTCCCATCCGTCGCCCGCCGCCAGGATGCAGCTTTGGCCTTTGACGTCGGTCATCAGGATGGTCCAGGTTCCGCTCGCCGACACAAACACCTCGAAGATGGCCACTTCTCCGGCCACGCCGTACCCCAGCCGCTTCTCCTCAAAGGTCGCCGCCAGTCTCGAGACCAGATAGTCATGGCCGCCGCAGATGACTTGCGCCTGCGCGGGGAAAGACGACAGCGCCATCACGGCGCCAACCGCCGCCAGTTTGATCCATCGGAACGAAAATACGCGTGCCATGGGGCACCTCCTTCGCCTTCGCATTCCGGCAAGGGAGGCACATTCGGCCACCTCAGTGTGCCGGAACGCTCCAGGCCGGATTCGACGTCTTCATCGCGTCACTCCTTCTGGTTTCCGGTCTGTCGCAGGGAGATTTATCACTCCCTGCATTCGATATGGTGAAGCTGCGCCCGGTAAACAAGCGGCGCTACTGGAGGGCATCTGGGTCGGCCTTCGCGCAAAAACCGTGGCAAGACGCTCGGCCCGGCATCCTCGATGTTCAAGCGCCCGGCATGGCTGCCGCGATCGTAGGGCTGTCCCAGCCCTCGCCGACGGACAGGATGCAGCTCTGGCCCTTGGTATCGGAGGCCAGCACAGTCCAACTGCCCTGGTCGGAAACGAAAATCTCGAGCACGACGTTCGGATTGATCAGCCCGCGTCCTGCTTCGCTCTCGTGGAACTTGTCGCCGAGTGCCTTGATGATGTCGGCGCGTGGAGCGCATTGCGCGGCCGCATTGGCCTGAGCGGTTGCGGCTGACACTGCAATCGCCGCAAGGAACACTGTCGTCAAAAGGCATCGTGTCATCTGACACCTCCTCGCGCCAGACGCGAACCCCGGCTGCCACCGGCGCTGTTTGATTGGCCTGCACACGGCAGGAATACAGCCTAAGGCGGATGATGGTGTGTTGGTTCCATCACACGGCGACGGAATTATTAGAATTCGCAGATGCTCCCAGGACGCGCTGCGTCGAAAGTCATGTACCTAAAGTTGCGCTGAACTTTGATGGGACGCACCCGGAGGCGCGACAAAGTTTGCCTGCTATGAATGGAGGGGAGGCCAAATAGCCTCCCCTCGTGGGTTCCAAAAAGAAAGCGCGGCTTGCGTCGCGCTTTCTCAAATGTTGGACTTTGTCCGGTCAGTTCATCGTCGGGATGACGAATTCCGCGCCGTCCTTGATGCCGGACGGCCAGCGCGAGGTGACCGTCTTGGTCTTGGTGTAGAAGCGGAACGCATCCGGACCATGCTGGTTGAGGTCGCCGAAGGACGACGCCTTCCAGCCGCCGAAGGTGTAGTAGGCGATCGGCACCGGGATCGGCACGTTGACGCCGACCATGCCGACCTGGACCCTGGAAGCAAAGTCGCGCGCCGCGTCGCCGTCGCGGGTGAAGATGGCGACGCCGTTGCCCATCTCGTGCTCGTTGGCGAGCTTGATGGCGTTCTCGTAGGTCGGCGCGCGCACCACCGAGAGCACCGGCCCGAAAATCTCTTCCTTGTAGATGCGCATGTCGGCCGTCACGTTGTCGAACAGGCAGCCGCCCATATAGTAGCCGTTCTCATAGCCCTGCATCTTGAAGCCGCGGCCGTCGACGACCAGCTTGGCGCCTTCCTTGACGCCGATGTCGACATAGCCCTTCACGCGCTCCAGTGCCTGCGCCGTCACCAGCGGACCGAAGTCAGCGGAAGAGTCCGTCGACGGACCGACCTTAAGGCTTTCGACGCGCGGCACCAGCTTTTCCATCAGCCGGTTGGCGGTGTCGTTGCCGACCGGCACGGCGACAGAGATCGCCATGCAGCGCTCGCCCGCCGAGCCGTAGCCGGCGCCGACCAGCGCATCGACCGTCTGGTCCATGTCGGCGTCGGGCATGATGATCATGTGGTTCTTGGCGCCGCCGAAGCACTGCACGCGCTTGCCGGCCGCGCAGCCGCGCGCATAGATGTACTGCGCGATCGGCGTCGAGCCGACGAAGCCGACGGCCTTGATGTCCGGATCGTCGAGGATGGCGTCGACCACTTCCTTGTCGCCGTTGACGACGTTCAGCACGCCTTCCGGCAGGCCGGCCTCGATGAACAGCTCTGCGATGCGGATCGGCACGCCCGGATCGCGCTCCGACGGCTTCAGGATGAAGGCATTGCCGCACGCGATCGCCGGAGCGATCTTCCACAGCGGGATCATGGCGGGGAAGTTGAACGGCGTGATGCCGGCGACGACGCCGAGCGGCTGGCGCATCGAATAGGTGTCGATGCCCGGGCCGGCGCCATCGGTGAACTCGCCCTTCATCATGTGCGGCGCGCCGATGCAGACCTCGACCACTTCGAGGCCGCGCTGGATGTCGCCGCGCGCGTCGGCAATGGTCTTGCCATGCTCGCGCGCCAGGATGTCGGCCAGTTCGTCATAGTCGCGCTGGACCAGCTCGAGGAACTTCATCAGCACGCGCACGCGGCGCTGCGGGTTGGTGGCTCCCCATTTGAGTTGCGCTGCCTTGGCATTCTCGACCGCGGCGCGCAGTTCCTGCGCCGAGGCCAGCGCCACCGTGGCGCGCACGGAACCGTCCATCGGCTGCATGACATCCTGCTTGCGGCCGCTGGTGCCGGCGACGCGCTTGCCGCCGATGAAATGACCGTATTCGATCATGGTTTCTCTCCCTGTTTGGTCATGAGGCATTGTCCGCCTTTGCGGCGGCGATGGCAACGCGAGCCAAAACGCAACCGTTGTGCGGAAAATAGACAACGGCCATTGACTGTGCATTAATTGCCGCAAATGGCAGGTTTGCTCGATCGTTGAAAAGGATTGAAGGTTGAGTTCCTTCACACCCCCCTCTGGCCTGCCGGACATCTCCCCCGCGAGGGGGGAGATTGGCAGCTTCGGCCTTACCGCCCTTTCTGCGATGTTGGAGATTGGCGAAAGCCGACGCGACATCCGATCTCACTCCTTGCGGGGGAGATGTCCGGCAGGACAGAGGGGGGTTGGCGGGAACGCGACGCTCACGATTAGCGTGGACCCTCCCCATGAACTGGGATGACGTGCGCATCTTTCTCGCCGTGGCGCGCGCCGGCCAGATCCTCGGCGCGGCGAAGCGCCTTGAGCTCAATCACGCCACCGTCTCGCGCCGCATCGCGGCGCTCGAGGACGCGCTGCGCACAAAACTCTTCCGCCGCCTGACCACCGGCAGCGAGCTGACGCCCGCAGGCGAGCGTTTCCTCGACATCGCCGAGCGCATGGAAGGCGATATGATCGCCGCGCGCTCGACCATTGCCGGCGAGGGCGACGACGTGTCCGGCACCGTGCGCATCGGCGCTCCCGACGGTTTTGGCGTCGCTTTCCTCGCCAAGCGGCTCGGCGAGCTGACCGCGCTCCACCGCGAGCTCACCATCCAGCTGGTGCCGGTGCCGCGTTCCTTCTCGCTGTCGCGGCGCGAGGCCGATATCGCCATCACCGTCGAACGGCCGACCGAAGGCCGGCTGGTGGCGGGAAAGCTGGTCGACTATACGCTCGGGCTGTTCGCCTCCCGCGCCTATGCGGAGGCGAACGGCCTGCCGAGGACGGCAGCCGATCTCGGCCGGCACACGCTGATCGGCTACGTGCCCGATCTCATCGTCAGCCCCTCGCTCGACTACGCCGCCGAGTTCAGCCCTGACTGGCGCTCGAGCTTCGCCATCTCCTCCGCGCTCGGCCAGGCGGAAGCCGTGCGCTCCGGCGCCGGCATCGGCATCCTGCACACCTTCGTCGCCCGGTCGATGCCGGAGTTGGTGCCGGTCGACATCGTGGCGCCCATTCGGCGCGCCTATTGGCTGGTCTATCACGAATCGGTGAGGCCGCTGCGCCGCGTCCAATTGGTCGCCAATTTCATCACCAAGGCGGTGGAGCGGGAAAAGGGGTTGTTCGTTTGATGCATGTCGCCCAAAATTGTGCAGCGGTTTTGGGAAGACGACATGCATAAAAACAAACCTGAAGCGCGTCGCCTGAATCTGTTTCAGAGCGACGCGCTTTAGATCCGCTTTCAGGGCGGATCCAGCACGAATGAGTTCACAACCTTCTCGGTTTCGTCAGCGAGCGGCGCCCACATCCGGGCGGTTTCCTCGGCGCTGTCGCCCATCAGCCCGCAGGTGACGAAACCGTAGCGGTCGCTGCGTATCGAAATGGCGATCCTGGCATGGCCGTAGAAGCTGGCATTGCCGTCGCCGAGCCGGAAATCCATGTCGGCCACCCGCACCGGATAGCCGTCCGGGAATCGCGCCAGCCTGTCGTTGCTGAAACTCGCCGAACCGAAGGCCGCGCCGATCAGTGTCTGCCAGTCGTCCAGCGACCAGTCCTTCTCGACGAAGGCCCTGGGATCGGGCGGATTGTCCGGGGCGGTCGGATCGTAGAGATTTTCCGACACCCTGCAGGTCAGGCCCTTTTCGCCGGATTTGACCTTGAGCCGTATGGAATCGCTGGACGTACTTTCGCTCGTCCATCCCTCGGGATAGGTGAGCGAAAAGCCGTGATCCGTGTCGTGAACTGTTTTGTCCGCGGCAAGTGCCGAGGCGCAGATCAGACATCCCGCAGCCAAAACAAAAGCGCGCATCGCACCGCCCTCCCCGCCGCACCGACGATAGCACAACCGGCGCGCCATGCCGCCTTGCGCTTGCCACAAAGTCGGCGAGTGTGGCACCAGCGCTTCGCCGTGCCATGGCGAGGGGGAATATCGGAAAGCCGGCGCAGACATGCGAGCCATTCTTGCCATCCTGCCGCTGCTTTGCCTCTCCGACTGTGCCAACCCGTGGGCCAAGGTTCCCGAAGCGGAACTGCCGAAGCCGATCCGCTACGCGATGGCCCGTCCCTCGCCTTTCGTCTTCGGCAATTATTGCGGGCCGGGAACCCGCACCGGCGATCTCTCGGCCAGGCCGGTCGACCGGCTCGACGCCGCCTGCCGGATCCACGACGCCTGCTACATCGCCCGTCACAATCATTGCGACTGCGACGGCGCGCTGATCGCCTCGGCAAGGACGATCCGCGATGACAAGGCCGCGCCAAGGAAGATGCGCGGCGAGGCCGAGCTCTTGATCGCCACCTTCGCGCTTCCGGTCTGCAAGGTCTTCCCGCAGGGCTTCATGCCGCCGCGCGACCCCGCGCAGCTCAAGGCGATGAATGGGGCGACCGGGTGAGGCCAGGAGCCGTCGTGACAGGGCTGCTGCTTGGCCTGGCGTTGATCGCGCTGGCCGGTTGCGCCGGCATACCGGGCCATTCGGCCTGCGCTTTCTTTCCGGGCGACGAGACCTGTGCGCGTCCGCCCATCTCGGCGGACGGCAGCGGCGCCGAAATCGCCAGCGCTCATTACTTCGCGGACAATGGCAATGCCACCTATGAAAAACGGTTCGAGGCGTTGCTTGCCCAAAGCCGGATCGATGCGCTCGATCGCACGAACGGCACCGGCCGCTTCGGTCGCGACTGGCGCGACATCCACAATGATCGACCTGTCGCGCTATCCCGAGCTGCAGCAATACGGCAGGACCGACGGCTTTTCGCTCAACTACTATTCCAACTGGAGCGACTTCGACATCGAGATCGCCGACCAGGCGACGGTCGCAACACTCGCCGCGCATCTGTCGACCGTCTGGCTGCGCGATGCCGACACCAACCTGTCGCGGCCGTTTTCCATCCCCGTTCGTTCCGACGGTCGTCCGCAGGGCGTGGCGCGGCATTTCGTTTCCGTGCCCTACGAGGACGGCCACGCGCTCGAAAACTACTTCGTCGAGCTGATCGACACCGCCGAGCACCGGATCGAGATCGTCAATCCCTATCTCAATCTGACGCCCAGCCTCGCCAGGGCGTTCGACCGGGCGCTGGCCGGCGGCGTCAGGATCGACGTCGTCGGCCGCATCGACCTCAGGGGCGACATCGGCGGCCGCTTTCTCACCGCGCTCAACAAGCTGTTCGTCGAGAAATACGGCGACCGCATCGACATCCGCGAATTCAAGGCACCCGACGTGGTGCTGCATTCGAAGATCATGATGATCGATCAGCGCCTGGTGACCATCTCCTCGGTCAACCTCAACAACCGCAGCTTCTTCCACGACTCGGAGAACGGCATGTGGTGCTCGATCCGTCTTTCTACCGCCGCATGAAGCCGATCTATGACGACTATCTCGCCCATTCGCAGCCGGTAGCCACCAATGTCACGATTGGCTGGGCCTACCGGCCGCTGTTCAGCGGAGCGTGGGTCAGGCAGGCCTTCTGAGGTCAAGCCTTGATGTAACGATCCGGGCTGAGGTCGAGCGCGTTGATTTCCGGCACACGGTTGGACATGATGTCGGAAAGCACCTTGGCCGAGCCGCAGGCCATGGTCCAGCCCAGCGTGCCGTGGCCGGTGTTGAGATAGAGATTGGACAGCTCGCTCTGTCCGACCAGCGGCGGTCCGTCCGGCGTCATCGGCCGCAAGCCGCACCAGAACGTCGCCGCCTTGAGGTCGCCGCCGCCCGGGAACAAGTCGCCGACCGAATGCTCGAGCGTGCGGCGGCGCGATTCATGCAGGCGAAGGTCGAAGCCCGAAATCTCCGCCGTGCCGCCGACCCGGATGCGATCGCCGAGCCTGGTGATCGCCACCTTGTAGGTCTCGTCCATGATCGTCGACACCGGCGCTGCCGCGGCATCCGTGATCGGCACGGTGATCGAATAGCCCTTGACCGGATAGACCGGGATCGGCCGCTTCATCTTGCGCATGAAGGGGGCCGAATAGCTGCCCAGCGCCATCACATAGGCGTCCGCCGTCCGCCAGCCCTTGTCGGTGCCGACCTGGATGACGCGGTTGCGGTTCCTGACGACGCGCCGGATGGTCGTGCCGTATTCGAAGGTGACGCCGCGCGCCACGCAAAGCTCGGCCAGCCTGTCGGTGAACATCTTGCAGTCGCCGGTTTCATCGCCGGGCAATCTCAGCCCGCCGACGAATTTTTCCCGCACGCCGGCCAGCGCCGGCTCGGCGGCGATGCAGCCGTCCCGGTCGAGCACCTCATAGGGAACGCCGTATTTCTTCAGCACCTCGACATCGCCGCCGGTGCCGTCGAGCTGCTTCTGCTTGCGGAAGAGCTGCAGCGTTCCCTTGGCCCGCTCGTCATAACTGATGCCGGCCGCGGCACGCAGCGCCTTCAGCGTGTCGCGGCTGTACTCGGCCAAAGGCACCATTCGCGATTTGTTGAGCGCATAGCGCTCGGCCGTGCAGTTGCGCAGCATCTTGATGAGCCACGTCCACATATGCGGATCGAAGGCCGGCCGCACCACCAGCGGACCGTATTTCATCAAGAGCCATTTGACCGCCTTGACCGGGATGCCGGGCCCGGCCCATGGCGAAGCATAGCCGGGCGACACTTCGCCGGCATTGGCGAAGCTGGTTTCCAGCGCCGGCCCCTGCTGCCGGTCGATGACCGTGACTTCGTGGCCGGTCTCGGAAAGGAAGTAAGCGGTGGTGATCCCGATCACGCCGCCGCCCAGCACCAGGACTTTCATTCTATGCTCCCTCAAAGCCGATCATGCCGCCGAAGGGGCCCGGATCGTCGCTTTCTGTCTGCCGGATTTTGCCGGCTCCGCCAAGGGCTCCCTGGCACATGTCGCCCGAAAGCGTGCAGGCTGCTTTGGGAAAACGACACGCATATCAAAGGTTTGAGCGCGCTGCCTGGAGCCTCGTCAATGCGATACGGCTTTAGCCTCCGATGTAGCGGCGGTGAAAGCGCGCACCGAGGCTGGTCAGCACCTCGTAGCCGATGGTGCCGGCATGCGCGGCCGCGTCGTCGAGGCTTTGCGACGGGCCGATGAGCTCGACGAGGTCGCCCTCGTCCAGCCTGCCGGCCGGAAGCGCTGAGATGTCGAGGATGATCGAATCCATCGAAACACGCCCGACGAAAGGCAGCCGCACGCCCTCGAACCATGCGGCCGAAGCCGCGCGCCGGTGCCAGCCATCGGCATAGCCGAGCGAGATCGTGGCCAGCCTGAGCGGTCCGCGCGCGTGATGGGTGTGGCCGTAGCCGATGCCGGCACCGTCTTGGACGCTGCGCGTCTGCGCCACTTTGGCCTGCAGCCGTACCACCGGCTGCATCGGGTTGGCCTCGCCCGGGGTCGGGTTGATGCCGTAGAGCGCCGCACCGGGGCGGGCCAGGTCGTGGTGGTAAGGCGATCCAAGGAAGATGCCGGACGAGTTAGCGAGCGAGGCCGGTGCCTTGGGCAGCATCCCGCGCAGCCGCTCGAACGCGAGCCGTTGTGCTTCGTTGGCGGGATTGCGCGGCTCGTCGGCGCAAGCGAGATGACTCATCGCGATGCGGATATCGATGCCGTCGAAAGCGTCCTTCGCGAGTGCGGCGACTTCGGCCGGCGGCATGCCGAGCCGCGACATGCCGCTGTCGACCTGGACCGCGGCCGGCAGCTTTCGACCGGTGGCACGCGCCGCTTCGCGCCACGCTTTCAGCTGAGCGGCGCTGTTGATGACGGGGTGAAGTCCGGCCGCGACCGCCTCCGATTCGGAGCCCGGCGGCAGGCCGTTGAGGACAAAGATGTCGCGTCCTGGCCCAAGCGCCTTGCGCAGCGCGATGCCCTCGCCGGGCAGCGCGACGAAGAAGATGCCGCAACCTTCCCTGATCAGCGCCGACGCCACCTGCGCCGCGCCGAGACCATAGCCGTCCGCCTTGAGCACGCCCGCGCAACGCACCCCCGCCAGCCGCACCTTGAGCCGCCGGTAGTTCTCGCGGATGGCGCCGAGATCGATGGTCAGGATCGCACCGGCCGCCGCTTCGCTGACCGTCGAATCGCTGGCGCCATTTGCTACAGCCAGAAAACCGCGTCCGGTGTCGTCATTCATGGCGACCCCCTCATTGCATCAAAGGCAATCATTAGGACGCCGGTGCCGGCGCGGCAACCGTGGTAGTAGTGGCCAGCTGTCTCTAGCCGGCGAGATGTTGGAACGCCGCCACCACCTGCTCGTAGACCTGGCGCTTGAACGGCACGATGAGGTCGGGCAGTTCCCGCATCGGCCGCCATGCCCATTGATCGAATTCGGCCTTGTGGCCGCCGGGCGGCGGATTGATCTCAATCTCGCTTTCGTCGCCCTCGAAACGGTAGGCGAACCATTTCTGCGTCTGGCCACGGTAGCGCCCCTTGAAGGCGACGCCGACCAGATGCGGCGGCAGGTCGTAGTTGATCCAATGCGGCGCCTCGGCAAGCAGCGACACGCTGCGCATGCCGGTTTCCTCGTAAAGCTCCCGCTCCGCCGCGTTAAGCGGCTCCTCGCCCTCGTCGATACCGCCCTGCGGCATCTGCCAGAGTTTCGTCGTGCCGGAAAACTCGCTGTCCGGCTCGGCGATGCGATGACCGACCCAGACCAGCCCGGCGTGGTTGAGGATCACAAGCCCGACGCAGGGACGATAAGGCAACGTCTCGGGATCGATCATCTTCTTGGACATTTCCGGGTTCCGGCATCGGCGAGAAGCCGATGATTAGCCTTTCTGGGGATCGATGGCGACAGCGGAAATCGGCACGATCTCGATGCCGCGCTTCTTCGCCTCGGCGATCCAGGACGTCACCGTGTCGATGGTGATATCGAAAGCCGAGCCGATGCCGACGGCGCTGCCCTTGGCCCGCGCGGTCGCCTCGAGGCTGTCCAGCTTCTTGAGGATTTCGCCGCGGTCCTGCACCGCGTCGATCGCCATGTCGCCGGCCACGAACGGGACGCCGTCCTTCAGCGCGAGGTCGGGCGCCAGGCTCCGCGCGGACGAGCCGTCGTCGACATAGGCAAGGCCGCGCCTGCCGAGCTCGGCCATGAACGGTCCCATCGCGTTCGCATCGGCCGAGAAGCGCGCGCCCATATAGTTCATGACGCCGGTATAGTTGGTCGTCCTGGACAGCGCCCAGTACAGGCTCTTCAGGTTCTCGTCCGGGCTCGCCGAGACCGTCAGCGTGTTGCGGCCCGGATTGACGTTCGGATAGTCGAAGGGCTCGAGCGGTATCTGCATGACGATCTCGTGCCCGCTCTGCCGGGCCGCCTTCATCCAGCGGTCGATGCTGTTGCCCTGCGGTGCGAAAGCCAGCGTCACTTCGGCCGGCAATTTGGCGATCGCCGCCTGCGTGCCGGTCTGCGAGACGGCGAGCCCGCC
>NZ_JHQR01000152.1 GCF_014843825.1 Mesorhizobium silamurunense
CCCCCCGGCCGGCTCGCCAGCCGGCGCCAAGCCAGCAGCATCGATCCGGCGGGACCGACGGACAAAAAATCGCCCGGCCGTGTGAGCAACACGGCGTCGCGCAGCGCGCCTTCATCCTCGACGCGGCCCGCCTGCTGTGCCGTTGCCACGGCAGCCGAAAGCGCCAGGCGCTGCCGCCAGGCGCCGGCCCACAGCTCCTGACGGCGGACGACAGCATCGAGCGCGCCGATGGCAGCGCCCGCGGCGAGCGAGACGTCCTCGAACTCGTTTCCCGCATGACTGTGCGCATCCGAGATGGCCCGGCGCAGCCAGGCCGGCACCGCTGCCATTGGCACGGTCGGAGGGGTTCCGGCAGATGTGGCGTGGTGACGGGCAGAAGGTCTGGGACGTAGAATCATCGAGAGCAAGGTGAATCACGGCGGCGCTTTTAGCAACAGAAATGGACGAAAAGCGCTGTGCTTGTCGTGTATCAACAACGAATGATAATGTTGCATTATCAATCGTTATGTGGCTTAGTGCGGAAATGGCCTCTGTCGTCGAGCAAAATCCCGAAAAGCGTACTCGGCACGGCTCCGCTCGACCACAGGAAACGGCGCCGGGTGTCGACCAAATCGCGGCGGGAGGCTCGGCCGAGCCCGGCTCGCCGATCGCCGACGATATGCCGGACATCATCGACGTCGTCATGGAAATGGGCCGCACGCCGGAGGAACCGCCGGCCAAAGCCCCCTCCCCTCTTCCGGCCGTCGCCCATCCTCGCCTGCCGGCGCATCTTGACGCACTCGCCGATCGCGCCCGCGATTATGTCGAAGCGGCGAGCTCCACTAACACGCGCCGCGCCTACGCCTCGGACTGGAAGCATTTTTGCGCTTGGGCGCGCCGCCAAGGCCTGGAGGTGTTCCCGCCAGAACCGCAGACTGTCGGCCTCTACATCACGGCTTGCGCGTCCGGTAAGGTAACGGGCGACAAGAAGCCGAACGCCGTCTCGACCATCGAGCGACGTCTGTCGTCGCTGGCCTGGAATTTCTCTCGGCGTGGGCAGCCGCTGCACAGAAAAGACCGCCACATCGCCACCGTCATGGCCGGCATACGCAACAAGCACGCCGCTCCGCCTCGGCAGAAGGAAGCGGTGTTGCCCGAGGATCTGATCGCCATGCTGGAAACGCTCGACCGCGGCAGCCTGCGCGGCCTGCGCGATCGCGCCATGCTGTTGCTCGGTTTTGCCGGCGGCCTGCGCCGCTCCGAGGTTGTCGGCCTGGATTGCGGTCGCGACCAGACCGAGGATTCTTCCGGCTGGATCGAAATCCTCGACAAGGGCATGCTGTTGCGCCTGCGCGGCAAGACCGGCTGGCGCGAGGTCGAAGTCGGACGTGGCTCATCCGACACGACCTGCCCTGTGGTCGCGCTGGAGACCTGGCTCAGGCTGGCGCGCATCGCGCACGGTCCCCTCTTCCGGCGTGTCACCGGCCACGGCAAGGTGGTCGGCGCCGATCGGCTCAACGACCAGGAGGTCGCCCGCCTCGTCAAGCGGACCGCCCTGGCCGCCGGTGTGCGCGGTGACCTGCCGGAAGGCGAACGCGAAAAACTCTTTGCCGGCCATTCGCTGCGCGCCGGTTTGGCATCCTCGGCCGAGGTCGACGAACGCTTTGTGCAGAAGCACCTCGGCCATACCAGCGCCGAGATGACCCGGAAATACCAGCGCCGCCGCGACCGCTTTCGCGTCAACCTCACCAAGGCGTCGGGGTTGTAGAAAAAGCCCTCCGCTCTCCCGCAAAGACCCGGAGGGGAGGCGATCAGGGCGGCTTGGACGATGACAACGCCTCGTCAAGCACGGCGATCGCGGCATCCAGACTGTCGGCGGCCGACGCTTCGTAATCCGGCATGATCATCAACTGCGCGATGGCACGGCTAACGAATTCCGGATTGAGCTTTTCCAAGCGTTCCCTGGTACGCGCGACCTGTTGCGGAAACGCGCGCAAGGCATCGACGACGGCGCCGAGTTGCGACCGGGCTGCGGCGGCGATGTCGAAGATGTCACGCGGCCTGGCTTCCGAGCCGCGATAATAGACCTTTTTGGCAATGATTTCGGGAATGGTCTCGAGCCGAACCGCTGTGCCTTCCACTTCGCGTATCTGGAAGGGCGTCTTTGTCAGGGCTCCGGCTACGATGAAGTCGATTTCACCGATGCCTTCGAAGGCGAACTTTTGAAATCGAAGCCCATCACCCTGATAGTCCGATGGCACCGGCTCAAAGCGCAGGCGGCTTCTGGACGGGTCGATGAAGCCGAGCAGTTGTGGGTCATCGAGGAAAACATCGATGTCATGGCTTTCACGATGGCCGATCTGGATCATCATCGCCGTCCCACCGCCAAACGACCATTCGAAGTCGTGACCGCCGGCATTCTCCCGAAGCTGGTCAATCAGATCGACGGCGATGCTAAAAAGCCGCCGCCATTCGGAAGGGCGCCGGCTATCGTGTTCGGCCATCACGCAGCGAGCGGATAGCTCTCGCCGGACCAGGCGGAGAACGCAGCGGCGAAGGCCTTCAGGTCGGGGACAGGGATGTGGTGCACGACAGCGAACTCGACCTGCAGTGCGAGGGGAACCTCGCCGAGAAAGGCGCTGACGTGGCCAGGATGCTGTTTGGCCAACTCGAGATCCGCAAGGCAATAAGCCAGCCCCGCGTCGTCCAGCTGTAGGCTGTAGGGCGCGTTCACGGTCGTCAGGACGGACGCCAAATGCTTGCTCATAATGGCTTAAGCTAGTCGTTTCGGGGCCATGGCACAAGCTACCAACCCTCTCCAGCACCTGATGGCGATCAAGAATTTATTCCTTTCACTATCGATAAGTCCCTCTTATCGATAGTGATGGATTTCGCGGCGCAAATCAGCCAGAATCGGCCTCCAGATGCCCGCCGGCGACGTTCGGCACGGGCTGAAAAGCAAGGCGCGGGCGTTTTACCGCGCAAAAAAGGGCCGCCCGGCATGAGCGAAGAAAAACCCGTCCGCCTGCCCGACGCCACAACGGTCGAGGCCGTGCTCGCCAGCCTCGATCCCGCCTCGGCCGACGCCGAACTCGCCCCTGCCCTCGCCAACGCCTTTCCAGGCTTTGATTTCACGGTCGCGGCGGTCGACGATTTTTACTGGCGCGGCGACGCCCGCACGGTTCTGTCCGCCGACGGCACGCGCATCGGCGACCATCGTGCCTGGGTCGAACGCGAGTTGGAAGAATTCAGCGGCGACCTCATCGCTTTCTGGAACCGGTATCGTACGGGCGAACACAAATTCGCCGAATGGCGCGGCACCTCCGTCTTCGCATGCGCTGCGACCGGCCCGGGCGTCGCCGATTTTGTCCAACTCTCGCTTGGCCGCGAGATCGAGGTTCTAGCTGGCCCGGTCGTCGATCCCGATTACCGCCCTTATAGCGCCGACGATCTTTTGGACCCGTCCTGGGTGCGGCGCGAGCCGGCCACGGACGCGCCGCTGCTTTCCGGACCGGTCTACAGGCTGGGCGGCCGCGCCGCCGCCGGCATCGTTCACATGCGGAGTTTCCTGGCGCGCCGGGCGCGCATCGACAAGGAACAGCGCCAGGCAAGCCGTCCCGAGCTCGAAAACCGCATCATCAGTCAGGTCGGCCCCGACGGCACGCGCGACACCGCGTTTTTGGACGCCAATCCGGACTGGTTCGATTTCGTGCCACGCGAGAACCGCTTTTTTGCCGACTGGGAGCGGTCGAGCGCCTGCACCCACCGCATCTTTGACCATTGGGCCTTCGACATCCACGATCTTGAGCATCGTGGCCGGCGCGAGATCGGTTTTATCCCGCGCCCGCTCAAAATGCCTACCGAGACGCTGTCGTCGGAAGACGGCATTTCGGTGCACCGCCTGATGGAGCGGACCGAGGCCATCGACCAAAAAATTGGCCTGCCTTTCGCCTGGTTCTTCCTGATGACCCACGGCCACTGGGTCGATCCGGACGTCGGCGAGGCAATCGCTGCGGGCTTGCGCCAAGGACGGGTGCGTTTGCCCCCTCGAGACGCCGGCGTCCTGCTCGCCTGGGCCGACCGGCGCTATCTGTTCTGAGCGGTCGCCATGGACCTTCGCCTGCCAAAGCCCGTACCCGACCAAAAACTGCGCCGTGCGGAGGCGCTTGACGCGCTCGATTCGGTGCTGCCCTTCGATCGGCGCGAGTTTTTGGCCGAGATTCTCTCCGACGATGACGTCGAGACGCTGCGCCACCTCGCCAGGGAAGGTATTGGCGACAACTCTCTCCGGGCGCTCGCTTCCGACCTTGTCTATCTCGAGGCCTGGTGCCAGGCGTCCACTGGACAGCCCCTACCCTGGCCGGCGCCGGAAGCGCTTTTGATAAAATTCGTCGCGCATCACCTCTGGGATTCTGCGAAACGCGAAACCGATCCGGCGCATGGCATGCCGGCCGACGTCGCGGCGACCCTGAAATTGCAGGGGCTTTTGCGCAGCGACGGCCCGCATGCGCCGAACACGGTGCGCCGGCGGCTGGCCAGCTGGTCGACGCTGACGCAATGGCGCGGTTTTGCGGGAAAATTCAACGCGCCGGGGCTGCGCAGCGCCTTAAAACTTGCTGTCCGCGCTAGCGCGCGGCCGCGCGGACGAAAGAGCCAGAAGGCGGTGACCGCCGACATTCTGGGCGCGGTGCTCAAAACTTGCGCCGGCGAGCGCCTGGCAGACATGCGCGACCGCGCCCTGCTGCTCGTCGCCTTCGCCTCCGGCGGCCGCCGTCGCAGCGAGGTCTCGTCCCTACGCGTCGAGCAGATCGTTGCGCAGGATCCGGTCCCGGCCGATCCGAAGGATCCTGAAAGCCCAACACTGCCTTGCCTGAAAATCCGGCTCGGCCGAACCAAAACCACCGAGGCCGACGCGGACGCTTTTGTCCTGCTGGTCGGACGGCCCGTGCTGGCGCTGCAGGGGTGGTTGGAACGATCGGCGATCACCGAAGGTTCAGTGTTCCGCGGCATCGACCGTTGGGGCCATGTCGAGCGAAAGGCGCTCACCCCACAAGCCGTCAACCTGATCCTGAAACGCCGCATCGCCCAGGCCGGGCTTGATCCAAAGCTTTTTTCTGCCCACGGCCTGCGCTCCGGTTTTCTGACCGAAACCGCCCGCCGCGGCATTCCGCTGTCCGAAGCGATGCAGCAATCGCAGCACCGCTCCGTGCAACAGGCATCGCGCTATTACAACGACGCCGAGCGCCAATTGGGCCGCGCCGCGCGGCTGTTCGTCTGACAGGCCTCAGGCTCCTTGGTCCCAGCCGCGCTGTTCGGCTCAAAACGATCCCACTGGGCCGCAAATGGCCTTGCTCTTGGGATCGGCTAGGTTGCCCCCTGCCCTGATACCGCCTAGCCCGTCGCGACGCCAACCGACGTTACAGCGTGCGCAACGTGCTCGTGTGCGCCTGACCTTTCGCGATAGCGACAAACCGGCGCTTGACTGCGGCAAACAACGCCGGCGGCAGCGGTCCATAATAGCCGCTCTCCGTCTCCAGCGGCCGGATGTCGGGGCCAGGCCAGACAAATCGGTTGCTCTCCGTCAAAACGATCCAGGAGCGCTCACCGTCAAGTCGCAACCGCAGCTTAACCGCAGGCGGGATCTCGATGGCATCGTCGGGATTGGACGGCGGCGTATGGGTGATAGGCAGGACCCGGACGACTGGCGAGCCGTCCTCCCGCATAGCGACCAGCGCCAGCACCAGGCAGGGCCGGTCCTTGTCGCCTTCTTCGCGGCCCTCGCTGTGTTGCCAATGCCAAAGATAGGAATAACGGAAGACGTGGCCGACGTTGATTTCAGCCGGCAGCATTTTTTGCCGTCAGGCTTTTTGCCCCGGAGGGTTCTGAGCCAGGAAGCTCGTCGTTGAGATGGTCAAGACCCGGCTCCATTTCAGAGGCTTCAACCGCGGCGATCTCATCCGCGCTGAGCTCTGCCGTCAGGTCGACCCGCCGGTCGCGCTTCGACAGCCGGACAAAATCCTCGTAGGCCAGCAGCACGGTGCGCGGGCGGCCGTTCTTAGTGATGATGACCGGGTCGCGGACGGCGGCATCCTGATAGGCCCCAAAATTTTTCGAGACGGCGGCTGCGGTGACGGTAGTGGTCATCGGCGAGACTCCTTTGTTCCGTAATATACGGGCTTTGCGGGCTTTCCGCAAGTTCCGGTGCCGACTTGATGGAAACGAGCCAACACTAGCAGCTTGCCAAGACCATGAAGGCTGGCCGAGCCTCTCGGCGCTCTCGATCTAGTGGTGCCCTTTGACGGGGCGCGAACTCTTGGCTGAATTGTCGCCGACGACGGCGTCGAAACGTTGGGCTATCCTCCCACCTCCCCGAGTTCGAGGTCTGGCGCCAAGCGCCACGACTTTTTCTCTGCACTGGCCGGGAGCCGCTTCTGATAAAGTTCGTCGCACATTCGCCTATAAGATCCTAAACGCGGGAGGGCGCCTTGATGAAAACTAGGATCATCTCCATTCGGAACGATTTTGCGCAATCCTGCCGGATCAGGGTTCAGAACTGGCCACCGCCCCCCCCCCACAATGGAAACGAAGCCCATGTAAGAAAGACAGCATGGGAGCTCGGCCAGGCGTTGTCGATGCGCTGCTTGAGGCGTTCGACGGGTCTCGCAGGCGACGAATGAGCCACGGGCTGGCTCGCATGACCGCAGCCCCAATGGAACCGCGGCCGGCACGCGGACTCACTGATCTGTCCACGATCAATGATTAGGGGCTGCATGCTCCGGTGGAGCTTCCCGAGCTTTGAACCGCCTTACATCTGATCGCCATCGTTCGGCGGTCTGGGTCGCTCGGAAATGTCGGCCTCGAAGATGCACGCGATCAGACGGAAGATGGCCGCTGTTCCCGAACAAGAGAGTTTCCAAAACCATGCTGGCGTGAAGTCAACATCGGGCCGCGCGCATCCTCAAATGCCACCTGCCCGATCGCTGCGCCGTAGACCTGGCTGAAACTGGCCATGATCGGCAATGCGCCGCTGTTGTTGCGCGGGGCAGGGCAGCATAAAGGTGCCGGCGCACAGCGGCTGAATTTCCAGGAAGTGAGCTGGTCAAGCGTGCGGCGTTGGCCGCCGCAGTGCGACGGCGTCAACGGTTGCCTGTTAATTGACTTGGGCGTCAGGATTGTGGGCCAGGCAGCCGCGAAGAGGCGCCTGGACCCGCGGATTGTTCTCCCAGTGGCTGTGGTCAGCTCGTCTTAGGGTGAGCAAGACGCAACCGCCTTGCAGATAGACGAAGAATACCGTTCCGCCCGTGAGCCCGCTTCGAAGTGCGGTACAACACCGGCAAGCCCTAGACTTCTCTGGGATGATGGTTCCCAACTGGGAACTCGGGGTATTGTGTGAAGTCGGATTCTACAAGAATTGGTGCGGCAATGCCTTCTCGTCGGGCCCCGGCCTGAGCGCGGCCGGAAGAGCTTTTGCCTCCTCGTCCTCGACGCCATTAACGAAGGTGCGCTAAGCCAGCATCGGCAGGCGGCGCTGATCGCGGTCGACATTGCCTGGGATGCAAGGTGGGCACCCTTTGGAGAGAGTTCCACGATGTGGAAGGGACCGCTAGTCGTCGTACCCAGCGACCATGCCGAGGGGGCAGCGAGCAAAATGACCGGAAGCGGCACGCCAGCGCTGCGATGCTCGATTTCTCAGGAACACGCTCAACCATCGAACAGTGGCGTCTGCCTCAAATAGCGCCGACAAAACCGTCACGATCCCACCAAAGCAAAGCTAGATCTCGCTGCGTTGGGCGCCTCACAGAGAATTTAGCCGCCTGACCCATCTGATGCGCGTCTTCAAACGCCCAAACTGCCCGCGCTTTGTTAGGCGTCCGCCAGTCGCGACGAAAGCGGTTAACCAATGGAGCCAGAACACAAGAGAACTCGGTCCCACACCATGCTGCATGACCAGCGATCATGGCCGCTCGCATGGTCACCGGTCTTCTGAACTGACAGACTAGCTCGAGGGCGCCAAAAGGCTTAGGCCATCGGATAGTTCCCAGCTGGGAACTCACCTGTGTCCATTTGCCCGAATTCTGCGAATCGGGCATAAGCCCAGTAACGGAAAAACCGCGTAATTCGAAAAGTTGGCGTAGTTGGCGTGGCGTTAACAGCTTGTTAACCACAGTCGCTATCATTGTGGCTCTGGGTGCAAGAGGAGAATCTGGGTGACGCGGCATCTGAGTAGCCTTCAATTCATGAATACCTTTTCGACGAAACTCGAGAAGGCACTCAACAATCTTTCGCTGGCTCAGTATCCTCCTGACGCGATTCGTACGATGCGCAAATTCACTTCGACGGAAGTGGCGGCATTGCTAGGAGTGACCGAAGCTTACATACGGCAGGTCTCCTTAAAAGGGCAGGGACCCGAGCCAGAGACAACAACCACCGGAAAGCGCTTATATTCTGTCGAGCAGGTGCTGGAGCTTCGGATGCATCTGGCGGAAAAGGCGCGGAAGAAATGGATCAACCCTCGTCGCGTTGATGGCGAGGACTGCCAAATCATCGCGATCACCAACTTCAAAGGCGGATCGTCCAAGACAGCGACCACTATTCATTTGGGTCACTGGCTGGCACTTCGTGGGTATCGCGTTCTCGCAGTCGACATGGACCCCCAAGCGTCGTTAACCAGTCTGCAAGGAGCGTTGCCCGGATTTGACTATCAAGAAGGTGACACCCTTTACTCGGCGATCCGGTTTGATGATCCGGTGCCAACCGAAAAGATTGTACATCAGACGCATATCGTCGGATTCGACGTCATCTGCGCCGGTCTTGAACTGACAGAATTCGAAACCGCCGTTACCCTTGAGATGCGCAAGAGCGGTGGAACCGGTTTTCTGCTTCGAGTGTCACAGGCCCTCGAACAGATCGCCGATCGCTACGATATCATTCTTCTCGACTGTGCGCCGTCACTCAATTTCCTGACGCTTTCCTCGCTCACTGCTGCTACCGGGGTCTTAATCCCAGTTCCAGCACACATGCTTGATGTCGACTCCACAGGCAAGTTTTTGGAGTTGGCAGCGTCTTATATGCAAATCCTGGATGAGGCTGGTGCGGGCGCGCGTTGGGATTTCGCAAAATTCCTCATCACAAAATTTGAAGCCAACGACCACCCGCAAGCCAACATGCAGGCCCTAATGCGTCAAGTGTTTGGCGAGGATCTACTTCTGAATTCAGTCTCCAAATCCACCGCCGTTGCGGACGCGCTTACTTGGAAACAAAGCCTCTATGAAGTGCAGCGATCGAGGTTCTCGGCACCTAAAACTTATGATCGTGCAATCGAATCGATCAATGCCGCGAACGCGGAAATAGAAAGCCTCATCACAATGGCATGGAGGCGTGAACAGTGAGCCGCAAAGACTCTAAGGGCATGTTTGCTGCTGTTTTGGGGCAGCTCGGGGAGGAGAATTCGGAGGAGGGCCTCAGCCGCCGCACGTCATCGCCACACCTGATGAAGGTGGCGGCTGGTGTTCGTCAAATGCAAGAGCGTAGTGACATCGCCGACAAGTTACTGAAGTCAGGCGAACAGATCATTGAACTCGATCCCGACAAAATACGTCCGTCATCAATCACCGATCGATATGATGACGCCTACGAGATTTCCGCCATTGCTGAAATCACAGAATCCATGCGGGAGCGCGGTCAAATCGTACCTGGATTGGTTCGACCAGTACAAGGCAAGGATGGTGAGTTTCAAATCGTCTATGGTCGCAGAAGACTAGCGGCAGCTAAGCAGCTTGGGATCGGATTCAAAGCGGCCGTCCGGGAGTTAACTGATGAACAAGCGGTCATTTTCCAAGGGGAAGAGAACACCGCTCGAGAGGATCTTTCATACATCGAAAAGTGTGCTTTTGCGCTTTCGCAGCAGGACGCGGGATACAAACGGGACACCATCTGCGCTTCGTTGTCGACAGGAAAATCGCACGTGTCCGAGATGATCAAGATAGCCTCCTCGGTCGACAAGGAGATCCTGCAATCGATTGGTAAAGCTCCCGGGATTGGTCGAGGACGATGGCAGGAATTCTCGAGCCGCTATTCCGTCAACGGCTCACTCCCGAAAGCCCTCGATCTTACTCGCAAAAACAAATTCCGCGAGGCAACGTCCGACGACAGATTCATCATGCTGCTTGAGACGCTGCCACCGGATACTAATGCGATCAAAGAACCTGCGGGTCCGGCCAAACCATCTAAGCCCAAGATTGCGGTGAAGTCTTGGGCTGCTCCAGACAAAACGGTCAGCGTCAGCCTCAAAGACAACGGAAAAACTACCATGATTGCCGTGGGAGAGGCTGAAGGATCGCGTTTCGCAGCGTTTATCGCCGGACGACTGGACGACCTGTTTGAGGCCTTTCGGAAGTCCACCACGAAACAAGGAGTTTGAAACCGCAAAAGAAAAAGGCCCCCGAACGGCAAGCCGTGGAAGCCTCTCTCTGAACTAAGCACTCTGAGAATCGCATCTCCACGAATCACTGTCAAGAGTCGTTAGCGTCGTTTTGGCGAGCGGATTTCTTTTGCCTAATTGAAGGCGAAGGAAAAATGGAGACGGGTATTGCAACGACGCCCTTTGGGCGGCGGCCGATGTCGCTTGCCATGCTGGCGGTGCAAAACGATTCACGTGAAATCCCCAAGGGCACGGTCGTCGACAAATGGCAGATCTACCGCAACCTCTGCGAGGGCAGGAGCATCGCCGGTGTCGGCGATCGCGCCCTGGCTGTCCTGAATGCGTTGCTGTCATTCTACCCGGACAATGAGCTGAGCGAGGAAAACGGGCTCATCGTTTTTCCCTCGAACGCCCACCTCTCACTCAGGGCGCATGGAATGCCCGAGCCCACAGTCAGACGGCACCTGGCGGCTCTTGTGAATTGCGGGCTGATCATCCGTCGGGACAGCCCGAACGGCAAGCGTTACGCGCGCAAGGGCAGGGGAGGGGAGATCGAGCAAGCATTCGGCTTCTCCCTGGCGCCGCTGCTGGCCCGTGCTCACGAGTTCGAGGCGGCGGCCGAGCGGGTCCGCGCCGACAACAGGGCGCTCAGGCTTGTGCGTGAGCGGATCACCTTGCACCGCCGTGACATCCAAAAGCTGATCGAGGCGGCCGTTGAGGAAGACATGCCCGGCGACTGGGGCGACCTCTGGAGACGTTTCCGCCGCGTAGTGGAGGCAATCCCACGCCGCGCCTCAATTGCCGAGCTCGAGCCGATCGTGGCCGATCTGGCCGCATTGCATGACGATGTGAATAAGCTGCTGGAAATGCACTTGAAAGCCACGAATCCGAGCGGCAATGACTCTCAAAACGAGCGGCAGCAATCTGATTCAAATACCGACTCTATTTTTGAATTTGAACCTGCTTTAGAGAAAAGCGGGGCAACGGCCGAGCCCAGGACGAGGACCGCAGAGGCGCCGAAAACCTATCCGCTGGGGATGGTGCTGAAGGCCTGCCCCGATATTGTGCCCTACGCTGCGGATGGGATCGGCAACTGGCGCGATCTCATGATAACCGCCGCCCAGGTGCGGGGGTATCTGGGCGTCTCGCCGTCAGCGTATGAGGAGGCTTGCCATGTGATGGGCCCGGAGGTCGCAGCGATGGTGATTGCCTGCATCCTGCAAAGGGCGCAGCACATCAACTCGGCCGGCGGCTATCTGCGGGTCCTGACCGAAAAGGCGAGGGGAGGGGAGTTTTCGGTTGGACCGATGCTGATGGCCGCGCTGAAAGCCAATGGGACGACCTCAAGGATGACAGGATGACTCGCGGCCTGTCAAATAGCCGGATGGTAGCCCCTCGGGCCGCGTTCATCGGCTTGCTAGTCGCAAACCGTCGTCCTGCTGACAGGCGAAACACCAAACCACGACCAACTACGCAGAATGGAACCGTCGAAGAGTGGCTTTTAAGAAAGCCGGTCGGGACCGCTTTCAAGCTAAATCTGAACACCAGATCAGCCGGTTACATGGCGCGGCGAATCCGCCCATAGTTGATCTGCTTCCGGACGCGCGCCGACCCAAAGATGTCCGCGCCGCGCTTTTGTATGGCCGAAACTGAAGTTCGGGCCCTTCCCCGCCGGTCAGATCGGACAGACGCCGCTGGGGGAGATGGTGTGAGGCGGAGGGGACGAACGACTGGCAGCACGTAAGGGGTCTTGGTACTTCAGCTCCGATTCCAAAATCTTTTGCTCTTCGCCGGTGCCTCTTCCATCTTGACTATTACCAGCCTTACCGCCTATCTCAGCGCCGCGTTAGCACTCGCCTTAGGTGAGTGCTAACTCAGATCCGGCGGCCTCGCCGGATGGAGGAACAGTTCTCACCGTTCTCATCGAGGAAGAAAACATGGCAAAGTCCAAGTTCCGCCCGCTTCATGACCGGGTGGTCGTTCGCCGGGTCGAATCCGAATCCAAGACCGCCGGCGGGATCATCATCCCGGATACGGCGAAGGAGAAGCCGCAGGAAGGCGAGATCATCGCCGTCGGCTCCGGCGCCCGCGACGAAAGCGGCAAGCTCGTGCCGCTGGACGTCAAGGCCGGCGACCGCATCCTGTTCGGCAAGTGGTCCGGCACCGAAGTCAAGCTCAATGGCGAGGACCTTCTGATCATGAAGGAATCCGACATCATGGGCATCATCGGCTGAATATCGGCCTCACCGTCAACTGAATCTTGAATCTGCGGGTTCGATCCCGAACCCCTGACAGGAGCTTACAATGGCTGCAAAAGACGTAAAATTCTCCCGTGATGCCCGCGAGCGCATGCTGCGCGGTGTCAACATCCTCGCCGACGCGGTGAAGGTCACGCTCGGTCCGAAGGGCCGCAACGTCGTCATCGACAAGTCGTTCGGCGCCCCGCGCATCACCAAGGACGGCGTCACCGTCGCCAAGGAAATCGAGCTTGAGGACAAGTTCGAGAACATGGGCGCGCAGATGGTCCGCGAAGTCGCTTCGAAGACCAACGACATCGCCGGCGACGGCACCACGACCGCGACAGTCCTGGCCCAGTCGATCGTCCAGGAAGGCCACAAGGCGGTTGCCGCCGGCATGAACCCGATGGACCTGAAGCGCGGCATCGACCTCGCCGTCACCGAAGTCGTCGTGGCGCTCGGCAAGGCCGCCAAGAAGATCAAGACCTCCGAGGAAGTCGCCCAGGTCGGCACGATCTCGGCCAATGGCGACGAGTCGGTCGGCGCCATGATCGCGGAAGCGATGCAGAAGGTCGGCAACGAAGGCGTCATCACCGTCGAGGAAGCCAAGACCGCCGAGACCGAACTCGAAGTCGTCGAAGGCATGCAGTTCGACCGCGGCTACCTCTCGCCCTACTTCGTCACCAACGCCGACAAGATGGTCGCCGATCTGGAAGACGCCTACATTCTCCTCCACGAGAAGAAGCTCTCCAACCTGCAGGCCATGCTGCCGGTGCTCGAGGCTGTCGTGCAGACCTCGAAGCCCCTGCTCATCATCTCGGAAGACGTCGAAGG
>NZ_JHQR01000169.1 GCF_014843825.1 Mesorhizobium silamurunense
AAAGCCGCAGCCGTCCGTTGCCGACACTGCACAAGGACTGCAGACGCCGCGCTCGATGAGGAATTCCGACCAGGCGCTTCCGGGCGTGCCGGGCTCGACGGCCCTCGTGCCGGACTCGAAGCCCGCCAGGCGCGGCAAGGCGCAGGCTTCCGAGATGCTCGCCTACGCCAGGCCGGACACGCCCGAGCGCGGCGGCCTCGGCAATGCCTTCAGGAATCTGTTCAACGGGCCTTCGACCGGCAATGGCGTCGCCGTCTACGACATCTCGGCCAAGACGGTCTACATGCCGGACGGCTCTCGGCTGGAGGCCCATTCGGGTTTCGGCTCAATGGTCGATCAGCCGCGCTTCGTCGATCGCAAGAATGTCGGCCCGACGCCGCCCGACACCTACAATCTGTCGATGCGTGAATCGCGCTTCCACGGCGTCGAGGCGATCCGGCTGACGCCGGCCAGCGGCAAGAACAAATATGGCCGCGACGGATTGCTCGCCCACACCTATATGCTACGCGGCGGCCGCGCCGAATCCAATGGCTGCCTCGTTTTCAAGGACTATCAGCGCTTCCTGTCCGCCTACAAGAAGGGCAAGATCAAGCGCCTCGTCGTCGTCCCGCGCCTGACTAGGTCGCCCACCCAGGTCGCCCAGGAAGGCCGCCAAGGCTGATCCAACGCGATTGTACCGGCGGCAGCCTTGTTGCCGGTAGCCTGCCTTCGATCTCTGACGATTCACGGTCTTTTGCCGCTATCGGCGCGGAGGACGGTCGACGCGCGCGTTCAATGCCTTCAGGACTCTGCTTGCAGGTGCGGCGGCGATCAATTCCATTGAGTTTTGGGCACGGGAAGGAAGAACTGCCCCTCCCAGAACATAGATATGGCGCACCCCCGGCTTGCGGCAAGACCCCGGCCATGGCGTATGTACGCTGCCCTTGACCTGATTTTTAGGAGAGGGAATTCCTGAATGCGGATTTTGTTGTCGACTTACGGCTCGCGCGGCGACGTCGAGCCGGTGGTGGCGCTCGGCGAGCGACTGCAGGCGCTCGGCGCCGAGGTGCGGGTGAGTGTCCCTGGCGATGAGGAATTTGCCGCGCTGTGCGCCCGCGCCGGCGTGCCGCTGGCGCCGGCCTTCTCGCCAGTGCGCGAATGGGTGAAGGAGATGATCCGGCGCAGGAGATCGGCGTCGCCCGGGAGCGTTGCCGCGCTCATCTCCGGCCAGGCGGCCGAGATCGTCGCCAGGCAATACGAAGCGCTGGCCGCAGCCGCCGAAGGCTGCGATGCCGTGGTGGCGTGCGGCCTTCTTCCTTCTTGTGCCGCCGCGCGGCTGATCGCCGAGCAGAAGGGCATGCGCTACATCCTCGGCACCTTCTGTCCCATCTGGCTGCCGTCGGCACATCACCGGCCGCACGAATATCCGGGACATCCGCTTCCAGCCGGCGTGACCGACAATCGGCTGCTGTGGAAGACGGATATCGCGACCAAGAACGCGCTGTTCGGCGAAGCGATCAACAGCCACCGCGCGTCGCTCGGATTGCCCGCGGTGGAGAATGTCCGCGACTATGTCTTCGGCGATCCTGTCTTGCTCGCCTGCGACCCGATGCTGGGGCCGTGGCTGCCCTCGGACCTGACTGACGCGCTGCAGACCGGCGCCTGGATCCTGCCCGACGCACGGCCGCTCGCTGACGGGCTGGAGGCGTTTCTCGATGTCGGCTCGCCCCCGGTCTATGTCGGCTTCGGCTCCATTGCTGTCGCCAGCGAGGCTGCGCGCACTGCCATTGAGGCGATCCGCGCCAGGGGCCGGCGCACGGTCATCGCGCATGGCTGGGCCGAGCTCGGCCTGATCGACGATCGCGACGATTGCTTCGCCGTCGGGGATATCAACCAGCAGGCGTTGTTTGGCCGGGTGGCGGCAGTCATCCATCACGGCGGCGCCGGCACGACCGTTGCCGCCGCGCGGGCAGGGGCGCCGCAGGTGGTGGTGCCGCAGATCGGTGACCAGCCCTACTGGGCGCGGCGCGTGGCCGAGCTCGGGATCGGTGCCGCGCATGACGGACCGACGCCGACTGCGGAGTCATTGGCCGTGGCACTGGATAAGGCGATGGTGCCGGAAACCCGCACCCGGGCGGGCGAGGTCACCCGTTTGATCCGCGCCGACGGTGCGGCGGTGGCGGCGAAGCTTTTGATCGAGATGTTCAGTCGGACTTGAGCTCACTGCGTCAGTTCCGCCAGCGCCCTTTGCAGGGGCGCCGGCGAGACCTGGATCGGACCGGAGAAAGGGCTGTTCATGTCGATGATCAGATAGATCGCCGCGGTCACCAGCGCCCCGGAAATGAGGCATGTAAAGACGATAGTTCCATTGCGCGGTGCCCGGAATCCGAAGCTGGCGAAGATCAGCGTCAGCCAGGCGACGAGCAGGGCGATCAGCGGCGCGGGGATGGCGCCCTCGGACTGCTCGGCCAGTATCCAGCGTTGTTCGATCACCTTCTGCAGCTGCTGTGTCGCGGCCTGCTGCGCGGCGGTCTGCTTGGCGCCCGTAGGCGACAATGCCGCCAGGATGTCGCCGACCTGATTGAGCAGCAGTTCCGACAGCCTGTTTGGGACGACGGTCGTGTCGCTGTCGGCGGTGGAGGTGTCGACGACGCGCTGCAGGTAGGCGGTGAGCGATTGCCGGGCGCTGTCCGCCTCCGGTCCATAATGTCGGAGCGTTCGGTCAAGCAGAATGAGATCGGTGGCGAAGCTGTGGACGTTGCCGTTGATGGACTCGAACGTGTTCTTGGCCGAGTTGATCATCAGGCCAAGCACCAGCGAGGACATAACCACGAAGAGGTTCGCGGCAAGCCGCACCACCGCGCTGGTGTCGTCGCCAAGATGGTGAGCGGGGAAGCGCTCATGCACCATGAGGCTGACCAGCGAGGCCCCGGCCAGACAAGCAAAGATCGCCAGCCCTGCAAGCACTTCGCCCATGGCCAATATTGCGCACGGGAAAGGGCGCTTGCCAATTGGGTGGAGGAGGTTGAATCAAAATGGAAGCATAAGGACCTATGCTGTTGTTCGCTGAGGAGGCTTTCGGGCTGGGCTGCACGCGCAGCAGAGCGAGGGGCAAAAACCGCTTCCAATGCCAGCCGAAGACGCTATCTATGGCGCGGGGCGGCTCCACCTCAACAATCATACACGAGGCTATTCATGACAATACGCGCTGTCGTCTGGGGCGAGAATATCCACGAGCGGACCAATGAGGTGGTGGCCGGCATCTATCCAGAAGGCATGCACGCCACGATTGCCGCCGCGCTGAACGCCGACAAGGCGATCTCCGCCTCGACCGCGACGCTGGAGCAGCCCGAACACGGTCTGCCGGAGACGCGCCTTGCCGAAACCGACGTGCTTGTCTGGTGGGGCCACAAGGACCATGGCGCGGTGGCCGACGAGGTGGTCGAGCGCGTCGCCCGCCGCGTCTTCGAAGGCATGGGGCTGATCGTGCTGCACTCCGGCCATTTCTCAAAGATCTTCAAGCGGCTGATGGGCACGCCCTGCACGCTCAAATGGCGCGAGGCCGGCGAGCGCGAGCGGCTCTGGGTGACCAGCCCCAGCCATCCGATCGCCGAAGGCATCGGCGAGTATTTCGAGCTCGAGAATGAGGAGATGTATGGCGAGCAGTTTGCCGTGCCGGAGCCGCTGGAGACGGTTTTCATCTCCTGGTTCCAGGGCGGCGAGGTATTTCGCTCGGGCCTGACCTACCGCCGCGGCGCCGGCAACGTCTTCTACTTCCGCCCTGGACACGAGACCTATCCAACCTATCACGACGCCACCGTCCACAAGGTGCTGCGCAATGCGGTGCAGTGGGCGCACAACCCGCAAGGCTCGAAGCCGGCCATCCTCGATGCGCCGAACGTACCGGTCGAGAAGGCGCTGGAGCCGATCGTCGAGCGCGGCGGCAAGCTGCATGCGTCCGGCGAGGCCGGCTTTCGCTAAAAGCATCGAGGAAAAGCGCGACGCGTTTTTCCGTCTGGAATTGCGTGCAAATTACACGTAGATCACATCCGCCCACATAATTGAATCGAACCAATTCGCTTGGAGAGGCATAATGCGGCTATTGATACTCGGTACCGGCTGGATGGCGCAGGAGCATGCCCGCCGCTTCAGCGCAATCGAGGGCGTCGACATCGTCGGCGCCGTCGATGTCGATCCCGCCCGCGTCGGCGATTACGCTGACGCCTACAAGATCCCGAAGCGCTTCACCTCGCTGGAGGCGGCGCTCGACTGGGGCGATTTCGACGCGGTCGCCAATGTCACGCCCGACCGCATCCACCACCCGACCACCATGGCGCTGATCAACGCTGGCAAGCCGGTGCTGTGCGAAAAGCCGCTGGCCGAGAATTTCGGCAAGGCGAACGAGATGGCCGATGCGGCGGAAGCCGCCGGCGTCGTCAACATGGTGAACCTCACCTACCGCAACGTGGCGCCGTTGCAGAAGGCGCGCCAGATGGTGCAGGCCGGCGAGATCGGCACGGTGCGCCATCTCGAGGCGTCGTATCTGCAGAGCTGGCTGGTGTCGAAATTCTGGGGCGACTGGCGCACCGATCCGAAATGGCTGTGGCGGCTGTCGCGCGGCCACGGCTCGAACGGCGTGCTCGGCGACGTCGGCATCCACATCCTCGACTTCGCGAGCTATGGCGCGGCCCTCGACATCGACCACGTCTTCTGCCGGCTGCGCGCCTTCGACAAGGCGCCGGGAAACCGCATCGGCGATTACGCGCTCGACGCCAATGACAGCTTCGCCATGACGCTCGATTTCGCCAACGGCGCCTTCGGCGTGGTGCATGCCAGCCGCTGGGCGACCGGACACCTCAACGAGCTTCGGCTGCGCATCTATGGCGACAAGGGCGGCATAGAGGTGGTGCACAATCTGAACGGCTCGCTGCTCAAGGCCTGCGCTGGCGAGAATGTCGAAAACGCCAAATGGGAAGAGCTCGACGCCGGCACCGTGCCGACCAACTACCAGCGCTTCGTCGATGCGGTGAAGAGCGGCGTTCAGACCGAGCCGAACTTCCGCCATGCCGCGGGTTTGCAAAAGGTGCTCGACCTCGCCGTGGTGTCGGACGAGAAGCGGGCGGAGCTGAGGGCGCACGCGGATACGCAGTGAGGGTTGAGAGCTAATCTCCCCCTTGCGGGGGAGATGGCCGGCAGGCCAGAGGGGGGTGCTGTCCTGCCGACCTGTCAACCGTCCTCAGCCGCGTCAGCCGATGGAAAGGTATCGGATAGAAATAATTCGCCTGCGCCGGCGTTCCTTCACACCCCTCTGTCCTGCCGGACATCTCCCCCGCAAGGGAGGTGATTGGCTGTCATCGAGCGCAATTCTTTCAATCATTTCTTGAAACGCGGACCGGATCTTTCGTGGTTTGATGCGGCAAGCGAACTCGGGAGGCTTCATTGACTGACTACATCGCGCTGCCGAAGGCCGAAGTGCACATCCACGTCGAGGGCTGCTTCGAGGCCGACGACGTGATCAGGAATTGCGAGGAGGCCGGCATTCCGCTGCGTGCCCCGCGCGACAGGCTCTTCGAGGCGCACGATCTGAAGAGCTTTCTCAAGATGCTCGATTGGCTGTGCGGCACGTTTCGCACGCGTGAGCAACTGGCCGTCACCGCCTACAAATTTGCGCGGCGAATGGCCAAAAGCGGCGTGCGCTACGCCGACGTCATCGTCAACCCGACCCACTGGCCGCACTGGCATAGGAACATCCCCGGAATGATCGACGCGTTCGATGCGGGTTTTGCGGCCGCCGAGCAGGATGGATACCCGCCGGTCGGGCTTTGTGTCAGCCTGCTGCGCACGCAGTCCGCGGAGGAAGCGATCGAACTGGTGGAGTTGCTGAGCAGGATCAGGCACCCGCGCGTCGTTGCCCTTTCGATCGACGGCAACGAAGCGGCCGCCGGCCGCACCGGCCCGCGTTTCGTCGAGGCCTTCCGCCGCGCCGCCACGGCCGGATTGCGGCGGACCGTCCATGCCGGCGAGTCGAGCGGTCCCGAGGGTGTCCGCGACGCCATCGAATTGCTTGGCGCCGATCGCATCGACCATGGCGTGCGGGCGATCGAGGAGCCGGCTCTGGTCGACCTGCTTGCGCAGAGGCGGATTCCCCTTGGCGTCTGCCCGATCTCCAACATCGCGCTCGGCGTCTATCCATCGCTTGCCGAGCATCCGATCGATGCCCTGCGCAAGGCCGGTGTTCCGGTCTCCATCAACACCGACGATCCGGCGCTGCTCGACACGACGCTTGAAGCGTCTTACGCCGCCTGCGCGGAGACCTTCGCCTGGGACGGCGAAACCATCCGCCAGCTAGCCGCGACATCGGTGCATGCGAGCTATGCCGACACTGCGGTGAAGGCACGAATCCTGGCGGATCTGGCGGTGTGGCAGGCTTGACGGACGAGACGCATGGAGCGGCCGGGTGGCTGCTCTTGGCCCATCGAAGCAAACAAACGTCAGCGCTCCACGGCGCCCTCTGTCCCGCCAGCCTAGCTAATGCTCTCTACCGGGAGCGATAAATCCCCACCGCCGCCTTCACCAGCGCCACATTCCCGCCGGCCACGCTGCCGTCCGGCAATTCCTTCCCATCCTCCAGTCCGACGCGCGTCGAGAATTTCCGTGCCGCCGCCCGCTCGACGAAGGGCCACACGGTGGCGTTCTCGCCATGCAGCAGGATCGAGCGTCGGATGCCTTCGCGTTGCAGCACCTTTTCGATGCCCTCGGCAACCGCGAATGCGTCGTCCAGCGTCTGCTCGGAAACCTCGATCAGTACGCGCAGCACCCGCCCGCCATGGTCGAGGCTGGCGAGCCGCAAGGCGTCGCCGATCGATGCGAGCCCGGCCTCGATGCCGACGCCGCGGTTGCGTAGAGTCTCCATTACTTCGGGCGCCGCCGCCTCGCTGAGGTTGACCGAGGCATAGTCGGGCAGTTCATGCCAGCCGGCGATGGCCGCCAGCGTGCGCCTGTCGTCCTTCTCGATCCAGGCGCCGGTGGAGACGCCGATCAGCGTGCCGGGGCAGGCGCGGCGCAGCGCCATCACCGTCCGGTCCATCGCTTCAGGGGCGAGGCTTTCCCGGCCGTCGGCGCCGCGCGCGTGGAGATGCAGTTCTG
>NZ_JHQR01000175.1 GCF_014843825.1 Mesorhizobium silamurunense
GTGTCACGGCCCGCGCAGGATCGAAATCGAAGCGCAGCGCCTGGTAGATCGCGACCTCCAGCGTCGTCGCCGCCGGTCCGCCGCCCAGCGTCAGCACGATGGTGAAGGAGGTGATGCAGAGCATGAAGACCAGCCCGGCGACGCCCGGCAATGCCGCGCGCAGCGCCGGCCATTCGATCAGCCGCAACGCCGGCCAAGCCCCCATGCCGAGCTGGCTCGCTAGCCGCCACTGGTCGGCGGGCACGGTGCCGAGCGCCTCCAGGAACAGGCGCGTGGCCAAAGGCAGGTTGAAGAAGACATGCGCGACGAGGATACCGGACAGGCCGTAGATGCCGGGCCATTCCTGACCGCCAAGGCCGCCGAGGACGCCGGCAAAATAGCCGGCATGGCCGTAGAGCGCCAACACGCCGAGCGCCGCAACGATTGCCGGCAGCGCCAGCGGCACGGTGAAGAGCTGCAGCATCAGGCGACGCCCGGGAAACTTCGGGTGCCGGGACAGAGCGCGCGCCACCAGCAGCGCCGGCGCGACCGACAGCAATGTGGATAGCAGCGCCTGCCACAGCGTGAAGCGGGCGACGCGCAAGAGATAGCTGTCGAAGGCGCCGGCAGCGCCCGACGGGTCGCGGGCGCCTTCGAGGATGAGTCCGGCGAAGGCGCCGCCGATGAGCACGGCGACTGCCGCAAGGGCGACGATGCCGGCGGTTATGCGGGAATCAGGCGCCGGCCTGCCACCCTCCCCCTTGTGGGGAGGGTCGGTGAGCGGATGCCGCGAAGCGGCATCAGCGAACCGGGGCGGGGGTGAGGAAGTCCGCAACGTCGCTACCCCCACCCCGCTCCGCTTCGCGGATCGACCCTCCCCACAAGGGGGAAGGTGAAAGGCGCAGTCACTTGCTCATCGCCGCCAGCCATTCATCCACCCAAGCCTTGCGGTTGGCCGCGACCTCCTCCGGGCTGAACAGCAGGGTCTTGGTTGGCTTCACCAGTTTGTCGAAGGCAGGATTGAGCGGCTTGTCGGTCTTGCCGGCCGGGAACATCCAGTTGGTCTCGGGGATGACGTCCTGGAATTTCGGCCCTGTCATGAAGGCAATGAACTTTTCCGCCAGCGGGTTCTTCGCGCCGGTCGTGGTGATGCCGGCGACCTCGATCTGCAGGTACTCGCCCTCCTCGAAGGACGCCGCCTGGTAGCGCTCGGTGTTCTCGGCCACCATGTGGTAGGCCGGCGAGGTGGTGTAGGACAGCACCATCGGCGCCTCGCCCTTGGTGAACAGGCCGTAGGCCTCGCTCCAGCCCGGCGTCACGGTGAGCACTTTTGCCTTGAGCTTCGCCCATGCTTCCGGCGCCTTGTCGCCATAGACCGACTTCACCCACAACAGCAGCCCCAGGCCCGGCGTCGAGGTGCGCGGATCCTGGATGACGATCTTGTCGGCGCCGGCGCCCTCGACCAGTTCCTTCAGGCTTTTCGGCGGGCTCTTCAGCTTTTCGGTATCGTAGACGACGGCGAAATAGCCGTAGTCGAAGGGCACGAAGGTATCATCGCTCCAGCCACCCGGCACATTGATGCCGGACACTTCGCCATGCGGCGCGAACAGCCCGCTCGCCTTGGCGTCGGCCGTCAGGTTGGTGTCGAGGCCGAGCACGACATCGGCCTTGGTGCCGGCGCCCTCCAGCTTGACGCGATTGAGCAGCGCCACGCCGTCGGCGACAGATACGAATTCGAGATCACAGCCGCATTCGGCTTCGAATTCCTTCTTCACCCCAGGTCCCGGACCCCAGTCGGCGGTGAAGCTTTCATAGGTATAGACGGTGAGCTTGTCCTTCGCCTCGGCGGGCCCGATGCCTGCCAGAAGTGAAACAACGCCCGTTGCGAGAATAAGCTGGGACAACAGTGAGCGCATCGGCGCCTCCTTCGTTCGCGTTAAAGGAATTGAGGCGTCGGATGGTCCGAAACGTCTAATCCCTCCGCCGGTACAAACCGGATCAGGTTCAGCGGGTTGGCTTTGTCGCCTCTCAGCCGGTTCGCAAAGTCAGCGTCCGGCACCCCGTTAGAGCGTTTCGAGACATAGGCCCGGCCGATGCGGGGCGCAAGCGGAAGTTTGCCTGGCATCCAATGCATCACGGCTTACTCTGGAACGCAGCGCCGTTCCGTTTGGATGCGCCTGGCTTCCGTTTCGCGGGCGGGGCTGGTAAGGGCGACGCCCATGGGCACATTCACCATCCTGCTTGGCGGCGACCTCGTGCGCACGCCTCGGCTCGATCGCCAGATCGAAGGCTCCCGCGTCATCGCGGCCGACGGCGGCATCGGCCATGCCCGCATGCTTGGCTTGGTGCCGGAGCTGTGGGTCGGCGATTTCGACTCCGTGCCGGCGAACCTGCCGGAGGATCTTGCCGCCGTGCCGCGCAAGATCTTTCCGGCTGAAAAGGACATGACGGACGGCGAGCTCGCCATCGCCGAGGCGCTTGCGCGCGGCGCCACGCGCCTGGTGCTGGCCGGCGCCTTCGGCGGCAAGCGCGCCGACCATGCCTTCCTGCATCTGGCTCTAAGCGTGCGGCTGGCCGAGGCAGGCACGACGGTGCTGCTGACCAGCGGCGCGCAGGAAGGCGTGCCCATCCTGCCGGGCAAGGCCGGCTTCGACTATGCCGACGGCACGCTGTTTTCGGTGCTCGGCTTTTCCGAACTCGCCGGCCTGACGGTCTCCGGCGCCAAGTGGCCGCTTGACCGTGTCGAGGTGGCGTTCGGCTCCTCGCTCACTATATCAAACGAGGTCAAGGGCCGGCTCGAGATCGCGCTCGAGCGTGGCCGGGCGCTGCTGCTCGCCCACCCCTATCCTCTTCCCGAAAGCTGACATGGCTCCGCCTCTTCTCAATCTCGACGGCATAAAATTGACCTTTGGCGGCACGCCGCTGCTCGACGGTGCTGCGCTCAGTGCCTCCGCCGGCGAGAAGATCGCGCTGGTCGGCCGCAACGGTTCCGGCAAGTCGACGCTGCTCAAGATCGCCGCCGGGATGATCGAGCCGCAGGATGGCGAGGTCTTCCGCCAGCCTTCGGCGACGGTTCGCTATTTGCCGCAAATGCCTGACATGGATGGCTTTGCCTCTGTGCGCGCCTATGTCGAGGCAGGGCTGAGCCCGGCCGACGATCCGCATCGCGCCACCTATCTGATGGACCATCTCGGCCTGACCGGCGAGGAACGGCCGGACGACCTTTCCGGCGGCGAGGCGCGCCGCGCGGCGCTTGCCCGCGTCATGGCGCCCGAGCCCGACATCCTGCTGCTCGACGAGCCGACCAACCATCTCGACCTGTCGGTCATCGAATGGCTGGAAGAGGAGCTTGCCCGCACCTCGTCCGCCGTCATCCTGATCTCGCACGACCGCCGCTTCCTCGAGCGCGTCTCGCGCGCCACGGTCTGGCTCGACCGCGGCCAGACGCGGCGGCTGGATAAGGGGTTTGCGCATTTCGAGGAATGGCGCGACCAGGTGCTGGAAGAGGAAGAGCGCGAGCAGCATAAGCTTGGTCGCCAGATCGTGCGCGAGGAGCATTGGCTGCGCTACGGCGTGACGGCGAGGCGCAAGCGCAACATGCGCCGGTTGGGCGAACTCCAGGCCATGCGCCAGCGCTTCCGCAGCCATCGCGGCGCCGAGGGCTCGGCGACCATGGTGGCGAGCGACGCCGCCGAATCCGGCAAGCTGGTGATCGAGGCCAAGAACATCGAGAAAAGTTTTGGCGACCTGACCGTGGTCAAGGGTTTTTCGACCCGCATCCAGCGCGGCGACCGTGTTGGCCTGGTCGGCCCCAACGGCGCCGGCAAGACGACGCTGCTCAAGATGCTGACCGGCGAGCTGGCGCCGGACGCGGGCGCCGTGCGGCTCGGCGTCAATCTGGAGATCGCGACGCTCGACCAGAAGCGCGAAGCCGTCGACCCGCAGGAGACGCTGGCACATTATCTCACCGACGGGCGCAGCGAGAACCTTGTGGTCAATGGCGAGCAGCGCCACGTCGTCTCCTATATGAAGGATTTCCTGTTCAAACCGGAGCAGGCGCGCACGCCGGTGCGCGAGCTTTCGGGCGGCGAGCGGGCGCGTCTCCTGCTTGCCCGCGTGCTGGCCAGGCCCGCCAACCTCCTGGTGCTCGACGAGCCGACCAACGACCTCGACATGGAGACGCTGGAGCTGTTGCAGGAGCTCGTCGCAGGCTTTGCCGGCACGGTGATCCTGGTCAGCCACGACCGCGATTTCCTCGACCGCACCGTCACCAGCGTCATCGCGCCCCACGGCGGCGGCCGCTGGATCGAATATGCCGGCGGCTATTCCGACATGCTGGCGCAGCGCGGCGGCTCGAGGCTGGAGGATCGCAGGGCAAGACCCAGGGCCGAAGCCACGGACGCAAACGCCGCGCCCAAGACTGAGCAGGCCACCTCGAAAGGCCCGGCGAAGAAACTCTCGTTCAAGCAGAAGTTCGCGCTGGAATCCCTGCCGAAGAAGATCGAGGCGGTGACGGCCTCGATCTCCAGGCTGGAGAACAACATCGCCGACCCATCCTTCTACGAGCGCGACCCGGTCTCTTTCCAGAAGACCATCGCCGCTCTCGACAAGGAACGGACGACGCTGGCGGCACTTGAGGAAGAGTGGCTGGAGCTGGAGATGCTGCGGGAGGAGATGGAGGGGTGACGACTTGCCTGCATGCATTTATGCGCTTATCTTATGCGCATAAATGCAGAGGTATGCTATGCTCCAATCAACTGCGAAACCGCAACGCAAATCGGTCAACACCTCGATTGATTCCAGATTGATCGAAGAGGCCAAGGCATTGGGCATCAACATGTCTCGCGCTGCCGAGCAAGGAATAGCGAAGGCGATTTCTGCCGAAAAGACGCGTCGCTGGCAGGAGGAGAACAAGGAGGCGCTGGAAAGCTCCAACGACTACGTCAAGCGCAACGGTCTGCCTTTGGCCAAATACCGGCTGTTTTGATGGCTCGTTATGATTTCTACCGAAGCGCTGGAAGCGATGGTTATCTTCTCGATGTCCAGTCCGACCTGCTGGAGCACCTCGACACCAAAGTAGTCGTCCCGCTCTTGCCGCCCAACATGGCGCCGTTGCCAGCCCACCGGCTGAACCCGACCTTCAAGATCGATGGCAAAGACCACGTGATGGTCACCCAATTCATGTCGGCTTTGATGGCTTCCGAACTGCGAGCGGCAGAAGGAAATCTTGCCAGACACCACGACGAAATCGTCGTCGCCCTCGATATGGTGTTCCAAGGCTTCTGAGCACTACCCCGACGTCTTTGCCGCCCAGGCCTTCAGCGCCTCGTCAAAGACCTTCTCGCCGGGGATCCCCTTTTCCATGGTGAGCAGCGCACGACGTCCGGTCTTGTAGACCACCGGCACGTCGATCCAGTCCTGTCCCCTGAGCAGCGTCAGATTGGCGTCCTCGTCGGCCTTGGTGTCGTTGAGCGCGACAAGGAAGAAGCCGTCGGCGATCTTGGCCGGGATGCCGATCAGCGGGCTGCCGGCATCCTGCTCCGAGCTCTTCATGGCGATGCGCAGGATGTTGTCGACGCCGCCGCCGTCAAACCCTTCCGGCGTCAGGAAGATCATCTCGATGATGTGGCTGGCCGGCAGGGTCTGGTCGGTGTTGCGCCGGATGGTCATGCGTAGCTGGATGTCCTTGCCGGGAATCGCCGCCTCGGCGCGGATCGCCGGCTCCGGCGGCAGCTCCCCGCCCGGCGATTCCTGCACCAGCGACCAGACGATGCTGCCGGGCTCGGCTGTGCCCTGCTGCGTGCTGGTGCGCTCCTCATAGAAGATCGCCTTCTGGCCGACCGGCACGGTCGCCTGGGCCGTCGCCGGCGC
>NZ_JHQR01000180.1 GCF_014843825.1 Mesorhizobium silamurunense
CGCCCGCCGCGTCGTCGCCGACATCAATCGCCTGTTCCGGGAGAGCTTCGCGCCGGCCGCCGCCGGCTAATGCATCTCGCTCGACCGCGCAGCAGAGTCGGGCTTACAGCCGCCACAGCTTCTTCGCGTTGCCGGAGAGCAGCTTCGCGCGCTCGGTCGCGCTCGCGCCGGCGATCAGCGCATGCGTGGCCGCCACCCAGCCGAGCAGCCCGCCACCTATTTTGCAGACCGGCCAGTCGCTGCCCCATACGACGCGGTCCCAGCCGAAGCTGCCGATCGTGTGCTCGACATAGGGCCGCAGCGTCTCGGCGGTCCAGGTCGCTGGATCGGCATAGGCGACGACGCCCGAAATCTTGCCCACGACATTGGGGCGCCGCGCGATCGCGGCGATCTGCTCGCGCCAAGGGTGCTCGGCCCTGTCCTTGATGTCGGGCACGCCGCAGTGATCGAGAACGAACTGCACGTCCGGCGCCAGATCGACCAGCGCGATCGCTTGGCTCATCTGCCGCGGCAGGACGCAGAGATCGAAGGTCAGCCCGCTGCCGGCGATACGCTTGATGTTTTCACGGAAAAGCGCGCCCTCGGAAACGTCGTCGGGCACGACATGCAGCACGCGGCGGAAACCTTTCACGAAGGGATCGGCCTTCACCTTGTCCAGCCAGGCAGCGAAGCCAGCCTCTTCCGGTCGGCAGGAGACGATCGCACCCCTCACCAGGCTGCCTGGCTTTTTCGACAATCCTTCGACGTGAGCCGTCTCGGCCGCGATATCGGCAGGGTCGACGTCGACCTCCATATGCAGCGCCAGCTCTATGCCCGCGCGGCGTGCCTCGACGGCATATTCATCGTAGGAAAAATCGCGGTCGAGCGCCGGCACGCCGGACAGCCACGGATAGCGCAGCGCCGCCTTGTCGATGAGATGCAGGTGGGTGTCGACGATCATGGCTTCCTCCCTTGTCGCGCTTCTGCATGTCGCCCAAAACTGTGCAGCGGTTTTGGGAAAATGACATGCCTCAAAACATGGTCTCGATCATCTCACGGGAGAATTCATCATTCAAATAAGAATTATTCCTTCGACCTCACATCCGATCCCGCGAGTTGCGACAAACGGGCCGCGGCGGCCTGGAGCAGCGTGATGGTCCTGGTGATATCGGGCGCGGCCGGCGCATTGACCAGGGTGATATAGGGTATGGTGAGCGCGGCGATGCCGCGTCCGTCGGGACCGAGCACCGGCGCCGACAGATTGTAGACGCCGGCCGTCTGCAGCGAAGCCATCATCTCATAGCCGCGGTCGCGCACCTGGTCGAGGCGGGCGAAGAAGTCGGGCGACAGCTTCATCTCCTCGTTGCTGCGCAGATGCTCGGCGATCATCATCTCGCGTTCTTCCGGCGAGCGGAAGGCCAGCAGCACATGTCCCGAGCCGGTGTCGAACAGGCTGATATGCGAGCCGACGCGGATCGAGATACCCCAGTATCGCGGCGCTTCCTGCTGGGCGATGACGACGGCGCTGCCACGGTCGAACACCACGAGCTGGTTTGCCTGCCACGACGTCTCGGCCAGTTCGCGCATGATCGAGGTGGCGTAGGAGACCAGCCTGCGCACCGGCGCATGCAACTGGCCGAGCCCGAAGAGCTTCAGCGTCAGCGAATAGCGGTCGCCGTCGGGGCGTGTGACATAGCCGCGTTTCACCAGACGGTCGAGCATCCGGTAGAACTCGTTCGGACTGCGGTCGAGCCGCTTGGCGATCTCGGCCTGCGTCAGGCCGCCATCGACGCTGGCGAGCAGTTCCAGGATGTCCAGCCCCTTGTCCAGTGCCGGCGCGCGATAGCGGTCTTCCTCGTCGTCCTGCACCGGATGTCCCTCTGGTGAATTTTCATCTTCATATACGCAAGAGTGCCTTCATTGGGAAGAAGTTTCGGCTTGACGACTTATGAATATTTTGTTTGCATATGAATGAAGCGGCTGAGCTTCAGGTCATGGCGGCCACTGGCCGTCCAGGGAGGATATTCATGAACAGACTGCTTTCCGGCGTCGCCGCCGGCGCATTGCTCATGGCATCGGGCGCTGCATTCGCGGCCGACCTGCCGGGCAAGTTTCCCGGCGTCACCATCGACGCCAAGCTGATTGGCGGCCAGCAATACGAAAAGCTCTACGAGCGCATCGGCGAGTGGGAGAAGGCGACCGGCGCCAAGGTCAACGTCATCTCCAAGAAGAACCACTTCGATCTCGACAAGGAGATCAAGTCGGATATCGCGTCGAACTCGATCACCTGGTGCGTCGGCTCCAACCACACCTCGTTCGCGCCGCAATATCCGGGCATCTACACCGATCTTGCCAAGCTCCTGCCGAAGGAGGAGATCGACGCCTTCGTTCCGGCCAACATCACGGCCGGCACGCTCGACGGCAAGCTGGTGATGCTGCCGCGCGCGCAGTTCGACGTCTCGGCGCTCTACTACCAGAAGAGCCTCTATCAGGACGAAGCCAAGAAGAAGGCCTACAAGGACAAGTACGGCGAGGATCTCGCGCCGCCGGACACGTTCGACGAGATGGCCCAGCAGGCGGAATTCTTCGCCAGCCCGCCCGATTTCTACGGCACGCAATATGCCGGCAAGGAAGAGGCGATCAACGGCCGCTTCTACGAGATGCTGATCGCCGACGGCGGCGAATATCTCGACAAGGACGGCAAGCCGGCCTTCAACTCCGAAGCCGGCGTCAAGGCGCTCGACTGGTTCGTCAACCTCTACAAGGCCAAGGCGGTGCCTGCCGGCACGACCAACTATCTGTGGGACGACCTCGGCCAGGGCTTTGCCTCCGGCACCGTGGCGATCAACCTCGACTGGCCGGGCTGGGCCGGCTTCTTCAACGACCCGAAGTCGTCGAAGGTCGCCGGCAATGTCGGCGTCAAGGTGCAGCCCAAGGGCTCGTCCGGCAAGCGCTCCGGCTGGTCCGGCGCGCATGGCTTCTCGGTGACCGAGAACTGCGCCAACAAGGAAGCCGCCGCCTCGCTCGTCTGGTGGCTGACCAACGAGGACAGCCAGAAGCTGGAGGCCGCCGCCGGCCCGTTGCCCACCCGCACCAAGGTGTGGGAATGGGACCTCGAGCAGGCCAAGTCCGATCCGTATAAGACCGAAGTGCTGCAGGCATTCCAGGAAGCCGCCAAGAACGCCTTCCCGGTGCCGCAGACGCCGGAATGGATCGAAATCTCCAACGCCGTCTATCCGGAACTGCAGGCCGCGATCCTCGGCGACAAGACCTCCAAGCAGGCGCTGGACGACGCGGCCGCTAAGGCGACGCAGATCCTCGAGGACGCCGGCAAGCTCTAAGGACTATCCTCCCTGCGGCGCCGGTCCTTGCGACCGGCGCCGCTTTGACCGATGCGGCCGCCCTGCGATTGGATCGCCGGCCGCGCAAACTTCTTTAGGACATCGCATGACGGCCAAGCGGCTTTCCGCGCCAACCCTTCTTCTGCTGCCGGCCGTGCTCGTGCTGGCGGCGGTGGTGGTCGTGCCGCTCTGCCTGTCATTTTATTCCAGCTTCACGCCGTTCAGGCTGACGCGGCCGGAGACCTTCTTCACCTTCATCGGCCTGCGCAACTATCGCAACATTCTGTCCGACGCGAATTTCTGGTGGGCCTTCGGCCGCACCGTGCTTTTGCTTACCATCGCGCTCAATCTGGAGATGCTGCTCGGGCTCGGCCTCGCGCTGCTGGTCGAGAAGGCCAGCCGCGGCCAGCGGCTGCTGCGCACCATCATGATGTTCCCGATGATGTTCTCGCCGATCCTCGTCGGCTTCCAGTTCAAGTTCATGTTCAACGACAATATTGGGCTGGTGAACAACGCGCTGCAGTCGCTCGGCCTGACGCGGGATGCCATCCCCTGGCTGATCGAAGGCCACCTCGCCTTCATCGCCATTTCGATCGCCGAGATCTGGTCGTCGACCTCGATCTTCGCGATCCTGATCCTTGCCGGCCTGCTCGCCATGCCCAAGGAGCCGGTCGAGGCGGCGCGCGTCGACGGCTGCACACCTTGGCAGACCTTCCGCTATGTGACCTGGCCCTTCATCATGCCCTTCGCCTACATCGCCATGACCATCCGCTCGCTCGACGTCGCGCGCGCCTACGACATCGTCAAGATCATGACCGATGGTGGCCCGGCCGGCCGCACGGAGCTGTTGTGGACGCTGGTCGCGCGCACCGCATACAGCGATGCCCGCATGGGCGTGGCCAATGCCATGGCCTATTTCTCGATCCTGCTGTCGATCGTCTTCACAGTTTATTTCTTCAAGAAGCTCGCCGCGGCGCGCACCCAGATCGGCGCGGAGTGGTGAGAATGGACGCCAACGCATCCGCCCGCCTGAAGCGTAGCGCCGCGACGATCGCGCATCGCATCGGCCTGTTCCTCGCCATGCTGTTGATCTGCCTGCCCGGCATCTGGATCGTGCTGTCCTCGCTGCGGCCGACGGTCGAAATCCTCGCCAAGCCGCCGGTCTGGATCCCGCAGCAGGTCTCGCTCGACGCCTACATCGCCATGTTCAGCGGCGTCGGCAAGGGCGGCATTCCCGTCCTCGACTATTTCCGCAATTCGCTGATCATCTCGATCACCTCGACCGTCATTGCCATCGCCATCGGCATGGCCGGCGGCTACGCCTTCGCGCGCTACCGTTTCCGTGGCAAGTCGGCAATGTTCCTCGGCCTGATGCTGACCCGCACCGTGCCCGGCATCGCGCTCTCGCTGCCGCTGTTTTTCGTCTATGCCCGCCTCGACATCATCGACACGCATTTCGGCCTGATCCTCGCCTATGTCGCGCTCAACGTGCCTTTCACCATCTGGCTGATCGACGGCTTCTTCCGCCAGGTGCCGAAGGATCTTGCCGAGGCCGCGCAGATCGACGGCTGCACGCGCTGGCAGGCCTTTTGGCAGGTCGAGTTTCCGCTTGCCGGACCAGGCATCGCGTCCGCCGGCATATTCGCCTTCCTCACCTCCTGGAACGAGTTCGCGCTGGCTTCGCAGCTGACGCGCTCGATCAATTCCAAGACGCTTCCCGTCGGGCTGCTCGACTACACGGCCGAATTCACCATCGACTGGCGCGGCATGTGCGCACTGGCCGTGGTGATGATCATTCCGGCGCTTATCCTCACCTTCATCGTCCAGAAACACCTCGTCGGCGGCCTGACCTCCGGCGCGGTGAAAGGTTGATCCGATGGCGATTGTCTCGCTCAAGAAACTGACCAAGCGTTACGGCAGCATGGAGATCGTGCACGGCATCGACCTCGACGTCGCCGACCGCGAGTTCATCGCGCTGGTCGGGCCGTCCGGCTGCGGCAAGTCGACCACACTGCGCATGATCGCCGGGCTGGAGGAAATCTCCGGCGGCACGATCGAGATCGGCGGCCGCATCGTCAACGATCTGCCGCCGCGCTCGCGCAACATCTCGATGGTGTTCCAGTCCTACGCGCTCTACCCGCATATGACGGTGCGCGAAAATCTCGGCTTCTCGCTGAAGATCGCCGGCGCGCCGAAGGAGGAGATGGACCGCCGGGTCGCAGAAGCCTCGGCCATCCTCGGCCTCGACGCGCTGCTAGAGCGCCGTCCCTCCCAGCTTTCCGGCGGCCAGCGCCAGCGCGTCGCCATGGGCCGCGCCATCGTGCGAGATCCCGACGTCTTCCTGTTCGATGAGCCGCTCAGCAATCTCGACGCCAAGCTGCGCACGCAGATGCGCACCGAGATCAAGAAGCTGCACGCCAAGGTGAAGTCCACCGTCATCTACGTCACGCACGACCAGGTCGAGGCGATGACGCTCGCCGACCGCATCGTCATCATGCGCGACGGCTATATCGAGCAGGTCGGCACGCCGGACGAGGTTTTTCAGCGGCCGGCGACGCGCTTCGTCGCGGGCTTCATCGGCTCGCCGCCGATGAACCTGCAGGAGGCGACTGTGGACGACGGCAAGGTCGTCTTCGCCGGTGGCCAGAGCCTGCCGCTGCCCGCGCGGTTCAAGGCCAAGGTGGACGCCGGCGATAAGGTGGTGTTCGGCCTGCGTCCCGACGATCTCTACCCAGCCGGCCACGGCTTGCATTCGGGCGATGCCGCTGACGTCCACGAGATCGAGCTGCCGGTCACGGTGACCGAGCCGCTCGGCAACGAAACGCTGGTGTTCGCCGAATTCGATCGCCGCGACTGGGTCTCGCGTATGCTGAATCCCAGGCCGTTGAAGGCAGGCGACCGTGTCGCAATGCACTTCGACCTGTCACAGGCGCACCTCTTTTCCGCGGAAACCGGCAAATCCCTGAGGAGTTGACTATGGCGAAGATCGAGAAAGTCGAGCTTGCAATGGTCGATCTGGTGCCGAAGGTGAAGCGCACCGACGCCATTCAGAGCTTTGTCAGCCAGGAGACGCCGATCGTCACCATCACCGATGCCGACGG
Organism: Mesorhizobium silamurunense; assembly: GCF_014843825.1. Lineage (GTDB taxonomy): Bacteria > Pseudomonadota > Alphaproteobacteria > Rhizobiales > Rhizobiaceae > Mesorhizobium > Mesorhizobium silamurunense. The sequence goes on from NZ_JHQR01000180.1 coordinate 6,422, forward strand.
CGCGGTCGGCATGGGCTACAGCTACACGATCGGCACCGGCGGCTCTTCGGTGATGCGGCTTCTGGCCGACCACCTGGCGCCGCGCCTGATCGGCCAGGACGCGGACCGGATCGAGGCGATCTGGCATGATCTCGAATTCGCGACGCACGCCACCACGATCGGCGCCATCACGGCAATCGCGCTCGCCGCAATCGACACCGCGCTCTGGGACCTTCGGGCGAGGAAACAGAAGCTGCCGCTCTGGAAGCTCGCCGGCGGCGCCAAGGACCGCTGTCCGCTTTACACCACCGAAGGCGGTTGGCTGCACATCGAGACGCAAGCGCTGGTCGAGGATGCGCTGGCAGCAAAGGCGAAAGGCTTCACCGGCTCCAAGGTCAAGATCGGCAAGCCGCACGGCTCGGAGGATCTTGCGCGGCTGTCCGCAGTGCGCAAGGCGGTCGGCGACGGCTACGAGATCATGACCGACTGCAACCAGGGTTTTTCCGTCGACGAGGCGATCCGCCGCGCCGAGCGGCTGCGCGATCTCGACCTCGCCTGGATCGAGGAGCCGCTGCCGGCCGACGACATCGACGGCCATGTGCGGCTGTCGAATGCGACCGCGACGCCGGTGGCGGTCGGCGAGTCGCTTTATTCGATCCGCCATTTCCGCGAATATATGCAGAAGGGCGGCTGCAACATCGTGCAGGTCGATGTCGGCCGCATCGGCGGCATCACGCCCTGGCTGAAGGTGGCGCATATGGCGGAAGCCTTCGACATGCCCATCTGCCCGCATTTCCTAATGGAACTGCATGTCAGCCTGGCCTGCGCGGTGCCGAACGGCAAATATGTCGAATACATTCCGCAGCTGGATGAGTTGACGGGCAGGAAGATGGTGATCGAAAACGGCCATGCGCTGGCGCCGAGCGAGCCGGGCCTCGGCATCGACTGGGATTTCGATGCGATCAAGGCGCGCAGCATCGCCGAATTCAACGTCACCGTCACCGAACGGAGGGATTGAGATGCAGCGAATGGGCATGGTGCTCGGCCTGAAGCCGGAGAAGGTCGAGGAATATGTGCGCCTGCACGCCGCCGTGTGGCCGGGCGTGCTCAAGATGATCTCGGCCTGCAACATCAAGAACTACTCGATCTATCTCAAGCGGTCGGAGAACCTGCTGTTCTCCTATTTCGAGTATCACGGCACCGACTACGCCGCCGACATGGCCAAGATGGCCGCGGACCCCAAGACCCAGGAATGGTGGGCGGTGTGCATGCCTTGCCAGGAGCCTTTGCCGACCAGGCAGGAAGGCGAATGGTGGGCGATGATGGATGAAGTCTTCCATCATGACTGACGCCTTCAATCCCGCCTTGCTGGCGCAATCCTGGCCAAGGCCCGCGAAGCCGCGCCCGATCGTCACCTTCGGCGCCGGCTCGATCGTTGGCGATGCCCATTTCCCGGCCTATCGCAAGGCCGGCTTTCCGGTGGTGGGCCTCTACGATCCGGACCGGGCTAAAGCGCGAAAGCTCGCCGAGAAATGGGGCGTGACCGCCTACCGCTCGCTGGAAGAAGCGGCAGCGGTGAAGGATGCGATCTTCGACCTGGCGACGCCGCCCGGCCGGCACGCCGAAGTCCTGAGGGCCCTTCCTGACGGCGCGGTGGCGCTGATCCAAAAGCCGATGGGCAACTATCTCGGCGAGGCGACCGAGATTCTTGAAATCTGCCGCGCCAAGAAGCTGAAGGCGGCGGTGAATTTCCAGCTCCGCTTCGCGCCGATGATGCTGGCGCTGAAGGACGCGATCGCCAAGGGCTGGCTTGGCGAAGTCGTCGACTTCGACGCCTGGCTGGCGCTGGCTACTCCGTGGCAGCTTTGGGAGTTCCTGCTCACGGCGCCGCGCGTCGAGATCGCCATGCATTCGATCCACTATCTCGACCTGATCCGCCAACTATTGGGCGACCCGAAGGGCGTGCATGCCAAGACGCTCGGCCATCCCAACCACAAGGTCGCGCAGACGCGCACCAGCGCCATTCTCGACTATGGCGACACGGTGCGCTGCGCGCTCTCGATCAACCACGACCACAAGTTCGGACGCCGGCACCAGGCCTGCGAGTTCCGCGTCTGCGGCACCGAAGGCGCCGCCTACGTCAAGCTCGGCCTCAATCTCGACTATCCGCGCGGCGAGCCGGACATTTTGGAAATCTATCCCAAGGGCGGGTCGGACTGGGTGAGCGTGCCACTTGCCGGCGAATGGTTCCCTGACGCCTTCGTCGGGCGCATGGCCAATGTTCAGCGCTTCGCTTGCGGCGAGGACGCCGAGCTGGTCAGCTCCGTCGAGGACGCCTGGAATACGATGGCGTTGGTCGAAGCCGCCTACAAATCGAGCGCCGCGCCGGCGACGCCGCTCGCGGAAAAACCGTAGGGATGAGATGGAACAGTTCACCTATTTCGAGGACTACGAGATCGGCTCGTCGCGGCTCACCAGCGGCCGCACGATCACCGAGACCGACTTCGTCGTCCATGCTGGCCACACCGGCGATTTCTTTCCGCATCACATGGACGCCGAGTTCATGAAGACGACGCCCTTCGGCCAGCGCATCGCGCATGGCACGCTGGTGTTCTCCGTCGGCGTCGGCCTGACGGCGACCATCATCAATCCGGTGGCCTTCTCCTACGGCTATGACAGGCTGCGCTTCATCAAGCCGGTCTTCATCGGCGACACGATCCACACGCGCACGACGATCGCCGCGAAAGAAGACGATCCGAAACGGCCGGCCTCCGGTCGCGTCATCGAACGCGTCGAGGTCATCAACCAGCGGGACGAAGTCGTGTTGGCCGCGGACCACATCTATATCGTCGAGCGGCGCAAGCAGCCGGCTTGAGACTCGGAAGGAGACACGACATGGCTCATTCACTGGACGGCAAGACCGTCGTCGTCACCGCGGCCGCACAAGGCATTGGCCGCGCCAGCGTGCTCGCATTTGCCGCGGCCGGAGCAACCGTACATGCCACCGACATCAACGAATCCGCGCTGGCCGAGCTCAACGGGCAGAAAGGCATCGCCACCCGCAAGCTCGATGTGCTGAACGACGATGCCGTCAAAGGCGCCTTCGCCGAGATCGGCCGCGTCGATGTGCTGTTCAACTGCGCCGGCTTCGTCCATTCCGGCTCCATCCTCGAGATGAAGGAAGAGGACCTCGACTTCGCCTTCAATCTCAATGTTCGCGCCATGATCCGCACCATCCGCGCCGTGCTGCCCGGCATGCTCGAGCGCGGCGACGGCGCGATCATCAACATGGCGTCGGTCGCCGGCGCCCCGAAGGGCGTGCCGAACCGCTTCGCCTATGGTGTGACCAAGGCGGCGGTGATTGGCCTGACCAAGTCGATCGCCGCCGACTATGTCGCCAGGGGAATCCGCTGCAACGCTATCTGCCCCGGCACGGTGGAGAGCCCGTCGCTCGAAAGCCGCATGCGGGCGCAGGGCGACTACGAGGCCGCCCGCACGGCCTTCATCGCTCGCCAGCCGATGGGCAGGCTAGGCACGGCCGAGGAAATCGCCGACCTTGCCGTCTATCTCGCCGGCGCCACCTACACGACCGGACAGGCCTATAATATCGACGGCGGCTGGTCGATCTGATGAGGCAGTGAACATGACCCGCATTATCGATCTTCGCGTCTTCGACCTGCGCTTTCCGACGTCGCAAAGCCTCGACGGGTCGGACGCCATGAACCCCGACCCGGATTATTCCGCGTCCTACGTCATCCTCGACAGCGACGTCCCCTCATTGAAGGGCCACGGGCTCACCTTCACCATCGGCCGCGGCAACGAAATCTGCTGCGCGGCGATCGAAGCGCTGCGCCATCTGGTCGTCGGCCTCGACCTCGAATGGGTCAAAGAGGATCCCGGCCGTTTCTGGCATCACCTGACCGGCGACAGCCAGTTGCGCTGGATTGGCCCTGACAAGGGCGCAATGCACCTTGCCGTGGGCGCCGTGGTCAATGCGGTTTGGGACCTATGGGCGAAGGAGGTCGGCAAGCCGGTCTGGCGGCTGGTCGCCGAAATGAGCCCGGAAGAGCTCGTGCGGATTGTCGACTTCCGCTATCTCACCGATGCGATCACGCCGGCCGAGGCGCTGGATATCCTGAAGAAGGCCGAGCCCGGCAAGGCCGAGCGCATCGCAACGCTCGAACGCGAAGGCTATGCCTGCTACACCACCTCGGCCGGCTGGCTCGGCTATCCCGACGACAAGCTGAGACGCCTCTGCCAGGAAGCAGTCGACCAGGGTTTTGATCACATCAAGCTGAAAGTGGGCCGCGACCGCGCCGACGACATCCGCCGCCTGAGGATCGCCCGCGAAGTGATCGGTCCGGACCGCTACCTGATGATCGACGCCAACCAGGTCTGGGAGGTCGACCAGGCGATCGACTGGTTGCACGACCTCGCTTTCGCCAAGCCTTTCTTCATCGAGGAGCCGACCAGCCCCGACGACATCGCCGGCCATGCGAAAATCCGCAAGGCCGTGGCGCCGATCAAGGTCGCGACCGGCGAGATGTGTCAGAACCGCATCATGTTCAAGCAGTTCATCGCCGGCGGCGCCGTCGACGTCGTGCAGATCGACTCCTGCCGCATGGGCGGCCTCAACGAGGTGCTGGCCGTCCTGCTGATCGCGGCCAAGTTCGGCCTGCCGGTCTGGCCGCATGCCGGCGGCGTCGGCCTGTGCGAATATGTCCAGCATCTCTCAACGATCGACTACGTCGCGGTGTCGGGCACCAAGCAGGACCGAGTGATCGAATATGTCGATCACCTGCACGAGCATTTCCTCGAGCCCTGTATCATCGAGAACGCGGCTTATATGCCGCCGACGGCACCCGGCTTCTCGATCGAGATGAAACCGGATTCCATTGCCGCCTACCAATTCCACGGTTGAATGCGAGCCGTACGCAGGCAAATAGGTCTGCGTACGATATCGCTTCTCAAACGCTCAGCACGACGCGTGATCTGGCACCGCGATCGGGCATCAATCGACCTCGACGGCGAGCACTGAGACGCAATCGCCGGCCTTTATCAGGCCCGGGAAATGGCGCGCGGCCAGCAGGCCCGACATCCCGGCCTTGATCTCCTGCGGTGCGATGCCGGTGCGGCCGGTCGAATGGATGCGCGCCACGACCTGGCCCTCTTCCACCTTCTCGCCGAGATCGATCATGGTCTCGATCATGCCGTCGTCCTCGGCGAAGGCAAAGCAATCGCCCGACGGCATATCGAGCCATTGAGTTCTGCCCTTCTCGACCGCACCGGAAGCAATACCGGCATGGCGAAGCACGTTGAGCACGCCGCGCCGGGCAATGCGCACCGTCTCGGCCCGCGATGTCCCGCCACCGCCAAGCTCTGTGGTGACGAAGACCTTGCCCATCGCCTCCGCCGCCGTGTCGTACATGCCGACCGCATCGATCTCGGTCATGCGCATCGAGAACGGCGCAGAGAAAGCCTCGACCGCGGCGAAAGCCTTCTTTTCCTGCGCCTTGTCCGGCAGCGTATGCGCGGCGCAGAACGGCACGAAATCGAGCGTCTTTCCGCCCGAGTGGAAGTCGAACACGATGTCTGCCCGCGGCAGCAATTCGCGCTGGAAATAATCGGCGATCTTTTCCGTCACCGTGCCGTCGGGCCTTCCGGGAAAGCTGCGGTTCATGTTGCCCTTGTCGATCGGCGAGGTGCGCGTGCCGGCGCGGAACGCCGGATAGTTCATCGCCGGCACGATGATGACCGTGCCGGTGACGCTTTTCGGGTCGAGCGTGCGGGCGAGCTCGTAGAGCGCCAGCGGCCCCTCATACTCGTCGCCGTGATTGCCGCCTGTAAGCAGCGCCGCCGGCCCCTTGCCGTTGCGGATCAAGCAGATCGGGATCGTCACCGAGCCCCAGGCGGAATCGTCGCGGCTGTAAGGCAGGCGCAGGAAGCCGTGCTGGACGCCGTCGCGCTCGAAGTCGACGGTCGGCGTGATCGGCGATGGACGCAGAGCTGACATCGGTCTCAGTCCTTCACGAAGAGCTTGCGCGGCACGTTGGCCAGGCATTCGACGCCGGTCTCGGTGATCAGGATCGACTCGGTGATCTCCAGCCCCATCGTCTCCAGCCAGAGACCGGTCATGAAATGGAAGGTCATGCCGGGCTTGAGCTCGGTGCGGTCGCCGGGGCGCAGGCTCATGATGCGTTCGCCCCAATCCGGCGGATAGGAAAGACCGATCGAGTAGCCGGTGCGGTTGTCCTTGACGATACCGTACTTCTTCAAGACGGCGAAGAAGGCATTGGCGATGTCCTCGCAGGCGTTGCCCGGCTTGGCAGCGGCAAGGCCGGCATCCATGCCCTCCAGCGTCGCCTTCTCGGCGTCGAGGAAGGCTTGCGTCGGCTTGCCGAGGAAGACGGTGCGCGACAGCGGGCAATGGTAGCGGTTGTAGCAGCCGGCGATCTCGAAGAATGTCCCCTCGCCCGCCTTCATCGGCTGGTCGTCCCAGGTGAGATGCGGCGCCGAGGCATCGGCGCCCGACGGCAGCAACGGCACGATCGCCGGATAGTCGCCGCCGATGCCTTCCACGCCACGCGTGCCGGCGTCGTAGATCTCGGCGACCAGATCGCATTTGCGCATGCCGACCTCTATTCTGTCGACAATGCGCTTGTGCATGGCCTCGACGATGCGGGCGGCGTTGCGCATGTAACCGATCTCGGCCGGGCTCTTCACGGCGCGCTGCCAGTTGACCAGCGCGGTGGCGTCGACGAACCGGGCATTGGGCAGGTGCTTCTGCAGCGCGGCGAAGGCGGCCGCGGAGAACCAGTAATTGTCCATCTCGACGCCGATGGTGAGCTTGTCCCAGCGGCGCTCCGCCAGCACGCTGGCGAGGTAATCCATCGGGTGCCGCTCGGTCGACTGCACATAGTGGTCGGCATAGCCGACGATGTTGTTGTGCGCGAGATAGGCGGTGCGCTTGGCGCCATTGGCATCCTGGCCGCGACCGTACCAGACCGGCTCGCCCGAAGGCGGCACGATGACCGCCTGATGCACATAGAAGGACCAGCCGTCATAGCCGGTCAGCCAGGCCATGTTGGAGGGATCGCTGACGATCAGCAGATCGACCCCCTTGGCCTCCATGGCGTTCCGCGTCTTGGCGAGGCGATCGGCAAATTCGCCTCGCGAGAATTTCAGGTTTGGCTGCATCGTTCTTGGTCCTCGTCTGTTGGGCCCAGAGCCTGATTCAACTTCGTTGAATCAGGCTCCTCGCCTATTTCTGTTTGAGCGTGATCTTTTCGGAAAACCGGTTCCCACTTTTCCGGATCACGCTCTGGCCAGGTATCAGCTTTCGAAAACGGTTCCGGCATTGGCCGCCCGCGCGCGGTCCCGGGCCAGAGTGGCAATCGCGGTGTCCTGCACGCCAGTGCCGGTGAGGTCGGCGATGGTGATGTCGTCGGCCGAGCGTCGTCCATGCTTCTTTCCGGCGATGACCTGGCCGAGTTCGGTAACGTCGGCGTCGGCCGCCATCACGCCAGCTTCGATGGCATGGTGAAGCTCCCCGAGACGCCGCGTCTGCTTCGCGCTGTCGGCGACATAGAGATCGGCCATACGAAGGATCGCCGGCGCGATCTCGTTCTTATGCTCGGCATCCGAGCCCATAGCTGTGATGTGCTGGCCGGCGGAAACGAAACCGGCCTTGATCAGCGGCTCGGTCGAAGGCGTGGTGGTGACGATGATGTCGGCGCCGGCTGCCGCGTTCGCCGCATCCGGTTCGGCGCGCACCATGATGCCCAGTCTCTCGCGCAAGCGCGCGGCGGTCGCCTCGGCCTTGGCTGCGTCGCGCGCCCAGATGCGCGCTTCCTCAATCGGCCTGACAAGGCGCAAGGCCTCCAATTGCAGGCCGGCCTGCAAACCGGCACCGAAGATCGCGGCTATGGCGGAGTCTTCGCGCGACAAATGCTTGGCCGCGACCGCGCCGGCAGCAGCGGTGCGGACGTCGGTCAGATAGCCATTGTCGAGCAGCAGCGCCTCGACCACACCGGTCTTTGCCGAAAGCAGCACCATCATGCCGCCGCCGCTCGGCAGCCCGAGCGCCGGATTGTCGAAGAAGCCGGAGCTTATCTTGACAGCGAAGCCGTCTATGCCGGGCACATAGGCGGATTTCACGTCGACCTCGCCGCGATGCTCGGGAATGTCGAGCCTCAGAATCGGCGGCATCGCCACCGGCAGCGTGGCCAAAGCGCGGAAGGCATTTTCGACACAGGCGACGGCGTCGAGATCGAGCCTCACGATCTTGCGCAGTTCCACTTCGGTGAGGATGGTCATGCGGCTCATGCGGCGCTCTCCTCCAGTTCAGGGTCGCCGCAGACAATGCGGCGATGCAGGCTCATGTCGATGTTGCGGCCGGAGAGGATAAGAACGGTGGGGCCGTTCACCTTCACCTTTTCGGAAAGCAGCGCGCCGATGCCGACGGCGCCCGCGCCCTCGACGATCTCGCGCTCTTCCGCATAGGCATGGCGGATGCCGGCGGCGATCTCGTCCTCGGAGAGCAGGATGACATCGTCGAGCAGGCCACGGCACATGGCAAAGGTCAGCCGGTTGTCGAGGCCGATGCCGCCGCCGAGCGAATCCGCCAGCGTCGGCAGTTCCTCGACCTGCACGGGACGCCCGGCATCGAGGCTCGCCTTCATCGCGGCACCGCGCGCCATCGAGACGCCGATGACTTTGGTGCCCGGGCTCACCCCTTTGACCGCCGCCGCGACGCCCGCTGCCAATCCGCCGCCGGAAAGCGGCACCACCACAGCTGCTGCGTCCGGAACCTGCTCCATGATTTCCAGGCCCAGAGTGCCTTGCCCGGCGATGATGTCTGGATGGTCGAAGGGCGGCAGCATGATGAGCCCCTCCTCCGCGACCAGCCTGTCGACCTCCTGTTGTGCGTCGTCCTGGCTGTTGCCGACGATACGGATATCCGCGCCGAGGCGGCGGATGGCGTCGAGCTTGTTTTCGGGCACCAGCCTGGACATGCAGATCACCGCGCGCATGCCTTCGAGTTTCGCCGCATGGGCGAGCGCGCGACCGTGATTGCCGGTCGACGCCGCGACAACGCCGCGCGATCTTTCTTGCGGGCTCAGCGCGGCGATGGCGTTGGACGCACCGCGCAGCTTGAACGCGCCGGTGGTCTGGTGATGTTCCAGCTTGAGGTGGACGGGATGGCCCGCGCGGTCCGAGAGGCTTTGCGACTTAACGGCGGGTGTCCGCTCGACCTTGCCGGCAATATTTTCGCGCGCAGCGCGAATATGCTGAAGCGTGACTTCCATGTCGATCACTGGGCCAATGACTTCGTCATCAGCCGGCCGAACTCCGGCCGCGGCGTGTCGTCGCCGCAGAGCCGCAAGCAGTTCCAGGCGCTGGCCAGGTTGCTGGTGACGACCGGGCGGCCGATCGCTTCTTCCATGCCTGGAACGGCAAGCGCCGCGCGCAGCGCGGTGCACGAAACGAACAGCGCATCGGCCTGCGCGTGCGTTGCCTTGCGCGCCAAGTCCACGAGCGAACCGGGCTTGATGCGCGCCATCTCGCGATCGTCCTCGAAGCCGAGGCAGGTGAAGCTCTCGATGTCGAAGCCGTGCGCGGCGAAATAGGTTGCCATCGGCCGGCTGGTCTCGACGGTGTAAGGGGGGAGAATGCTGATCCGCTTCGCCTCAAAGGCGTTCAGTCCGCGCACGCCTGCCATGGGTGGCGTGATCACGGCAACATTCGGTTTGGCCGCTTGGATCGCCGTTTCGATCTCGGCATCGCCGATCACCACGGAGGCCGATGTGCAGGAATAGCAGACGGCGTCGAGCGGCTCGTCCGGCAGGATCAGCGCCGCGCCTGCCGAAAGCGACGGCTGCATCTTGCGCAGGTTTTCCGGCGTCGTCGGATTGGCATAGGGAATGCGCGCCACATAAACGCCGATCCGCTCGCTCGCCACCATGCGGCGGAAGTCGACCTCGCTGGTATGGTCGGTGGCAAGGGTGATCAGGCCGACGCGCTTTTCAAGCGGACGCGCATCGAGGGCGGGCCGGCTCGGCGCCAGCCGGATTTCGGGCAACGGGTTCATGACTTTCATCTCTCGATCCTGCCGTAGCGGTGCTCCAGCCAGCGCAAGAGTACGACGGAGCAGAGGCTGATGACGAGGAAGAAGGCGCCGACCAGCGTCATCGGCTCGATATAGCGATAGTAGGTGTTGGCGACGCTCTTGGCCTGGTTCATCAGTTCAAGCACGGTGATCGCCGAAAGCAGCGGCGTTTCCTTGAACATGGCGATGAAGTAGTTGGCCAGAGCCGGGATCATCGGTGGGATCGCCTGCGGCAGGATGACATGCGTCCAGGTATTGTAGCCGCTCAGGTTGCAGGCCTTGGCGGCCTCCCACTGGCCGCGCGGCACATTCTCGATACCGGCGCGATAGACCTCGGCCGTGTAGGTGCCGTAGTGCAGGCCAAGCCCGATGACGCCTGCCACCAGCGGCGGCAAAAGAATGCCGATGTCGGGCAGAACGTAGAAGATGAAGTAGAGCTGCACCAGAAGCGGCGTGCCGCGGATGAACTCGGCGAACCAGCCGACGCTGCGCGACACGGTCCGGTTCGGCGAACGCCGCGCCAGCGCTATCGCCAGACCGACGATCGCCGCCAGGACCGAGCCGAGCACCGTCGCCAGGATCGTGATCTTCACGCCCTGGATCAAGGTCGGCATGATCTCGCGGACGAAATTCCAATCCCATTCCATCACACACGCACTCCGTCGAGGCCGCGCGCCATGCGGCGCTCCAGCGAGCGCACGCCCCAGGAGATGATCAGCGCGAGCACGAAATAGATGACGAGCACGGAGACGAAGGGCATCAGCGTGCTGCCGGTCTGCGAGCGTACCACCTGCGCCTGGAAGGTGAGATCGGCGAGCGAGATCAGCGACACGACCGACGTCGCCTTGAGCAGTTCGATGGCGTTGTTGCCGAAGGTCGGCAGCATGACCAGCAGCGCCTGTGGCAGGATGACGTGGCGCATGCCTTGCCAGCGGCCGAGGTTGAGCGCCGTGCAGGCCTCGTATTGCTCGCGGCCGATCGACAGGATGGCGCCGCGCACGACCTCAGCGGCATAGGCGCCGACATTGAGGCCCAGCGCCAGCACGCCCGCCAGCAGCGGCGTCAGCGACAGGCCGACGAAAGGCAGCACGAAATAGGCCCAGAACAGCTGAACGAAGATCGAGGTGCCGCGGAAGAACTCGATATAGATCGTCGCCAGTGCCCGCACGATGGAGAAGCGCGACACGCGGCCAATGCCGGCGAGGAAGGCCATGATCAGCGCGAGCACCGACCCCATCAGCGTCAGCTCGATGGTGACAAGCGCTCCCTGCAATATCAGGCCGAGATAGCCGGACCACTGGGTCATGAAGTGCGAAGTGTCCTACGTTTGTGTTTGTCCGAGGCGGTCGCGACAGCTCCTTCTCCCCGTTCGCGGGGGAGAAGATGCCGGTTCACCCTCCCTAGCTGCAGCGCAGTTGTTGCGGAGGACGGGCAGGCAGATGAGGGGCAGCACTAACCTTCAAATGCTGGCGCCGCCCCTCATCCGGCCCTTCGGGCCACCTTCTCCCCGTCAACGGGGAGAAGGCAAAAGAACACTACTTCGCCGCGCAGAGCTTCTCGCGCGTCGTCGACATCGCCGCCTTGGCCGAGAAGCCGTAGGGCTCGATGATCTTAGCGAACTCGCCCGACTTCTTCATCTTGGCAAGCTCGACGTCATAGGCATCGCGCAGCGCCTCGTCGCCCTTCTTGAAGGCGGCGCCGTCGCAATAGACCGGCGCGCCCTGCACCGGCGCGATCACTTCGAGGTTCGGATCGTTGGCCTTCTTGATGAGGTCGTTGATCGAGAGCACCGGCAGTGAATAGGCGTCGATGCGGCCGTCCTGCACCATCTTCAGGCCGCTCTGGCCGTCCGGCACGACGATGACGCGGTCGCGCGGCACGCCGGCATTGAGCGCCAGCTTCTCCTCGGTGCCGCCGCCCGGCGCGCCGACGGTGGCGGAGGTATCCTTGGCGATGTCCTCATAGCTCTTGAAGCCCTTCGGGTTGCCCTTCTTCACCAGCATCGCTTCCGCATCGCACAGCACCGGCTCGGAATAGGCGACCGCCGCGCAGCGCTCCGGCTTCATGAACAGGCCGGCGGTGACAACGTCGAAGCGGCCGGCCTGCAGGCCGGGGATCATAGCGCCATATTCGGAGATGGAGGCGACGATGTCGTTGACGCCGAGGCGCTTGAAGATTTCGCGCGCCACGTCCGGCGCCGCGCCCGAGACCTTGCCGTCGGCGGCGACCGCCGTATAGGGCGGCTCATTGGCGATGGCGACGCGGGCGAAGCCTTGCTGCTTGAGTTGCTCGAGCTTTGCGTCGTCCGCCGAACGCGCACCGGAGGCGAGCAGCATTGCGCTCACTGCGAGGCCGGCGACGCCAGCCAGGATGCCAAGTTTCTTCATCGTTCCCAACTCCTTGGTTTCTCTTCTTGGTTTGCTCGGTTCGGGACGGCGTTCTCGCCGACCGTTTCCGATTTTCGGGACGGCTTCGCCGCCCTAGGGCATTGCGGTCAGACGCGGTGTCCGGCCGCGATGATCTTCTTCAGGAAGCCCTGCGTGCGTTCCTGCTTGGGATGGCGGAAAATCTCATCGGGCTTGCCTTCCTCGACGATCCTGCCGCGGTCGAAGAACAGCACGCGGTCGGCGAAGTCGTGGGCAAAGCCCATCTCGTGGGTGACGAGCAGCATCGTCATATCGGTCTCGGCGGCGAGCTTGCGCATGACGTTGAGCACCTCCTCGACCAGCTCAGGGTCGAGCGCCGAGGTAACCTCGTCGAACAGCATGATCTTGGGCGACAACGCCAACGCCCGAGCGATCGCTACGCGCTGCTTCTGGCCGCCGGAAAGCTGCGCCGGCATCGCCTTGGCCTTGTCGGCCAGCCCCACCATGTCGAGCAGTTGCATCGCCCGCTTTTCGGCGGCGGCGCGCGCGACGCCCTTGGTCAGCATCGGCGCCAGCGTGACGTTGTCCATGACGCATTTGTGCGGGAACAGATTGAAGAGCTGGAAGACCATGCCGATCTTCTGGCGCATCTTGGCCAGGTGCCGCTCGTCGGCCGGCAGCAGCCGGCCGTTGCGCTCCATGTGATAGAGCTGTTCGCCGTCGATCTGGATATGGCCGCCGTCGATCTTCTCCAGCGTCATCAAGATGCGCAGGATCGTCGTCTTGCCCGATCCGGACGGGCCGATCAGCGCCAGCTTCTCGCCTGGCATGACCTGCATCGACAGGCCGTCCAGCACCTTGAAGGTGCCGAAGCTCTTCGAAATGGCATCGACCTTGATGATGGGCGCGGGCAATATGTTTCCCCGTTCTGGAGCGGCCTATGCCCTTAACGATGCGAAACGCGCCAAATCATGTCAATCAGGAAAATAATATCATGACAATATTTCGCGCGCCGCACAATTTCAGGGCAATCTGCATTCAGCTTGTGCGTCAAATGGCGAGCAGGAGATGCTCAGGATCGCCAAGCAGGAGCTTGGCGACAACGCTCAAGCCGGCACGCAGTTCCCCTTCGGTGGTCGATCCGAGCGAGATGCGGACGGCCGGATGCCATGGCGTGGCGGCGATACGGAAAGACGTGCCCGGCGCGATCGCCACACCGCGCAGGCGCGCCTGGGCGACAAAGCTCTCCTCGGCGCGGTCGCCCGGCAGCTCCAGCCAGAGATGCAGCCCATCGCGATGGAAGCGATAGTCCACCCCCGTGAGCACCTCAGCGGCGATCTCCTGCCGGCGTCTCAGCGCACCGCGCTGCCATTTGACCAACTCGATCGCCGTACCGTCGTTCACCCAGCGCGTCGCGATCTCCGCCACCATCGGCGTTGCCATCCAGTTCGAGACGAGGTGGCGGTTGGCGACGGCCGCGACGTAGCGGTCCGGCACGGCGAGATAACCGATGCGCAGGCCGGGCACGACGATCTTGGTGAATGAGGTGACGTAGAGCGTCCGCTCGGGCGCGAAGGCGGCGACGGCGGGAGGCCTGCCTTCGACCAGCGGCCCAAGCACATCATTCTCGATGATGGCGATGTCATGCTTGCGCGCCACCGCCGCGATCTGCTCGCGCCGGTTGGCGTCCATCAGGGTCGCCGTCGGGTTGATCACCGAAGGCTGGACGAAGACGGCGCGGATGTCCGAGAGACGGCAGGCTTCGTCCAACGCCTCGGGGATCAGTCCATTGTCGTCGATCGGCAGGCCTTCGAGGTTGAAGCCGAGATAGCGCGCAAGCGGCACCAGCGTGTGATGGCCGATCGCCTCTGTGGCGACCGTCGAGCCGGGCGGCGCGACGCTCATCAGCGCCACCGTCATGCCGGCCGTGGCGCCGTTGGTGAGGTTGACGTTCTGCGGCGAGGCTTCGAGGCCGCAGAGCTTCAGCCATTCGACCGCCACCGCGCGGTGGCGCGGGAACACCATGTTCGGCCGGAACGACAGCGCCGAGCTCGACGGCAGGTTCTCGGCCAGCCAGGAGAGCGCCTGCTTCAGCTTCTCCAGATGCATCGGCTCGCAGACCGGCTTCAGGATGGAGAGGTCGATGACCTCGCCCAGACGTTCCGGAAGGTAGGGCGGCTCTGGCTCGCGGCGCTGCGTCTGAACGAAGCTGCCGCGCCCGACCTCGCCGGAAATCAGGCCGCGGCGGATCAGCTCCTCATAGGCGCGGCTGACGGTCTGCACCGAAAGTTTCAGGTCGTCCGCAAGGCGGCGGTGCGTCGGCAGCCGCGCGCCATTGGCGAGCCGCCCGTCATGGATCGCGCGGGCGAATTGGTCGGCCAGCGAGAGATAGGCCGGTCGTCGGATGAGCGCAGGATCTGGCTGCCATAATGTCATGACTTATTAGAGATCGAAATCAGTGCAATTGACAATCGAAATAATGCATCGTCATGGTGCCTTGAGCAAAAAACGGAGCCGGCATGGCGGCAGTGAAACTCGACCCGATCGACCTCAGGATCCTGGACGCCATCCAGCGCGACGGGCGCATCACCAAGCTGGCGCTGGCCGAGAAGGTCGGCCTGTCGCCGACGCCCTGCTGGATGCGGCTGCGCAAGCTGGAGAAGGCCGGCATCGTTTCCGGCTATCACGCTTCGATCGCCATGCGCAGCATCGCGCCGGTGGCGACGGTACTGATGGAGGTGACCCTAGCCAACCACCGCCAGGCCGATTTCGATCGCTTCGAGCGGGTCGTTCGCGACATACCCGAGATCGTCGCCTGCTGGTCGGTCGGCGGCGGCGTCGATTATGTGCTGAAAGTGATGGCGCGCGACGTCGACGCCTATCAGCGGCTGGTGGATAGCCTGCTGGAACGCGAGATCGGCATCGACCGATACTTCACCTACATCGTCACCAAGACGGTGAAGGAGGAGACGGTGTTGCCGGTCGCCGATCTGCTGCCGGGGCAAAGCTAGAGAGATTGTCTGGCCCTGCGGGTGATTAGAGACAATCTTTCTGGCTGATGGTGCCGAAACAGCCTCTCTGTCTCAGCCGCGCGGCTAGTCTCTCCGCATCGCCTTGGCACCGGGAGACAATCGATGTCCGCGCATTTTGCCCGCACGAATCACCACGACGCGCTCGACCGCCTTGCCGACCGCCGCCTGCGGCGCGCGCTCGCCTATGTCGACGGCCATTGGACCGCAAGCGAGGCGGCGGAAAGTTTTGAAGTCACCGATCCGGCGACCGGCGCCACGGTCGCCTTCGTCGCCGCGCTCGATGCCGGCCAGACGACGAAAGCGATCGATGCTGCCTCGCGCGCCTTCCCGGCCTGGCGCTCGGCCCTGCCGCAGGAGCGCTCAAGGGTCTTGCGAAAATGGTTCGATCTGATCGTCGCCGCCAAGGACGATCTGGCGCTGCTGATGACGCTCGAGCAGGGCAAGCCGCTCAAGGAATCGCTGGGCGAGATCGACTACGCCGCCTCCTTCGTCGAGTGGTATGCCGAGGAAGCAAAACGCCTCAACGCCGAAAGCGTCACCAGCCACCTGCCCAACGCCGAGATGACCGTGCGCCGCGAGCCGCTCGGCGTTGTCGGCGTCGTAACCCCGTGGAATTTTCCTTCCGCCATGCTCACCCGCAAGGCGGCGGCCGCCCTTGCTGCCGGATGCACCATCGTCGCGCATCCCTCTTCCGAAACGCCTTTGTCGGCGCTGGCACTAGCCGAGCTCGGCGAGCGCGCCGGGCTGCCGGCCGGCGTCTTCAACGTCGTCACCGGCGATGCGCGAACGATTGTCGGCGCGATGTGCGCCGACACCAGGGTCCGCGCCATGAGCTTCACCGGTTCGACCGAAGTCGGCAGGCAGATCGCCGCGCAGAGCGCACCGACCATGAAGCGCCTGGTCATGGAACTCGGCGGCCATGCGCCGCTCATCGTCTTCGACGATGCCGATGTCGACAAGGCGGTGACGATCGCGCTCGACGCCAAATTCGTCACCTCCGGCCAGGATTGCCTCGCCGCCAACCGCATCTATGTGCAGCGGCCGATCTACGAGCGGTTCTGCGCCGCTTTCGCGCGCCGCATCGAAAGCCTTCGCACCGGCAACGGGCTTTCCGGCGACGCCGATATCGGGCCGCTGATGCACGAACGTGCCGTCAAGAAGGTGGAGGAGCAGGTGGCGGACGCGCTCGCACGCGGCGCGCGGTGCCTGACCGGCGGCAAGCGTCACGCGGCCGGGCAGCTGTTCTTCCAGCCGACGCTGCTCGTCGACGTGACGGACGACGACGCGCTGATCATGCATGAGGAAACCTTCGGCCCGGTCGCGGCCGTGACGCCGTTCGACGACGAAGCAGAAGTCGTGACCCGCGCCAATGCTACCGAATACGGCCTCGTCGCCTATGTCGTGACCGAAAGTGGCGCCCGGCAGGCGCGCATGGGCCGCGCGCTGGACTACGGCATGGTCGCGATCAACCGGGTGAAGATCACCGGCGCGCCGATCCCGTTCGGCGGCGTCAAGCAGTCCGGCATCGGCCGCGAAGGCTCGCGCCACGGCCTCGAAGCCTTCACCGATCTGAAATACCTTTGTCTGGACGTCGCCTAGCCCACGCCGGAAGAATTCCCTGCAGGAGAAAAAAGATGCTTGAACAATCCAACGAACTTTCGGCCTGGGACCGCGACCACTTCTTCCATCCCTCGACGCATATGGGCACGCATGCGCGCGGCGAATCGCCGGCCCGCATTATGGCCGGCGGCGAAGGCGTCACCGTGTGGGACAACACCGGCAGGAAGAGCATCGATGCCTTCGCCGGCCTCTATTGCGTCAATGTCGGCTACGGCCGCCAGAAGATCGCCGATGCCATTGCCGAGCAGGCGAGGAACCTCGCCTACTACCACGCCTATGTCGGCCACGGCACCGAGGCCTCGATCCGGCTTTCCAAGATGATCATCGACCGCGCGCCGAAGGGCATGTCGAGGGTTTATTTCGGCCTTTCCGGCTCCGATGCCAACGAGACCAACATCAAGCTGATCTGGTATTACAACAATGTTCTCGGCCGGCCCGAGAAGAAGAAGATCATCTCGCGCTGGCGCGGCTATCACGGCTCTGGCGTCATGACGGGTTCGCTGACCGGGCTCGAGCTGTTCCACAACGCTTTCGACCTGCCGCGCGCGCCGATCATGCACACCGAGGCGCCCTATTATTTCCGCCGCGCGGACCGCTCGATGAGCGAGGAGCAATTCTCGCAATATTGCGCCGACAAGCTCGAGGAGATGATCCTCGCCGAGGGCCCGGACACGGTCGCGGCCTTCATCGGCGAGCCGATCCTCGGCACCGGCGGCATCGTGCCGCCGCCGGCCGGCTATTGGCAGAAGGTCCAGGCGGTGCTGAACAAGTACGACGTGCTGCTCGTCGCCGACGAGGTCGTGACCGGCTTCGGCCGTCTCGGCACCATGTTCGGTTCCGACCACTACGGCATCCAGCCTGACCTGATCACCATCGCCAAGGGCCTGACCTCGGCCTATGCGCCGCTCTCCGGCGTCATCGTCTCCGACAAGGTCTGGCAGGTGCTCGTCAAGGGTTCCGACAAGCTGGGCTCGCTCGGCCATGGCTGGACCTATTCGGCGCATCCGATCTGCGTTGCTGCGGGCATCGCCAATCTCGAACTGATCGATGAGATGGATCTGGTTAGGAATGCGGGTGAGACCGGCGCCTATTTCCGCGCCGAGCTGGCCAAGGCCGTCGGCGGCCACAGAAACGTCGGCGAGGTGCGCGGCGACGGCATGCTGGCGGCGGTCGAGTTCGTGAAGGACCGGGACGACCGCGTCTTCTTCGATCCTTCGCTGAAGGTCGGGCCGCAGATCGCCACAGCGCTTGCAGCAAGCGGCGTCATCGGTCGCGCCATGCCGCAGGGTGATATTCTCGGATTCGCGCCGCCGCTCTGCCTGACGCGCGAGGAGGCCGACACGATCGTCGCCAAGACCGCCGACGCGGTGAAGAGCGTATTGGCCAGCATCTGAGAAGCGACATGAACGCCATGACAAGAACTGTTCCAGCCATGATGGCCGCCGTGCAGCTCACCGGCCATGGCGGTCTGGAAAAGCTCGTCTACCGGACCGACGTGAAGGTGCCCTCGCCGGCTGCCGGCGAAGTGCTGGTCAAGGTCAGCGCCTGCGGCATGAACAACACCGACGTGTGGGTGCGCCAGGGCGCCTATGGCACGGAGGAGGACGCCGCCGCGGTGTCGACCTGGCGCCGGCAGGGCAACACGCTGACCTTCCCGCGCATCCAGGGCACCGACACGGTGGGCACCATCGTTGCCGTCGGTGACGGCGTGCCTGCCAGCCGCATCGGCGAACGCGTGATGGTCGATTTCTCCATCTACAACCGCGACGACGATTCGCTTGCCGACATCGACTATATGGGCCACGGCCGCGACGGCGGTTATGCCGAATACCAGGCGCTGCCGGCCGAGAACGCGCATGTCGTCGACACCGACCTCAGCGACGTCGAGCTCGCCACCTTCTGCTGTGCCTATCTCACCGGCGAGCAGATGCTGGAACGCGCGGAGCTCAAGGCCGGCGAGCGGGCGCTGGTCACCGGCGCGTCCGGCGGCGTCGGTTCCGGCATCGTGCAACTGGCGCGGGCGCGCGGCGCCATCCCCTATGCTGTCGTCGGCAAGGGCAAGGAGCAGGCCGTGCTCGACATCGGCGCCGAGAAGGTGATCACGCGCGGCGTGGCCGATCTGCCTGCCGCGGTCAACGAAGCGACCGGCGGTCGACCCATCGACGTGGTCGCCGACCTTGTCGGCGGCACCATCTTCAACGACCTGCTGCGCATTTTGCGGCCCGAAGGCCGCTACACCACGGCGGGCGCCATTGCCGGGCCGGTCGTGCAGCTCGACCTCCGCACCATGTATCTGAAGCAGCTGCAGCTGCACGGCTCGAGCCAGGGCACCAGGGGCGATTTCCGCCGCATCGTGGGCTACATCGAGGAAAAGAAAATCAAGCCGCTGGTCGGCGGCGTCTACAAACTGTCGGACTTCCACCGCGCCCAGACGGACTTCATGGCCAAGGACTTCGTCGGCAAGCTGGTGGTGGTGCCGGACACTGTGGCAGCCGAGAACAAATAACGGTCGATGGCAGCGGCCAAGGGCTCGCCCATCGCGGTCAGCCCTTGCGCTCCTGCAGGATGTTGCCGCCGTCCACGACGAGGACGGCGCCATTGACGTAGCTCGCCCCGTCGGACGCCAGGAACAGGACGGCGGCGGCGACCTCCTGAGGTGTGCCGGCGCGTCCAAGCGGCGTGTTTTGCGCGGCAACGAGCTCTTCCGGCGTCGAGGCGCCCGTCGCGATCCAGCCCGGCGCCACGGCATTGACGGTGACGCCGCTGCGGCCGACTTCGAGGGCAAGCGCATGCGTCAGCCCGACCATGCCCGCCTTGGCCGCGGAATAGGCGGCCTCTCCTTCGTTGGAGACGTAGGGTCCGGTGACCGAGGCCATGTTCACCACGCGTCCATGCCCGCGCTGAACCATGCCGGCCAAGAATCCGCGTATGCTCAAGAACGCGGTTTTGAGGCTGACATCGATGCCCCGGTCCCAGTCGCTCTCGCTGAGATCGAGAAATCGCCGCTGCAAGGCCGGCTGGGCCACCGTTCCCATGCCGGCATTGTTGACGAGGATATCGATCTCGCCGACCTCCGAGCACAGCCGCTCGACATCCGGCGCGCGCGTCAGATCGGCCACCACGGCGCGGACATCGAGCCCTTCCGCCCGCAGCTCTTCAGCGCGCTGCGCGACACGCTGCGACGAGGCGGTAATGGCGACCGCAAGCCCGGCTTCGCCGAGCGCGCGTGCGACGGCGACGCCGATGCCGTCGGCGGCGCCCGCACCGGTCACCAGTGCCGTGCGGGATTTGCGAAACAGGAGCATGAACCCTCCAGGCGATGAAGCCGATGCCGCCGCAATTCAGTATCCGGCACTGATGCCGAAATCGATCGAAAGCGCGGCCCCGGTGATCGGCGCCGCGCCGGGCTGGCAAAGATAGTGGATGAAGGAAGCGATCTCCTCCACGGTGATGAAGCGAGCTCTTTCCCCTTGCGGATAGTGCCCCAGGAGCTTCCGCTTGTAACCGTCCGGATCATTTCCGCCATAGGTCGTCGCCTGATACTCGATCATCGGCGTCGCCGTGTCGCCGGGGCAGACGGCGTTGACCCTGATGCCGCGCGAGGCAAGCTCCAGGGCGAGGGCCTTGGTCAGCAGGACGAGCCCGCCCTTGGAGGCGCAAAAGACCGCCGCGCCGTTGTTGCCGACGATGCCCGCGTCGGACGCAATATTGATGATCGCACCTTGCGCCGCTGCGAGATGCGGAATGGCGGCCGAGATCAGGAAGAACGCGCCTTTGAGATTGACGTCCAACACAAGGTCCCATTGCTCTTCTTGGACCTCGCTTGCCGGTCCCTCGAGCCAGACGCCTGCAGCGTTGACGAGAATGTCCAGACGGCCGCCCCACTCACGGGTTTTGTCGACAACCTCCCGGCAGGCGGCGACGGAGCGGATATCGAGCGGCAAGCCGATCGCCTTTGCGCCGGTCGCGGCGATCTTTGCCACGGCATCATCGAGTTTCACACCTGGAAGGTCGGCAAGCGCGACGTTGTCGCCGTCAGCCGCGAGGCGAAGTCCGGTCGCGAGACCCATCCCGCCGGCACCGCCCGCGATCAGGACTGTCCTGCCAGCCATTTCGATAACCTCCACGAAACGCCATCCTTGGTTCCATGCGAACCATGTCCCGCAGACATGTCGCGTGCACCACGCCAGACGAACAGTGATCCCAACAGGTTCGGCCTGCGATCCGCGCTCACCCCAACTCCAGCGTCGTGATGCCGAAAACCTTCGTCGGGGCGTTGCCCGGCTTGCCGCCCTTGTACATGCGGGTCGTCGTGAAGCCCGCAACCATGCCGGCTGCCTGAAGCATGGCGGCAAAGCCGACCTGGGTGGCCGGCACGTCGATATGCAGCGCTTCGCCCGCTGTCCTGTCCGCCAGCGCCGCCACCAGCGCCAAGGCTGTGTCCATCCCATCGGCGAACAGCGGGCCGATCTTGAATCCCTCGCGGCATCGGCGTGCCACGCCATAGCCGGCAATGCCGGCCGAGCCGGCGGACATGAGCGCAATCCGGGGCGGCTGCAGCCATTCCCGCAGGAAGGCCTCGCGCAGCGCCGGGAAGCACTGGCGGTCGTAAGCGAGGATCTCGGCGAAGCTGGCGGCCGTCGCGGGCAGGATGTCGCTGCCGCCGGCCAGGCGGACAGCTCCGCTGAAGCGGACGGTCTCATAGGCAGGCACGAACCCCTTGCGCTGGTAGTTGGCCCTTTGCTCGGGCACGCCGTCGAGACCGACGATCCGGTCGCCGAGCCGGGCCATGCCGGCGTCCCAGACCGCCTTGCCATGGCCTTCGCCACGCCAGTCGGGCCGGCAGATATAGAGGCCGATGAAGCCGAATCCCGCGCCGTAGGCGACAGCCGAAATGCCGGCCACCATCTCGCCGCCGGCGAAGGCGCCGATGAACCCTTCCGGATCGGCGGCCCTGAGTGCGGCGGCATCGCCGATACCCGGATTCCAGCCCTCGCCCGCCGCCCAGTCGACAAGCGTTTCCACTTCGCTGGGCGTCAGCGTCCGGATCGTTCTCGGCATTGCTTCACTCGGCGGCGGCCTGAGGTGACGGATTTCAAACCGCACGATAGGTCGCGGCTCGCAGCTTGCAAGGGGCATCTCACCGCGGCGGCGTGGAGGACAAAGCGCCGGCGCGGCTCAGCCGAAGCAGAGCGCTCGACGAAGGAGACCTGTGGATCCGACTGTTGCTTGAGGGTTTTCCAAACTGATGCAAAGAGTTAGCGAGGAACCTGCTGTGCAATCATCGTTGTTCCAAAAGGCAACTGGACACGACCGGCGAAGGCTATAAATCTTCATTTGCCGTTGCTTGATATGAATGGGAGTGCCGCAGGAAATGCCGCTGAGTGCCGAAGAGATCGCCAGTCATCCGGCAGCTCTCCGCGGTGTCCAGGAACAGTCGCGCGCGCTTATCCACATCTACGAAACCAGCCCGCGCCTTGCCGCCGTTTTTGCCACCCAGCAGCGCTGGCTGCTCGGCCATGTCGGGCTCGCTTTGCATTTCAGGCGCGACCCCAATGATCGCCGCACCGAAATGACGGTGGCGCGTTTCATCGAGGTCGTGCGCCGCAATTCAGTCGCCAGCCGCAACACCGCCGAGGCGTTCGTCAAGGAAATGCTGCACTACAACGTCGCTGAATATCTTTCGATGAGCGGCGATGGCCGTGCCCACCCCTTGCGGGTGACCGCGGCCACCATTGAGACCTTCACCGGCTGGATCCATGCCCATTTGAGGACGCTTGATCGGATCGACGGCGGGAACCGGTTGGCAACCTTCCTCGAGCGGCCCGATGTGCTGGCAAAGCTGCAGCCATTGATCTGCGACGGATTGCTCGCGTCCGTTCCGGTGCGGGAACCCGAACAGACTTTCTCGTTGTTTATCTGGTTGAACAACGGCGGCATCGTCATGGACTGGCTGATGTCGGGCATCGACCCGGAGGACGCCAACCTCGAGAAGATTCCGACCGGCGTCATTTCGATCAGCGAATTCGCGCATTGGTTGAAGTTGTCGCGCACGCATCTGGCGCGCAAGCTCCATGACGCCGAGGCGCTCGGCAGTATCGGCTGGGTCGGCCAGCGCGGACATTCCGTCATGTGGGTCTCACGGCAGTTCTTCCAGGAATACATGGCCGTGCAGGCAGCCAAGCTCGCTGTGGTCGATGCGGCCTTCGAGGTATGTTTTTCCACGGCCCGCGAAAACTGAGCGCCTATCCGGCTTTCAGAATAGCCGAGAAGCGCGGGTCGAAAGCCCTGCTGATCGGCTCGGCCGCGGCGCCGACGGCGATGGCCCATGGATCGGTGGTGCCGAGTTGCAAACGCGGCAGTCGCCGCCCGGGGCGATCGGCGATGGACGGCAGCAGCGGATGCATGGCCTGCAGCAGGCGCCGGGCCAGAGGCTCGGGCGCGCCGCTGGTGAGGATGACGGTCTGTGGATCGAAGATCGTTTCGATGAGATGCACGCTCCAGCGCAGATCGGATGCGGCGTCTTCGATCCAGCCCATGACCTTGGGATCTGCCGCGACGGCCAAGGCGGCCAATTTTTCGTAGAGGTTGGCATCGGCGGGGTTGAGGCCGAGATGCTGGTAGAGCGAAGCAAGCGAGGCGCGGTGCTCGAGCGGCGTCGAACCTGGCCCCGCGGGAGACAGCAGCGCCATGCCGATCTCGCCGGCATTGCCGTTGCCGCCGCTGTAAAGCTCGCCGTTGAGGATGAGCCCGGCGGCGATGCCGTAACCCACATAGAGGCAGACCGCGTGATCGATGCCATGCGCCGCGCCGACGATGCGCTCCGCCGTGGCGCAGGCAGCGGCGTCGTTCTGCAATCCGACATTCAGTCCGGTCCCGGCCGCCAGCGTCTCCAGCAGCGGAAATTGCTGCCAGGCCGGCATCATCCATTTGTTGTCGGGATTCTTGAGGCCGAAAGGCCCTGGCATCGCGACGCCGAGGCCGACCAACCGTCGCTCCGATTGGGCGGAGATGCCGGCCAGCTCGTGCCTGACGCGAGCCACAAGCCCGAGGATGATCTCGACGCCTTCCGACGGTTGGTCGAACGGAAGGCTCGCCTCGGCGCGGGCCACGACATTGCCGACGAGGTCGACCACGACCACACGTGTCAGGTGTCGGTCGATCTGCAGGCCGATGGCGAAGGCGCCTTCCGGCACCAGCCTGTAGGGCGTGAAGGGCTGCCCCCTGCCCTTGCGCACCGCATCCAGCGCCACGACCAGGCCGTCGCGTTCGAGATCCTCGACGATATTCGAAACCGCCTGCTTGGTGAGCTGGGTCGCTCGCGCCAGGTCGGCGCGCGATAGCGCGCCGTTGAGCCGCAGCGCCTCGATCATGACGCGGCGGTTGTGCGCGCTCGTCCCCTCCTGGTTGGTGCCGCTCTTGGCGCGGATCGGGCTGATGTCGTGCACCTGCGTTTCCCCCTTGACTCCATTAAAGGATTGCATGACTAATTAAGTCAAGCGAATTGACTTAATGGTGAAGACCAGAACGGTTTCAAGAAAAAGACGGCATGGCGCCGAGCCTTCGCCGCCCGCCGCTCCGGCAGATCCGGTCACACGCGATAGCATTCGGGAGAGCGGCGTGCTGCCTACGCCGCCAACCCGCGGATTTCTAAAATGGGAGAAAAAACATGCTGAAATCGATCGGTAGGACACTTCTGGGCGCGGTCTTCATTGGCGGGCTGCTGGTTCCCCACGCCTTCGCCGAAACCACCTTGAACGCGCTCTTCATGGCGCAGGCCGCCTACAGCGAAGCCGACGTCCGCGCCATGACCGAGGCCTTCACCAAGGCCAATCCGGACATCAAGGTCAATCTCGAATTCGTTCCCTATGAAGGCCTCCACGACAAGACCGTGCTCGCGCAAGGCTCCGGCGGCGGTTACGACGTCGTGCTGTTCGACGTCATCTGGCCGGCAGAATATGCGACCAACAAAGTGCTGGTGGACGTGTCGTCGAAGATCACCGACGAAATGAAGAAGGGCGTGCTGCCCGGCGCCTGGACCACCGTCCAGTATGACGGCAAGTACTATGGCATGCCCTGGATCCTCGACACCAAATACCTGTTCTACAACAAGGAAATCCTGGAGAAGGCCGGCATCAAGGCGCCGCCGAAGACCTGGGACGAGCTCAACGAACAGGCCAAGATGATCAAGGACAAGGGTCTGCTCGCCACGCCGATCGCCTGGAGCTGGTCGCAGGCCGAAGCCGCCATTTGCGATTACACCACCCTGGTCAGCGCCTATAAGGGCGACTTCCTCAAGGACGGCAAGCCGGACTTCCAGAACGGCGGCGGCCTCGAGGCGCTGAAATACATGGTCGACAGCTACAAGTCGGGCCTGACCAATCCCAATTCCAAGGAATTCCTGGAAGAAGACGTCCGCAAGGTGTTCGAAAACGGCGATGCCGCCTTCGCGCTCAACTGGACCTATATGTACAACATGGCCAACGACCCGAAGGACTCGAAGGTTGCCGGCAAGGTCGGCGTCGTGCCGGCGCCGGGCGTTGCCGGCAAGAGCGAGGTTTCGGCCGTCAACGGCTCGATGGGTCTCGGCATCACCGCCGTCAGCAAGCATCCTGACGAGGCCTGGAAGTACATCGAGTTCATGACCTCTCAGAAGACGCAGAACCAGTACGCCAAGCTCTCGCTGCCGATCTGGGCCTCGTCCTACGACGACCCGGCCGTCACCAAGGGCCAGGAAGAGCTGATCGCCACGGCAAAGCTTGGGCTCGCGGCCATGTATCCGCGTCCGACCACGCCGAAATACCAGGAACTGTCGACCGCCCTGCAGCAGGCCATCCAGGAATCGCTGCTCGGCCAGACCTCGCCTGAAGACGCGCTGAAGACGGCGGCCGAAAACAGCGGCCTTTGAACCCAATCGCTGAACCGCGGGCGGCCTTGCGCCGCCCGTGTTATCACTGAAATTTCGACGATCAGGGAGAGGCGCCTCGGATGTCAGGCACCTGGATGACGACTCGTGCGTGGCTGCTGATGCTGCCGCTTTTGGTGGTCATGGTCGCCGTCATCGGCTGGCCGCTGGTCGACACCGTCGGCCTCTCCTTCACCGACGCCAAGCTGGTTGGCACCGCGGGCAATTTCGTCGGCATCGACAATTACACCAAGATGCTGACCAGCTCGAACTTCACCCGAACGCTGACGACCACCACCTGGTTCGCCGTCGTTTCGGTCGCCGCCGAAATGGTGATCGGCGTGCTGGCCGCGCTGCTGCTCAACCAGGAATTTCGCGGCCGCAGCGTGTTGCGCGGATTGATGATCCTGCCCTGGGCGCTGCCGACCGTGGTCAACGCCACGCTCTGGCGACTGATCTACAATCCCGAATATGGCGCGCTGAACGCAGCACTCACGCAATTGCATGTCATCGACGCCTATCGTTCCTGGCTGGGCGAGCCCGGAACGGCGCTGGCGGCGCTGATCGTCGCCGACTGCTGGAAGAACTTTCCGCTGGTGGCACTCATTGCGCTCGCAGCCCTGCAGGCGGTGCCGCGCGACATCACCGCCGCCGCCCTGGTCGACGGCGCCGGTCCCTTCGCCCGCTTCCGCTTCGTCATCCTGCCCTATCTTGCCGGGCCGCTGATGGTGGCACTTGTGCTGCGCACCATCGAAGCCTTCAAGGTCTTCGACATCATCTGGGTGATGACGCGCGGCGGCCCTGCCAACAGCACCCGCTCGCTGTCGATCCTCGTGTATCAGGAGGCCTTTTCCTTCCAGCGCGCCGGCTCCGGCGCGTCGCTGGCGCTGATCGTTACTCTGCTCGTCACCGTGCTTGCCGTTGCCTATGCGGCGCTGGTCAAGAAGACCGCGGGGAGCGCCGCCTGATGGAACGCAAGAACCCGGTCTTCACCGCCTTCATCTATGCCTGCGCCATCCTGCTCGCCGCGGTGATCCTGGCGCCGCTCGTCTGGCTCTTCGTGATGAGCATTTCGCCGGCGGCCGATCTCGCCGCCAAGCCCTTGCGCTGGTGGCCGCAAAGCGCCGACTTCTCCCGCTATGCGCAGCTTTTGTCGACGACCGAAAATAGCGCCGGCGCCGCCTTCACCGCATCGCTGCGCAACAGCCTCGAGGTCGCGGGCATGGCGACGCTCGCCGCCATCCTGCTTGCCGTGCCGGCCGGCTGGGCCGTCTCGCGCACGCCCTCGGTCGGCTGGTCGCTGTCCATGGTGATCGCCACCTACATGCTGCCGCCGGTGGCGCTTTCGGTGCCGCTCTATATGGGGCTGTCCTATCTCGGCCTGCTCAACAACGTCTTCGGGCTGGCGCTGATCTATTTGACGATCCTGGCGCCATTCACCACCTGGCTGATGAAATCGGGCTTCGATGCCATCCCGCGCGAGATCGAGGCAGCCGCCATGATCGACGGCGCCGGGCTCTTCCAGACCTGGCGCATCCTCAGTTTGCCGCTGGCGGCGCCCGTGGTGGCGACATCGGCGCTCTTTGCCGTGCTGCTTGCCTGGGACGAGTTCTTCTACGCACTGCTCTTCACCTCGGACCAGCGGGCGAAGACGCTCACCGTCGCCATCGCCGATCTCGCCGGCGGCCGCGTTTCCGACTACGGGCTGATCGCCACGGCCGGCGTGCTTGCCGCCTTGCCGCCAGTGCTGATCGGCCTCGTCATGCAGCGCGCGCTGATTTCGGGTCTCACCAGCGGCGGTGTGAAAGGATAATGATGATTGGAGAAAAGAAGCGCCCCGCGGGGCTTGCCGCAATCGATCGCGAGATGGCGCGCCAGCATGAGGATGCGATCGCCTCATTCAAGAACAACACCGATATCGCCGGCCAGGTCGCTGCCTCGATCAGGCGCAACGGCAGGCTGGTCCTGCTCGGTATGGGCGCCTCGCATGCCGTCGCCCGGACCGTCGAGCCGCTTTATCGCGCCCGCGGCATCGATGCCATCGCGGTGCCGCTTTCGGAGCAGCTCGGCCAGCCATTGCCCCTCACCGGCAGGACGGTGCTCGTCACCTCGCAATCCGGAGAGAGCGCCGAGGTGGTGCGGTGGTTCTCCGAGGCAGGTCAGCGCGCCGACATTTTCGGCCTGACGCTGGAAGCCGGCTCCTTCCTCGGCCGGACGATCCCATGCCTTGTCGGCGCCGGCGGCACCGAGCTTGCCTTTGCCGCGACTCGCAGCCTGACCGTGACCTTCGCCCTGCATCTCGCCATCCTGGCGGCACTCGGCGATGATCCCGCGCCGGCGCTCGCGGCGCTGGAGACTCCGGAAGCCATCGCGATCGACGCCGCGCTGGCTGCCCTGAGCGAGGTGGCGACCGTCGTCACCTCCGGCCGCAGCCTGCAGGGGCTGGCCGAGGCGCTGGCGCTCGGCCTCACCGAGCTGTCGCGCGTGCCA